>NZ_SMJW01000349.1 GCF_004348335.1 Actinomadura bangladeshensis | reverse complement strand
GGACCCACCTCCCCCGCCCCCCGTCTCGCCGCCGGCAGCGTTCACGGAAGCAGAGGTGTTCAACGTGCAGACGCAGACACAGGTGCGGGAACTCATGGGCATGAGCGTGACCGACACCAACGGGACCAAGGTCGGCACGATCAAGCAGGTCTACCTCAACGACGACTCCGGTTCGCCGGAGTGGGTGACCGTGCACACCGGATGGTTCGGGATGCGGGAGAGCTTCGTCCCGCTCTCGGGTTCGCGCAAGAACAAGGACATGCTGCAGGTCCCGTACGACAAGGAGACCATCAAGGGCGCCCCGAACGTCGACGCCGACGAGCACCTGTCGCACGCCCAGATCGTGGACCTGTACCGGCACTACGGCGTGCGCCCCCCGGGCGGTCGCCGCCAGGGCGGCGACGCGGAGACGGCGCGGGACGCCGACCGGACGGCCGGTGACCGCGGGCCGACGGGTGAGGCCGGGACGACCGAGACGACCGAGACGACCGGGAGCACCGAGACGGGCACGGCCGGGCCCGCGGGCGCCGCCGGGATGGCCGTCCGCCCGGACCGGGCGGGCCGCGAGCAGCCGGCCATGCCGCCGCAGTCGGCGCGCGAGGGCGCGGAGGCCCCGATGACCGAGATCACCCGGTCGGAGGAGCAGATGCGGATCGGCACCGAGCGGCACGAGGCCGGCCGCGTCCGGGTGCACAAGTACGTCGAGACGGAGATGGTCGAGCGCACGATCCCGGTCTCGCACGAGGAGGTGCGGATCGACCGCGAGCCGATCGTGGGCGGCGAGCCGAACCCGCAGGTCACCCTTGCCGAGGACGACCACGAGATCATCCTCTACGAGGAGCGGCCGGTCATCGCCAAGGAGACCATCCCGGTCGAGCGCATCCACGTGCGCACCGAGGAGGTGCAGGACGAGCAGACGGTGCGCGGCGAACTCCGCAAGGAGCGCATCGAGGTGACCCGCGACGAGGACGTTCGCGGGGAGGACCGCGGGAAGCGCGGTCGCCCGTCCACATGAGCGACGCGCGGTCCTGAGTGAGCGCCACACCGGATGGCGAGCGCCCGGGCAGGCCGTTCACCCGCCGGCCGCCCGGGCGCTCGCGTGGCCGGAGGTGGCCAGTGCGACCGGTGGTGCGGGAGCGCCGGCGCCGGCCGGGCAGCGCCGCCGGGGCGGGGGCGCTCTCGGTCCGCGCCGTCCGACCGGCTTTGTTCGGTGCATGATTCAACGTGTGAATTTAGTCTCCGTCAACCCCTCTTCCCCAGTTTTCACCAGGGTCCGGCGAGCGCCGGGCGGGTCCGTTGACAGCCGCCCGGAAGCCGGGGGAGGTTCCTGAGTGACGACGTCGCCGAGCGCGGAGGTCGTGGCCGTCCGGGCGTGCCGCGACCTCCGCGCCCGGCCGTGTGCGGTCCGCCGGGCCGTGCGGCGTCCTCGCAGCGACTCAGGAGGGACGACTTGCGACACCCCCACAGACGCGTCATCGCCACCCGGATCGGGCGATCACTGGTCGCGCTCGCGGCCATCGCCGCGCTCCCGTCCGCCATCGCGGTACCGCCCGCGGTGGCCGACGGGCCGCCGGCCTACCTCAACGCGCGGCTCCCCGTCGCCCAGCGGGTGGGCGACCTGCTCGGCCGGATGACGCTGGAGGAGAAGGTCGGCCAGATGGCGCAGGCCGAGCGCGGCGCCATCGACGGCGACCGCGACCAGATCACGACGCTGGCGCTCGGCTCGGTGCTGTCCGGCGGCGGCTCGGTGCCCGCCGACAACACCCCGGCCGGCTGGGCCGACATGGTGGACGCCTACCAGGCGAAGGCGCTCGCCACCCGGCTGAAGATCCCGCTGCTGTACGGGATCGACTCGGTGCACGGACACAACAACCTCGTCGGTGCGACGATCTTCCCGCACAACATCGGGATGGGCGCGACCCGCGACCCCGCGCTCGTCGAGCGGGAAGAGCAGATCACCGCGATCGAGACCAAGGCGACCGGGCCGCAGTGGGTGTTCGCGCCGTGCGTCTGCGTCAGCCGCGACCTGCGCTGGGGCCGGACGTACGAGTCCTTCGGCGAGGACCCGCGGCTCGTGAGCGAGATGGCCGTCGGCATCGAGGGCTTCCAGGGCGAGCACAAGCGGGACATGGCGACGAACCGGCACGTCCTCGCGACGGCGAAGCACTTCGCTGGGGACGGCGACACGAAGTTCGGCTCGTCCACCAGCGGGACGTACACGATCGACCAGGGCGTCACCGTCACCGACCGCAGGACGTTCGCGAAGATCGACCTCGCGCCGTACGTTACGGCCGTGCGCAAGTACGGCGTCGGCAGCATCATGCCGTCGTTCTCCAGCGTCGACTGGACCGAGGACGGCGTCGGCAACCCGGTCAAGATGAGCGCGCACGAGGAGCTGCTGACCGAGGTCCTCAAGAAGAAGATCGGCTTCGACGGGTTCCTCATCAGCGACTGGGCGGCCATCCAGCAGATCCCCGGCGACTACGCCACGCAGGTGCGCACGTCCGTCAACGCCGGCATGGACATGTTCATGGAGCCCTACAGCGCCCCGCAGTTCATCCAGACGCTGATCGCCGAGGTCAAGGCGGGACGCGTGAAGATGTCCCGCATCGACGACGCCGTGCGCCGCATCCTGACGGCGAAGTTCGAGCTCGGCCTGTTCGAGCACCCCTACACCGACCGCAGCCTCGCGAAGACGATCGGATCGCCGGAGCACCGCGCGGTCGCGCGGCAGGCCGTCGCGGAGTCGCAGGTCCTGCTGAAGAACGCGGGCCGCGCGCTGCCGCTGCGCAAGAACGCGCGGATCTACGTCGCGGGCGCCAACGCCGACGACATCGGCAACCAGGCGGGCGGCTGGACGGTCACCTGGCAGGGCTCGTCCGGGAACATCATCCCCGGCACGACGATTCTGGACGGCATCAAGCAGAACTCGTCCCACGTCACCTACAGCGCGGACGCGTCGGCGTCCATGGCGGGCAGTGACGTCGGCGTCGTCGTGGTCGGCGAGACCCCGTACGCCGAGGGCGTCGGCGACGTCGGCAACGGGCACACGCTGAACCTGTCCGACGCCGACAAGGCCGCGATCGACAAGGTGTGCGGCGCGATCCGGACCTGCGTCGTCCTGGACGTCGCGGGACGGCCGCAGATCGTCACCGACCAGCTGTCCGAGATGGACGCGTTCGTCATGTCCTGGCTGCCGGGCAGCGAGGGCGCGGGCGTCGCGGACGTCCTGTTCGGCAAGCGTCCCTTCACCGGCCGCCTGCCGGTGACGTGGCCGCGCAGCGAGGCCCAGGAGCCGATCAACGTCGGCGACCGCGCCTACAAGCCGCTGTTCCCCTACGGCTACGGCCTCCGCACCCGACCCCACCACCACTGACCCCCGTTGACCTGCGGCGTGTTGTTGTTATAGGGCGCCTCATAACAACAACACGCCGCAGGTCAACGCACTCAGTGCGGCCGTCCGGTCGTTTATCCCGGTTTCTACGGGTGAGGCTTCCAGCGTCGTGAAGGGAGACGCGGGTGGACGGCGAGCCGCGGGTGGCGTTCGTGCTCGGCGGCGGCGGCGTGCTCGGCGCGCACGAGGTCGGCATGCTGCGGGCGCTCGCGGAGGCCGGCGTCCGGCCCGACCTCGTCGTCGGGACGTCGATCGGCGCGCTGAACGGCGCGTTCGTGGCGGCCGACCCCGGCACGGCCGTCGAGCGCCTCACCAGCCTGTGGTCCGACGACGCCACCCGCGACGTGTTCGGCGCGCGGCTCTGGGCGCGGCTGTGGACGCTCGCCCGCTCCGGCACCCACCTGCACTCGAACGAGCCGCTGCGCCGCATGCTGGACGAGCTGCTCCCCGTCCGGACGTTCGAGGAGCTCGCCGTCCCCTTCCAGTGCGTCGCCGCCGGGATCGAGACGGCGATGGCGCACTGGTTCACCTCCGGCCCGCTGGTGCCGGCGGTGCTGGCCTCGTCCGCCGTGCCGGGGCTGCTGCCGCCCGTCCGGGTCGGGGACCGGCACTACTTCGACGGCGGGCTCGTCCACAGCATCCCGGTCGGTCGGGCGGTGATGCTCGGCGCGACGACCGTCTACGTCCTGCACGTCGGCCGCATCGAGCGCGACCTGCCGCCGCCGCGCCTCCCGTGGGAGGTCGGCATGGTCGCGTTCGAGATCGCGCGGCGGCACCGGTTCTTCGAGGAGATGGCGACCCTTCCGGACGGCCTGGCCGTGCACGTCCTGCCGGCGGGCGCCAAGCCGCAGAAGGCCGGCGTAGACCTCGCCCAGATGCGCTACCGGAACGTGTCCGGGATCCGGGCTCACATCGAACGCGCCTACCAGGCATCCTTGGAGTACCTCAAAGAACGAGCGTGACATGCTGCCACCCTCCGTCGTCCGCCGCCTGGCCTTCACGCCGCTGCTGTTCGTCCTGACCCTGCTGATCATCGTGGTCTTCCCGGTCGGGTACGCGGCGGCCTTCCTGATCGGACGCGACCGCAAGAGGGCGCTCCGGCTGCTGTGGTTCGCGCTCGCCTGGGGGACGCGGGAGTCGGTCGCCGTGCTGCAGTGCGGCCTGCTGTGGATCCGCCGCCGCACCCGCGACGACCGGCACTACGACGTCATCCGCCGCTACGTCGCCGGGCTGTACGGGTCCGCGCAGCGGCGGCTCGGCCTGCGGGTGGAGGTCTCCGGCGGCGGCGCCGCGCCGCCCGGCGACCGCCCGCTGATCGTCCTCAGCCGGCACGCCGGGCCCGGTGACGCGCTCCTGCTCGTCCACCACCTGATGACCGACTACCGGCGGCGGCCCCGCGTCGTCATGAAGGCGCAGCTCCAGTTCGACCCGTGCATCGACATCGCCGCGAACCGGATGCCGAACGTGTTCGTCACGCCCGGCGGCGGCGCCGCCGAGGACATCGGCCGGCTCGCCGCGGGCCTCGGCCCGCGCGACGCGCTGCTGATCTTCCCCGAGGGCGGCAACTTCTCTCCGGAGCGGCGGCGCCGCGCGATCCGGCGGCTGACCCGGCTCCGCCGCACCGACGAGGCGACCCGCGCCGCCGCGATGCGCCACCTGATGCCGCCGCGCCCCGGCGGCGTCCTCGCCGCGCTCGACGCCGCGCCGTCCGCCGACGTCGTGTTCGTCGCGCACATCGGCCTCGACCACATGGCCACGGCCCGGGACGTGTGGCGGCGCATCCCGCTGACCGGGCCCGTCCAGGCCCGCTGGTGGCGGATCCCCGCCGAGGAGGTCCCGGGCGACCGGGACGCCCGCGTCGGCTGGCTCTACGAGCAGTGGGAGCGCGCCGACGCCTGGATCGGTGCACACCGGGCAGCCGTGTCCGGGTGACATCATGGACGCATGGGCGACGAGGGGTCCGTGCGGGTCGATCTGTGGATCTGGTCCGTGCGGCTGCTGAAGACCCGTTCGATGGCGACGACGGCGTGCCGGGCGGGCCATGTCCGCGTGAACGACGAGCGCGCCAAGCCGTCCACCGCGGTGAAGCCGGGCGACACGGTGCGGCTCCGCCATGACGGGCGGGAGCGGGTCGTCGTCGTGCAGAAGATCGTCCGCAAGCGGGTCGGCGCGCCCGCCGCGCAGGAGTGCCTGATCGACCAGAGCCCGCCCCCGCCGCCGCGCGAGGCGCTCATCCCGGTCGGCCGCCGCGAGCGCGGCGCGGGCCGCCCCACCAAGCGCGACCGCCGCGAACTGGAACGCATCCTCGACCGCTACCGCATCCTCAACAACCCGCCCAAAGAGGACTGAGGACTGATCACACGACCCGCGGCTGCGACCGGCCGAGGACGGTGCCGTCGGCGGCCAGGGCCTCGGCGATGACGCCGGGGGAGTGCGCGAGCGTCACCGCCGTCTCGAAGCCCTTGCGCGGAACGGTCCTCGCCGCAACCGGGCGGGTCTCGGAGCCGGTGACGAAACGCCAGCGGGCGACGTCGGTCGCGCCGTTCCAGCTCGCATGGACGCGCATGAGGCCGTCCGGCAGCGGCGTCACCGCGACGTCCGGGGCGGTCGCGGGACGCGCGGACCAGTCGGCGCGGTACACGCGGTAGGAGCCGTCGCCGATCCCGGTGACCTCCAGCCTGGGCGTGCCGTCGGCGGCGAACTCCGTCATCGCCGGCGTCGAACCCCAGCCGACGAGCACGTTCCCGTCCGGCAGGATCTGCATGTTGCCCATGTACTGGCCGAAGGTCCTGCCGTCGGCGTACTCGCGGACCCGTTCCGCTGTGCGGGCGTCCTCGTCGACCTTGAGGACGAGCCCCCGGGAGGGGCCGTCGCCGGGCTCGTCGATGCGGTTGTCGAACAGCGTGATCGTCCCGTCCGGCTGCCGGCGGGCATCGTGCTGCCAGGCGAACGCGGCGCCGTCGCCGAGCGCGAAGTCGCCGCGCCGGCCGCCGAGCCGCCAGCGGACGGCGCCCGTCCGCCGGTCGAGCGAGTAGAGGGCGCAGGTGTTGCGCGCCGACAGCAGCAGCGTGTCCCCGTCGTCCTGGACCGAGTTGACGTGGACGGGGTCGAACGCCTTGCCCTTCGTGCCGTTCGCGTCCTTGGTCAGGGGCGTGCGGGTCTCGGTGATGTCGAGGTGGTCGAGGGCGCTCCAGTCGAGCAGCACCTCGCCCGTGCGGACGTCGATCTCCTGGACCCGGTTGTCGAGGACCTCCGCCTCGCGCGGCCCGCCGATCGGACGCAGGTCGGCCGTGACCGTCGGATAGGCGATGATCAGCGCCGTCCCGCGGTCGGTGAGCACGAACTCGTGGAAGTCGCCCCGCACGCCGTTCCCGGTCCGGACCTCGGCGACGCGCCGGTAGTCGCGGCCGAGGAGGACGCCGGTGCCCGCCCCGTGCC
>NZ_SMJW01000348.1 GCF_004348335.1 Actinomadura bangladeshensis | reverse complement strand
CCCCAACCCGACGACCGGAACGGACGTCATGAACCGCGGGGCCGGGCCGCGCCACGCGACGGCCGGAGCGCAGCGGAGGGCGGCGCCTCACCCCCAACCCGACGACCGGAACGGACGTCATGAACCGCGAGGCCGGGCCCCGTCACGCGACGGCCGGAGCGGCAGCGGAGGGCGGCGCCTCAGTTCTGTTGTTCGGCGCGGTCGTTGTATTCGGCGGCGTAGTCCTGGCCGGACATCTTCTGGATGGTCTCGACGATCTCGTCGGTGATGGCGCGGCGGGCCTTGGCCGGCGGGAGGTCGCGGTAGTGGGAGAAGTCCATGGGCGGGCCGATCCGCACGGTGGGGCGGGGGCCGAAGACGCGCGGGAAGGCGGCGCCGATCGGCTGGATCTTCTCGGTGCCCTCCAGGGCGACCGGCAGGACGCGGGCGCCGGACTCCAGGACGAGCCAGCCGACGCCCGTGCGGCCGCGGTAGAGGCGTCCGTCCGGGGAGCGGGTGCCCTCGGGGTAGATCGCGAAGGCGCCGGCGTTGTCGAGGACCTCGGCGGCCTGCTCGAGCGCGCCCATCGCGGCGCGGCGGGCGCCGCGGCGGACCGGGACGTGCCCGAGGTTGGTCAGGAACCAGCGGACGAAGCCCTTCTTCAGCCCGCCGCCCTCGAAGTAGTCGGCCTTGGCGATGTAGGTGACCGGGCGCGGCACCGCGAGCGGGATGATGAAGCTGTCGATGAACGACAGGTGGTTGCTGGCCACGATCAGCGGCCCGTAGCTCGGCACGTTCTCGCCGCCGACGACGCGGGGCCGAAATAGCAGCCAGAGGATCGGACGCACCACGCGCGTCATGAACGTGTAGAACACCCAGCCTCCCGAATTTCGCCACCTCACTGTAACCTCTGCGCCGATCCGGGTCGGAGTCAGCGTCCGCCTTTCGCGCGGGGAGGCGGGTAAGAAATGGTCCAAGCGCAGGTCAAGCCCCGCGCGAGTGACATTGGACGCCATTTCTTACCCTTCAGTAAGTTTCTCTTGAGTAAGTTATTGCCCTCGTTTCCCGGAGGTCCCCGGACGCATCCGGACGTCCGGGACGGCACGTCGGGTAGAGTCTGCACGTGGGACCGGCCGGACGTCCGGGACGGCGTTGCGGTCCGGCGGGGCGGGCTCGGTGACCGGTCCCCATTCCCGGTGAGAGCTTGGAATGCGGGCACGGGTGCGCGATCCTGAGGAGTCACCTGAGATGGCCGGGTACGACCGGATGGGCGTGAGGTGACCATGGACTTCGACATCAGCCTGATGCGCGACGACCGCTGCACGGTCGTCCGTGTCCAGGGCGACATCGACGTGGTGTCCCGGACGCGCTTCGAGGAGACCCTCTTCGAGGTCGTCGACACCGACGAGCCGGTGGTCGTCGACATGCGCGAGGTCACGTTCTGCGACTCGACCGGCCTGAACGCGCTCGTCGCCGCCAACCGGCGGGCCCTCGAGCGCGGCGGCCACATCGCGCTGGTGGCGCTGCCGCCGCGCGTCCAGCGGGTCTTCCGCATCACCGGCATCGACCGGTACATCCCGATCTACGACACGCTGCGCGAGGCGATCGTCGCGTTCCCGTCCACGACCACCCCCTGACGGGGGCTCAGGTACAGCCCTCGAACTGCGGGACGCTCGTCGTCAGCTTCAGCCCCGACCTGCCGAACCACTTGGTGAGCAGGCGCTGCGCGGTGCCGTCCTGGTACATCGCGGTGATGGCCCGGTTGACCTCCTCGCAGCCCTTCAGGTCGCCCTTCTTGAGCCCGACGCCGTACTTCTCGTCGGTGAACGGCGCGTTGATCATGCGTCCGGGGCGGCCGGCGGCGAACCCGGCGAGGATCAGGTCGTCGGTCGACACGGCGTCGAGCCTCCCGGCGGCGAGGGCGTCCATGCAGGCCCCATAGGTGCCGACGGTGACGGGCTCGGCGGCGACCTTGCGCTCCTCGATGACGCGGCGCCAGGAGTTGGAGCCGGTCACCTCGCAGATCCGCTTGCCCTTGAGGTCGCGGACGTCCCTGATGGACGCGGCGTCGGCGCGGACGAAGGTGTCCTGGTGGGCGACGTAGTAGGGCCCGCCGAAGGTGACCTTCATCTTGCGCTTGGCGGTGATCGAGTACGTCGCGACGATCATGTCGACGGTGCCCTTCGCGAGCGCCTCCTCGCGGACGGACGAGTTCGTCGTCCGCCACGTGATGCGGCTCTTCGGGACGCCCATCCTCCCCGCGATGTAGGTGGCGACGTCGACGTCGAAGCCCTCGTACGTCCCGTCCGGGCGCTTCACGCCGAGCGCCGGCTGGTCCTCCTTCACGCCGATGACCAGGGAGTCCTTGTCGGCGACGGACTCCTCCTCGGTGCCGCCGAGGCCGCAGCCCGCCAGCACCGCCGCGGCCAGGACGGCGGCGACGGCTCGGGTACCGCGCATGGCTTGCTCTCCTCCGGTCACGGTCAGCGGAACTCGGCCAGCCGGGGGCGGACCCCCGCCAGGACCAGCAGGGCGATCACGGCGGCGCCGGCGGGCGGGACGGCGTTCCAGCCGCGCAGCCCGCCGTCCGCGTCCTCGATCGCCTTGTCGAAGGCGTCCTGGTGGACGGCCGTCAGCAGGCTGAGCGCCTGGTCGAAGTTGTCGAAGTCGTGGATGGCGCCGGACGTCCGGCCCATCCGCAGGTCGATCGCTCCGGACCGGTTCCCCGACGACGCAAGCCGCCGCATCTCGGCGTCGTTGCGCTGGACGGTCCGGTACGCCGCGAGCACCGCCGCGAGGGCGTCGGCCTCCCGGCCCTTGTCGATCGTGCGGGCCTCGTCTCCGAAGAAGCCGAGGAACGGCACGGCGCCCTTGCCCGGCTTGTACGGGGCGACCTTCTGCTCCAGGCCCGCGTAGTAGTTCTCCAGGTTCACCGGCTTGTCGCCGAGGTCGGGGTAGATCACCGACAGGGACTTGTCGAGGTAGGTCTGCTCGTAGGTGTCGGCGCGGCCCGGATCGAGCAGGTAGCGGCTCTCGTCGGCGAACGCGCTGTGGCTGATCGCCCGCGCCCGCGACAGCTGGAGGATCGAGTCGAACCCGTCCTCCTTCGCCTTCTTGATGTGGCCCGCGTGCGCGGTGAGCAGGCCCGCGCCGACCGCGGTGAGCACGACCGTGCCGAGCGTCGCGAGCACCAGCGCCGGATTGAGGACGCGCCGGAACGTCCGGGCCAGGTACAGCTGCGTCGCGATCAGCAGGAGCAGCACGACCAGGCCGGTGAGGGCGACCCAGGCGCGTCCCGCGAGCACCGCCGACCGCTTCGTCTCATACGACTGCCGGACGTGCGCGCCGCTGTCCAGCGTGATGTTGTACGCCTTCGGCAGCAGTTGCAGCTTCATCAGGTCGGTCGCCT
The DNA here is from genome assembly GCF_004348335.1 of Actinomadura bangladeshensis. Classification (GTDB taxonomy): domain Bacteria; phylum Actinomycetota; class Actinomycetes; order Streptosporangiales; family Streptosporangiaceae; genus Spirillospora; species Spirillospora bangladeshensis. The sequence goes on along the minus strand of NZ_SMJW01000348.1, from coordinate 3,519 downwards.
GCCGGTAGGCGTCGACGACCTGCGGCGGCAGTTCGCCCGCCGCGTGGTCCGACTGCGCGTCGAGCTGCATGGCCTGGCCGACGAGGCGCTCGTACTTGCCGAGGCCGTCCAGCACCTCCTGGACGGTCCGCTTCAGCGCCGGGTCGCGCCCGGCGAGCTGCGCGGCCTGCACGGCCGCCGCGTCCGCCTCCGCGCGGCGCTTCTCGTACACGCGCAGCGAGTTGTCGTAGCCGATGCCGAGATTGTGCTCGCGCCCGATCAGCAGGATGTTGGACACCTGCGCGTCCATGTCGCTGAGCGCGAAGTACAGCGTGCCGGTCGCGACGACCTGCGGGCCCGCGTCGTGCCCGATCGTCTGGACGGAGTCGCGCGCGTTCCCGACCGACACGGTGAGGACGGCCAGCAGCGCGACGAGCGCGGCGAGGCAGAGCACGGCATGCGCGCGGATGCGGCCGGGAATCGTCTTCAGCCAGCGGCCGCGCAGGAACGTCCGGAGGCGGCCGCCGCGCGGGGCGCCGGGCGTGGGTGAGCGGGGCGGGGCCGGGTCGAGCCGCGGGCCGGGCGTCCGGGGAGCGGGAGCCGCCGGCTGCGCGGGACTCATCGTCATGGCGGGCCTTCCTGCAGGGACAGCGTGATGGTCGTCCAGACGCCCACGTGGATGCGGTCGCCGTCCGCCATCGGCACCGGCGCGTTCACCGGGATCGGCGCGGTGCCGCCGTTCACCGTCGTGCCGTTCGTCGAACCGGGGTCGACGAGGGTCCAGGTGCCGTCGGGCCGCGCCAGCAGGACGGCGTGCAGATGCGACACACCGGGGTCTTCGGGCGGCGCGCTCAGGTCGATCTCCGGCACGATCCCGCGGGACGCGCTGCGCCGGCCGATCCGGACCTCGCCGCCGGTCAGCGGGACGCGCCGCTCCGGGCAGTAGGGCGGGAACGCGAAGCCGGCGGCGTCCTCGCCCATCTCGGCGACGACCGTGTCGAAGTAGGCGCGGTCGGCCGCGACCAGCGCGGACGGCCCGGGCTGCGCGGCCTGGGCGGCCGGGGAGCTGCCGGTGCGCGGCTGCGGCACCAGCGGCACGGCGCGCGCCGCGCGGTCGATCGCCAGCTCGACCGTGTAGAGGGTGCCGGTGTCGAAGTCGTAGCCGTCCGCCTCGCAGAAGCGGCCCGAACGGGGCGTCCCGCAGTGCGGGCACGTGGGCGGATCGGGCCCGGCCGCGGGCGGTACCGGGGGCGGAGCCGCGGGCGGTGCCGGGGGCGGGCCGCCGATGGGGTCGCCGCACACGTCGCAGCGGTCGGCGCTTCGGGACGTGTGCCCGCGCGGGCAGATCGGCATGGGCCTCAGCCTCCGGCCTTGCCGTCGTCGCCGTGCCGGGTCCGGACGGTCCGGACGGAACGGGTGTCGAGCGACATCTCATCCGCCTTCGACACGTCCCGTTTCAGCCGGACGGTGCCGGCCGCCTCGTCGACGACGTCCACGACCCGGTGGAGCAGGCCGGAGATCTGCTCGTTGCCGACCTCCCGCGCGAGGACGACCGCGCGTCCGAGCCGGGCGGTCGCGCGGTCCTCGTCGCCCTCGCGCCGCGCCTCCAGGCCCTCCTGGATCGCCTCGGCGAGCTCCGACTGCCCGGTGTGGTGCGCGACCCGGCCGTTGATGCGGGTGGAGTGGGCCTCGTCGTCGGTCCACTCGGCGAGGACGTTCCCGGACGCGAGCACCTCGTCGCCCGCCAGCAGCTTCACCCACGCGGCGCGCATCTGCCGTCCGACGTCGCCGGGCTGCACCTCGACGCACACGTGATACTCGCGGGACTCGCTCCCCCACGCGCCGAGCGGGTAGTCGCCGGTCTGCGCGCCCGACTCGACCCGGCGGCCGGTCAGGTCCTCGACGGCGGGAACCATCTGCTTGACGAACCGGAGCCGCGCCTGCTGCGGCGTCCACACGCGCATCGTCACGTCCGCGACCTCCTTGCTCATCGCGGCCCGCGTCATCGCCAGGAAGTCGGCCTCCAGGTCGGCCGGGTCGGGGACGTCCAGGAACCCGCCCAGCAGCGCCGAGCTGATCTTGCGCAGCTCGGCGACGTCCCAGTCGGTGCCGACGCCGCGCGCGTCGCACAGGAACCGGCCCTCGCACGCCCGCAGCGCCGCGTCCAGTTCCTCGGCCGGCTCGTGCTGGTTCTTGCCGTCGGTCAGCAGGATGGCGTGCCTGACGGCGTCGTCGTACCCGGTGAACAGGCGTTCGGCGAGCCGCAGCCACGACCCGATCGCCGTCCCGCCGGCGGCCTCCAGCCGTCCGATGGCGCTCACCGCGCCGCGCCGGGACGCCTCGTCCGCCGCGACGAGCCGCTCCCCCTGCGGGTAGATCATCCGCGGCCGGTTCGCGCCCGCGACGACCGCGAAGTGGACGCCGTCGCGCAGCACGTTCACCGCCGCCCGCGCGGCCCGCTTCGCCGCGGCCATCTTCCCCCGGTACGACATCGAGCCGGACGTGTCGATGAGGATGATCTCCGCCGCCGGAGCGCCGCCGCCGCCGTCGGAGCGCGCCGCCACGGTGACGATCGCGTGCATCTCCCGCCCGCCCGCCGGAAGGTAGGCGTTCTGGTCGACGCGGACGGTGAACTCCGGAAACCCGCTCATCTGCTCCGCTCCCCAACCGGCGGCGGGCAGGGGATCACCGCCGCCGTGACATTGTCGCGGCCGCCCGCCTCCAGCGCCGCCCGCAGCAGCCGCCGCGCCGCGCCGATCGGGCCGCCCGCGCCGCCCAGCGCCACCGCCGCGAGGTCCGCCGCCTCCGGCAGGTCGTTCCACAGCCCGTCGCTGCACAGCACGACGAGCCCCGGGACCGCCGGGCGGAACGCCGCCACATGCGGCTCGACGGGCCCGGCGTCCGCGCCCAGCCACGCCGTGATCATGTGCGCCCGCGGGTCGGCCCACGCGTCCTCGGCGGCCATCGCCCCCTGCTCGACCATCGCCGCGGCCCAGGAATCGTCCCTGGTCAGCAGGCGCGAGCCCGCCTCGGACAGCCAGTACGCCCGGCTGTCGCCGACCCACCCGACCGTCACACCGGCCGGGTCCACGATGGCCGACGCGAACGTGCACGCGGGCGAGGCGTCCGGCCCGCGGGCGAGCCCGGCGACGACCTCGGCCGCGCGCTCCACCGCCGCCCGCGTCGCCGCCCGCGGATCCATGCCGACGGACACCCGCCCGGTGAGCACGGCCAGCGCCGCGTCGGCGGCCCGCCGCGCCCCCTCCTGCGACCCCGGCGCCGTGGCGACCCCGTCGCACACCACCGCGCAGGCCCCTCGGGACAGCTCCGCGATCGCGACCGCGTCCTCGTTCCGCTTCCGCCGCAGCCCGCGATCACTGACCGCGGCGCCGACGTCCCCAAGATCGACTTCGCCACCCCCCGGCCCACCGGTCTGCCGCAACCCGCACCGCCCACAAAACCCGTCCGCCCCGACCGCCACCCCACCACAATCCCCACAGACCACACGGCCTGCGGCAGGCGCGAGGGCCGGGGTGGGCG
>NZ_SMJW01000347.1 GCF_004348335.1 Actinomadura bangladeshensis | reverse complement strand
CCCTCTGCCTGCTCCTGCCCGGCCGCCCTACCCCACAGCCGCGACACCGCGACACCGCACCCACCGAGGAGTCCGCCGCAGTCTGATCGGCGGCTCCACGGCCTGCACTCAGCGCCCGATGGCGGTTCCGGCACCATGCCGCGCCTTCGCCGACGCCAGGACACCCGGTCGAACACCCCGGTGCCATCCGCCGGCGGAAGACCTAGTTTCCGCGCATCGGTGCAGGTGCGGCGCTTGAGGAGCGGGCCGGGGGCGGGGGCGCGGTTGGTCGTCCGGTCCCGGGCGATGAGTTCTCGGCGCGGCCGGGGGTCCATAGGGCGAGCGCGAAGGGAGGAGTGCGGTGTCGTGTGTGTCACATCTCGTTGACCTCGACTGTGGTCGAGGTCGCAGGGTGGAGGCCGGAGAGCTGGGGGGATCTGTCGGACCCCGCTGGAATACTCCCGGAGCGCGCGAAGTTTAACGGTTCGCGAAAGTGTCAGTCGCTGCAGTATTTTTGCGACCTACCCCCTGAAAACGTGCCCACGGTCCTGCGTGCCCGCGTGCGGGCCCTGACGATTGGAAGAGAGTTGACCGCTCCCGCGTCTCAAGCGACGGCGGATGGCCCACTGAAGCAACCCGACGCCGGCGGCGGTCTCGACCGCGGCGTGCTGGCCGTGGCCGGGGTCGTCGTCCTCGGCGCGATCATGTCCATCCTGGACGTGACCGTCGTCAACGTGGCCATCAACGACCTGGCCAAGGAGTTCAGCACGTCGCTGGCGACGATCCAGTGGGTGGCGACCGGCTACACGCTGGCGCTGGCCACGGTGATCCCGGTCACCGGCTGGGCGTGTGCGAGGTTCGGCACCAAGCGCCTGTACATGGTGTCGATCCTGCTGTTCGTGCTCGGTTCGACGCTCGCCGGCCTGGCGTGGTCGGCCGAGTCGCTGATCCTCTTCCGGGTGCTGCAGGGCCTCGGCGGCGGCATGATCATGCCGGCCGGTATGACGATCATGACCCAGGCGGCCGGGCCGCAGCGGGTCGGCCAGGTGATGAGCATCGTCGGCGTGCCGATGCTGCTCGGCCCCATCCTCGGCCCCATCATCGGCGGGTACCTCGTCGACGACGTGTCGTGGCGCTGGATCTTCTTCATCAACCTGCCGATCGGCATCGTCTCGCTGTTCCTGGCGGCGAAGATCCTCAAGAAGGACGAGCCGAAGCCGGCGGAGCGGCTCGACCTGCTCGGCCTGCTCCTGCTGTCGCCCGGTCTCGCGTCCCTGATCTACGGTGTCGCGAAGGGCGCCGAGTCGCGCGACTTCCTGAAGACCGAGCCGCTGGTGTTCACGGTCGTCGGCGCCGTGCTGATGGTCGGGTTCGTGATCCGGGCGCTGCTCGCCCGCAGCCCGCTGATCGACCTGCGGCTGCTGAAGCGCCGGTCCGTGGCGGCGGCGTCCGGCACGATGGTGATGTTCGTGACCGCGTTCATGGGCGCGATGCTGCTGCTGCCGCTGTACTACCAGGTGGTCCGCGGTGAGGGCGCGATGGCGTCCGGCCTGCTGCTGGCCCCGCAGGGGCTCGGCGCGATGGTCACGATGCCGATCGGCGGCAAGCTCACCGACCGGATCGGGCCCGGACGGGTCGTCCTCGGCGGCCTGGTCGTGGTGGTGCTGTCGGTGGCCGCCTTCGCGGCGGTGCTGCAGGGCGACACGTCCTACTGGACGCTCGGCACGGTGCTGTTCGTGATGGGGCTCGGCATGGGCCTGACGATGATGCCGACGATGGCCGCGGCCATCCAGACCCTGGCGCACGACGAGGTGCCGCGGGCCAGCACGATGCTGAACATCATCCAGCAGGTGTCGGCGTCCATCGGCACCGCGCTGATGTCGGTGCTGCTGGCGAACCAGCTCACCGCCAAGCTCGGCGGCGGGGCCGGCGGCGAGATCGGCAGCTCCGAGAAGGTGCCGCCGGCGATCATGGAGAAGATCGCCGGGCCGATGGCGGACGCCTTCCAGCACACCTACTGGTACGCGGTCGCGCTGATCGCCCTGGCGTTCCTGCCCGCGCTGCTGCTGCCGCGCAAGAAGCCGGAGACGCCGGCGGTCGACGCCCCGATGCCGGTGCACTGAGCCCTCGCCCCCGCCCGGCACCGCGACTGGCGCGACCGGGCGGGCAGGGCCCGCACAGGACGTCTCCGGCGCGTTCAGCCCCGGCCGGTCCCCGAGTAGGATCGGCCGGGGTTTCGCCGTTCACGGGCCGCTCAGGCCGTCGCGGAGGGCTTCTGCGACCAGTACTCGTCCTTCAGCAGCCGCTTGTAGAGCTTCCCGGTCGGGTGCCGGGGCAGCTCGGGACGGAAGTCGATCGACCGCGGGCACTTGTAGTGCGCGAGATGGTCGCGGCAGTACGCGATCAGCTCGGCCTCCAGGTCCGGGCCGGCGGCGTCCATGGACAGAGGCTGGACGACGGCCTTGACCGCCTCCCCCATCTCGGCGTCCGGGACGCCGAAGACCGCGACGTCGGCCACCTTCGGATGCACCGCGAGGACGTTCTCCGCCTCCTGCGGGTAGATGTTCACCCCGCCGCTGATGATCATGTAGGCGCGGCGGTCGGTGAGGTAGAGGAAGCCGTCCTCGTCGACATAGCCGACGTCGCCGAGGGTGGTCCAGCCGCGGCCCTGCGGGTCGCGTGAGGCGGCCGTCTTCTCCTCGTCCGCGTGGTACTCGAACTGCGGGCCGTTGCCGAAGTAGAGCGTTCCGGGCTCCCCGGCGGGGAGCTCGTTGCCGTCCTCGTCGCAGACGTGGACCTCGCCCAGGATGGGCCGTCCGACGGTGCCCTTGTGGGTGAGCCAGTCCGCGGAGTCGGTGTAGACGAAGCAGTTGCCCTCGGTGCCGGCGTAGTACTCGTGCAGGATCGGGCCCCACCAGTCGATCATCCGCTCCTTGACCGGGACGGGGCAGGGCGCGGCGGCGTGCACGGCGCAGGCCAGCGACGACACGTCGTAGCGGGCGCGGGTCTCGTCCGGGAGCTTCAGCATCCGGATGAACATGGTCGGGACCCACTGGCTGTGCGTGACGCGGTACTTCTCGATGGTGGCGAGGGCCTGCTCGGGGTCGAACCTCTCCATCACCACGACGGTCGCGCCGAGCCGGTGGAAGATGAGCGAGTACCGCAGCGGCGCCGCGTGGTAGAGCGGCGCGGGCGACAGGTACACCGAGTCGGCGTCGGCCGCGAACAGGGTCGAGATGAGCATGTAGAGCGGCCCGGCCTCGCCCATGGGCGCCTTGGACAGCGGCGGCTTCACGCCCTTGGGGCGGCCCGTCGTCCCGGACGAGTAGAGCATGTCCATGCCCTCGCACTCGTCCTCGATCGGGGTGGCCGGGTAGCGGGCGACGCGCTCCTCGTAGGACTCGTAGCCGGGGGCCGTGCCGCCCAGCATGAGGCGCAGCGGCACGTCCGGCGCGGACTTCGCGGCCGCCTCCGCCGACGTGCTCGCGATGAAGACCTTGGCCTCGCAGTTGGCCACGATGTAGGCGAGCTCTTCGGGCTGGAGCCGCGAGCTGATGGCGGTGTAGTAGAGCCCGGACCGCTGGGCGGCCCAGGCGATGGCCAGGTAGAGCGGATGGTTCTCCAGCATGAACGCGATGTGGTCCCCCGGGCGCAGCCCCTCCGCACGGAGCAGCTGCGCGAGCCGGTTGGACTCCTCGTTCAGTTCCCGGAAGGTGACGACCCGCCCGGAGCCCGCCATGATCACGGCGGGCTTGTCGGGCGTCTGAGCTGCGATCTGCCCCAGGTGCATGGCCGCAACCTACCGGGCCGGACCGCCGAATGGAATGCCGTTCGGTTTTCTGCCGTCAGACGAGCATGTGGTCGAAGTCACCGTCCTTGGCTCCGCCCACGAAGGCCTCCACCTCCTCGCGCGTGTAGACGAGGATCGCTCCCTCGGGGTCCCGGGAGTTGCGCACGGCGATCTCCCCGCTGGGGAGTTCGGCCATCTCGACGCAGTTCCCGGACGGGTTGCTCCGCCGGCTCTTCTGCCAGACGAGCCCGCTGCGCCGGACGTCCGACATGTGGTGGCCGTCCATGTCTGCCCCCTCTAGGCGTCATGGTCTCCCCGCAGGGAGACCGCGATCTCGCCCCACCCCACACAATGGTACGAGATGCACGTGCATTCGTTCTTGCATTCGTTCATGCAGACGGTCTTGCATCTGCACGGCTTGGGGAGCAAGATAGCGAACGCTCACCGGTGACCACTCCGCACGCCTCTGAGGTTTGACCATGACCGTTGACCAGGCAGACGACGTCGCAGCCCCCGCCGCCATGGGGGGCCGCCGGACGCGGCACGCCGCCGCGGTGCACGCGCCCTGGCCGGATGCGGCGCCGATGCCGCCGGCGCCGAACGCGCCGGCGAATCCGCACCCGAGCGCCCCGGCCGCCGTGCCCGGCCTCGCCGGGCTCTGGCCCGCCCCGCACGGCGGCACCCCGCGCACCGCGCGCCGGGTGCTCCCGGCGGAGATCACCGCGCCCCGGGCGGCGCGCGAGTTCACCCAGGCCACACTGGACGGATGGGGCGCGGCCGGCGACGCCGGCGACGTGGTCGTGGCGGTGTCGGAACTGGTGACGAACGCGCTGCGGCACGGCCTGGAGGGGCTGCCTCAGCCGCTGCCGCTGTGCCCCATCCAGCTCGTGCTGGTCGGGCACCCGCGGCGCCTCGTCGTCACGGTGACCGACCCGTCGGGACGCGCGCCCGAACCCGTCCCGGCCGACCCCGACCGCTTCGTCGAGGGCGGCCGCGGCCTCGTCGTCGTCGGCGCGATCAGCGACGCGTGGGGCTGGGCGCGGCTCGCCACCGGCGGGAAGGCCGTCTGGGCGGCCTTCGACCTGCGGATCAGCCCTCCGGCGGCACCGGAGCACGCTCCGCGGGCCGGGACCGCTCCGGATTCTCCAGCTCGCTGAGGAACGCCTGGGCCCAGCGGTCCACGTCGTTCTCGATCACGCGGCGGCGCATCGAGCGCATCCGCCGCGCCTGGTCGGCGGGCTCGGCGTCCAGCGCCGCCAGCAGCGTGCCCTTGAGCCCGTCGATGTCGTAGGGGTTCACCATGAACCCGCCGCGCTTCAACTCGGCGGCGGCGCCGGTGAACTCGCTCAGCACCAGCGTGCCGCGCAGGTCCTTGCGGCATGCCACGTACTCCTTGGCGACCAGGTTCATGCCGTCCCGCAGCGGGGTCACCACCATCACGTCCGCGGCCAGGTAGAGGGCGGTCAGCTCGGGGCGGTCATACGAACTGTGCAGATAGTGGATGACCGGAAACCCGATCTCGCCGTGCTCGCCGTTGATCCGGCCGACCAGCTGCTCGATCTCCTCGCGCAGCAGCTGGTACTGCTCGACCCGCTCCCGGCTCGGCGTGGCGATCTGCACGAACACCGCCTGCCCCGGCTTGAGGTGGCCGTCCTCGAACAGCTCCCCGAACGCCTGCAGCCGCTGCGTGATGCCCTTGGTGTAGTCGAGCCGATCGACGCCGAGCAGGACCGTGGCGTCGCCGAGGTCGGCCCGGATCTCCTGCGCCCGCTCCTGGACGTCCTGCCGGCCGACCAGGTCGTTCAGCTCGCCGACGTCCACGGAGATGGGGAACGCGCGGGCCCGGACGACGCGGTCGTCCCAGAAGACGTCCTGCTTGACGTAGCGGGCGTCCAGCAGCCGCCGGCACAGCCGCACGAAGTTGGCCGCCGCGCCGGGCAGCTGGAAGCCGACCAGGTCCGCGCCGAGCAGGCCCTCCAGGATCCGGCGCCGCCACGGCAGCTGCCAGAACAGCTCGACCGGCGGGAACGGGATGTGCAGGAAGAAGCCGATGCGCAGGTCGGGCCGCAGCTCGCGCAGCATCGACGGGACGAGCTGGAGCTGGTAGTCCTGCACCCAGACGATCGCGTGCTTCGCCGCGACCTTCGCCGCCGCCTCCGCGAACCGCCTGTTCACGCGGACGTAGGCGTCCCACATCGCGCGGTCGTACACCGGCGGCGCGACGACGTCGTGGTAGAGCGGCCATAGCGTCGCGTTCGAGAAGCCCTCGTAGTAGAGCTCGACCTCCTGCGCGGACTGGGTGATCGGGTGGAGGGACATGCCGTCCTCCTCGAACGGCTCGATCTCCTCGTCCGGCGCGCCGGTCCAGCCGATCCAGGTGCCCTGCCGCCGGCGCATCACCGGGGCGATGGCGCTCACCAGGCCGCCGGGGCTGCGCCGCCAGCGCGGCACCCCGTCCGCTCCGACGATCCGGTCGACCGGAAGCCGATTGGCCACCACAACGAACTCACTACCGCGCGACACCTGCGACCCGCCTCTCCAGGAACCCCTCAGCGATCACTCATGCCCAAAAACGGTCATCAGGAACATCTTGTCACTTCGACGCTAAGGAGCGGGGGGCTGAAAAGGCGGGTGTCAGGCGGTCGGGAGGACGCGGCCGGGGGTTTGGAGCGGGCCATATTCCTTTCCCGCCAGGTGACCGGCGCTGACACCGCCGTCACGGCACCCCGGCCGCGCTCCCAAGAGTTGTCCAGATCACATTGCCGGGCCGGGCCCGCGCCGGTCAGGCGGGCACGGACCGCCGGTCGGGCCGGGGTTCGCGGCGGCGCCCCCACAGGACGGAGTCCACGGAGAAGCGCCCGGCGCCCGTGAAGGCGAACAGCAGGCAGACGGTGCCGAGGACGAGCACGTACTCGTAGCCGCCCTCCTGGCTGAACAGGCCCTTGCCCATGTGGACGTACCAGAAGGCTCCGGCCATGTCGAGGGCGATGAGCACGCCGGCGAGCGGCACCAGGACCCCGGCGATGAGCGCGATGCCGCCGAGCAGCTCGACCCACGTGCCGTAGACGGCGGCGAGCCCCGGCAGCGGGATGCCGAGGTGCTCGAAGGACTGCGCGACGGCCGCGTGGCCCTCGTCGGTGAGCTTCTGCCAGCCGTGCGCGACGAAGACGACGCCGACCGCGATCCTGCCGAGGAGCAGGCCGGTGTCGGGC
>NZ_SMJW01000346.1 GCF_004348335.1 Actinomadura bangladeshensis | reverse complement strand
ACCCCGCAGCCGACGAGCTGGTCGGGCACCGACCTGCAACTCGCCGCGGCCGGCGGCAGCGCCGCCCTCGTGACCGGCGCCGCGGCCGGAACCGACGCCGGAACCTACGACCTGGACGGCGGCACCAGCAGCATCCAGTCGCCGGCGATCGCGCTCCCGGCCGGGTCGAAGACCCTGTCGTTCTCCTGGTTCCTCGCGCACCTGAACAACAGCTCGTCCGACGACTACCTGCGGGTGCGGGTCGTGGGGCCGAACGGGTCCACGACCGTGCTGAACCAGGCGGGCGCGGCGGCGACCCGCGCCGGGACCTGGCAGACGCAGACCGCGGACGTCTCCGGCTACGCCGGGCAGAGCGTCCGCATCGTGGTGGAGGCCGCCGACGCGGGCTCCGGCAGCCTTGTCGAAGCGGGCCTGGACGACCTCAAGATCACGACATGACCGCAGGTCGGCGGCCGGTTTCAGTGTTTCCCACGACGCCGTTCACACAATTGAAAATCCAGTGGCGGATGGATTCGTTGACACCCCACCGGCCGTCGCGGTGCACTGCTGAACAGCCCGTCCCCCACCCCCAGGGCTGAACACCGGCGGACGTACGGAACGAATCTCGGCCCGGACCGTGCGACCGCCACCGGGGTCCCCGCCCCCCGCCGGACCCCCGGGCGTTCCTGCTGAAAGTTCCCAGGCAGGAACGCCCGGGGGCCCATCAATGTCCGAGGCGTGAGTAAGACTGGGGGCATGTGCCGCAGCATCAAGACGCTCCGCCCGCCGTACGCCGAGGACGTCACCGACGAGGACGTGCGGGCGGCGGCGCTTCAATACGTCCGGAAGATCTCCGGGTTCCGGGCGCCCGCAGCCCACAACGCGGAGGCGTTCGAGCGCGCCGTGGAGGAGATCGCGCGGAGCACGGCGGCCCTCCTCGAAACGCTGGAGGTCCGAGGAGGGCCCGCCCGCTAGGTCCTTACTCGGCGGCGACGAGCTCCGCGATCTGCACCGTGTTCAGGGCCGCGCCCTTGCGCAGGTTGTCGCCCGCGCAGAACAGGGCGAGGCCGTTGTCCACGGTCTCGTCGCGGCGGATGCGGCCCACGTAGGTCGGGTCCTGGCCGGCGGCCTGCAGCGGCGTCGGGACGTCCGACAGCACGACGCCGGGCGCGCCCGCGAGCAGCTCGCTCGCGCGCTCCGGGCTGATCGGCCGCTCGAACCGGGCGTTGACCTGCAGCGAGTGGCCGGTGAACACCGGGACGCGCACGCAGGTGCCCGACACCTTCAGGTCCGGGATCTCCAGGATCTTGCGGCTCTCGTTGCGGAGCTTCTGCTCCTCGTCGGTCTCGGCGAGGCCGTCGTCCACGATCGAACCCGCCATCGGCAGGACGTTGAACGCGATCGGGCGCACGTAGACCGACGGCTCCGGGAAGTCCACGCCGGAGCCCGAGTGGGTGAGCCTGTCGGCGCCCTGCACCGTCTTGGACACCTGGTCGTGCAGCTCGGCGACGCCCGCGAGCCCGCTGCCCGACACCGCCTGGTAGGTGGACACGACCAGCGCGGCCAGCCCCGCCTCGGCGTGCAGCGGCCGCAGCACCGGCATCGCCGCCATCGTGGTGCAGTTCGGGTTCGCGATGATGCCCTTGGGGCGGTTCCGCGCGGCATGCGGGTTGACCTCGGCGACGACCAGCGGGACGTCCGGGTCCATCCGCCAGCCGGAGGAGTTGTCGATCACGACCGCGCCCGCGGCGGCGACCTTCGGCGCCAGCGCCTTCGACGTGGTCTTGCCCGCGGAGAACAGCACGATGTCGAGGCCGGTGTAGTCGGCGGTCTCCGCGTCCTCGACGGTGATCTCGGTGCCGTCCCACGGGAGCCTGCGCCCCGCCGACCGCGCCGAGGCGAACAGCCGCAGCTCGTCGACCGGGAATCCGCGCTCGGCCAGGATTTCGAGCATCTTGGCCCCGACCTGTCCGGTGGCCCCGACGATGCCGACTCTCATGCCGCTCCCTCTGTAGATCGCTTGACCCGGGCGAGTCTGCCCAGGTCACTGCAGGACGTCCAGTCAATAACCCTACGCGGAGGGTTCAAGCCCTCCTTAACGGAACGCGTCCAGCCCGGTGACGGCCTTCCCGAGTGTGAGCAGGTGCACTTCCTGCGTGCCCTCGTAGGTGAGGACGCTCTCCAGGTTGTTCATGTGCCTGATCACCGGGTACTCGAGCGTGATCCCGTTCGCGCCGAGGATCGTGCGGGCCTCGCGGGCGACGTCCAGCGCCGCGCGGACGTTCGCGAGCTTGCCGAACGACACCTGCTGCGGCGTCACGGCGCCCTCGTCCTTGAGGCGGCCGATGTGCAGGGCGACGAGGCCGGCCTGGCCGAGCGCGACCTCCATCCAGGCGAGCTTCTCCTGCGTGAGCTGGAACGACCCGATCGGCTTGCCGAACTGCTCGCGGGTCGTGGCGTAGTCGACGGCCGCCTCGTAGCAGGACCGCCCGGCGCCGACGGCGCCCCACAGGATGCCGTAGCGGGCCTCCGACAGGCAGCCGAGCGGCCCCTTCAGGCCCTGCACGCCGGGCAGCACCGCGTCGGCGGGCAGGCGCACGTCCTGCAGGACCAGCTCGGAGGTGACGGACGCGCGCAGCGACAGCTTCCGGTGGATGTCGCTCGCCGTGAACCCGGGGGTGCCCGCCGGGACGAGGAACCCGCGGATGCCGTCGTCCGTCTGCGCCCAGACGACCGCGATATCGGCGATCGACCCGTTCGTGATCCACATCTTGGCGCCGTTCAGCACCCAGTCCGTGCCGTCGCGGCGCGCCCGGGTGCGCATGTCGCCGGGGTCGGAGCCGCGGTCGGGCTCGGTCAGCCCGAAGCAGCCGATCGCCTCCCCGGCGGCCATCCGCGGCAGCCACTCGCTCTTCTGCTCCTCCGAGCCGAACTTGCGGATCGCCGCCATCGCCAGGGACCCCTGGACGGACACGAAGCTGCGCAGCCCCGAATCGGCCGCCTCCAGCTCGCGGCACGCCACTCCGTAGGCGACGGCGCTCGTCCCGGCGCAGCCGTAGCCCTGCAGATGCATGCCGAGCAGGCCGAGCTTGCCCAGCTCGGGGGCCAGTTCGCGGGCGGGGAACGTCCCGTCCTCGAACCAGCCGGCCAGGTGCGGCATGACCTTCTCCGCCGTGAACGCGCGCACGGTGTCGCGGACCATCCGCTCCTCGTCCGCGAGCCGGTCGTCCACGCGCAGCACGTCCATGCGGGTCTCCTTCGTTGCGGGGCCGTCCGCCCACGAGGGTACGTCGGGGCCGGCACCCTGAACCGCAGGGGAGGCGCTCAGGGGCAAATCAGGGCGAATCCTGATGTCCGATCTCCACCGAACTGGGCATGATCGAGGCATGGACATGGAGAAGAGCACCACCAAGCAGCTGCGCCGCGCCCGCGACGGCCGGATGGTCTCCGGGGTCAGCGCGGGCGTCGCCCGGTTCCTCGACATCGACGTCAACATCGTGCGGCTGGGCTTCGCCGTCCTCGCGGTGTTCGGCCCCGGCGTCCCGATCTACATCCTCGCCTGGATCCTCATCCCGGAGGAGGGCCGGCCGACATCGATCGCCGAGGACATGTTCCAGAAGGCGAGCGACTCGCCGAAGGTCCAGGAGGTCATCCAGAAGACGAAGGACGGGGTCAACAAGAACCGCACCAGCGCCTAGGCCGGACGGCTGACACCGGACATCTCGTCCTCGCTCCGGCCGGGCGGCGGGGTCGCGGCGAGCGGGGCCGCGCGCGTCCCGGCGATCACCCCGCCGCGGACCCGGTTCCAGCCCAGCGTCAGCATCGCGGCGGCCGACAGGCCGGCGACGCCCGCGAGCGCCACCACCGTCTCCGGCCCGAGCACCTGCGCCGCCGCGCCGCCGACCAGGATGCCGACGCCCTGGCCGGCCAGGATGCCGGACTGGGCGAGCCCGAACGCCTGCCCGCGCCCGGACGCCGGCACCGCCGCCACGAACGCGGTGTTCGCCACCAGCTGGTAGGCGCTGCCGACGCCCGACAGCGCCCACAGCGCGACCACCCACCACAGCGGCGGGTGGACGCCCGCGCCCACCAGCGGCAGGCAGGCGAGCATCGACATCCACCCCATCGCGTGCAGCCGGTTCGCGGGGCGGACGAACCGGCTGAACAGCAGCGAGCCCACCACCATCCCGGTCGGCATCGCCGCCAGCAGCAGCCCCGCGGTCACCGCACCGCCGCCGAACGTCGCCGCGTACGGGACGGCCAGCCCCTCGGGGATCACGTAGAACGCGCACAGCCAGGCGAACAGCACCAGCGACCGCAGCACCGGGTCGCCGAACACCAGCCGGGCTCCGTCCCGCGTCCCGCGCAGCAGGCCCAGTGACTGGCGCTCCCGCCGGCGCGGCGCCGGCCGCCGCCGCAGCCCGCCGATCAGCAGGACAGCGGACGCGCCGAACGTCAGCGCGTCCAGGGCCAGGGCCTCGTAGGTCCCGACGACCGCGACGATCGCGCCACCCGCGAGGAAGCCGAGCACCTGGGTGACCTGGTGGGTGATGTTGGCGATCGCCGAACCCGCCACATACCTGTCACCCTCCAGGACGTCCGGCATGACGGCGGCGCGCGCGGCGGAGAACGGCGTGCCCAGCAGCACCACGAGGAACACCAGCCCCGAGAGCACCCCGACCGGCATCGCCACCAGCGCCATGGCGGCCACCAGCCCGCCCCGCAGCACATCGCACACGATCATGACGGTGCGGCGCGGGAACAGGTCGGCCAGCCCGGACAGCACCGGCCCGCCGAGGATCGGCGGCAGGTAGGTCAGCGCGTAGACCAGCGCCGTCAGCAGCGTCGACCGCGTATGGTCGTAGACCAGCACCGCCAGCGCGACCTGCGCCAACTGGTCCCCGATGTACGACAATGCCTGTGCCAGCCAAAGAGAACGAAACTCCCCGACCGCGAACACCTCGCGGTAGGTCGCCTGCTCCTCCGGCGGACGACGATGCCGGCCGGTCTGCCTTCCCGCCACGCACGCTCCAGTTCAGCCCGCCCGGTACCGGGCGCCCTCCCCTATTAACTCACGCTGCGTGGCAGTCGCGTGACCTACAGTGCGCAATTCCTTGCGTCAGTATCCGAGTTCGTGCAACTTCCCGTCATCGATCCCGAAGTGGTGCGCGATCTCATGGACCACCGTTATCCGGACTTCTTCCACCACGTCCTCCCTGGTGTCGCATATGCGGAGGATCTCGTGGCGGTAGATCGAAATGTGATCGGGCAGGACGCCCGCGTACCAGTCGCCCCGCTCAGTGAGGGGTACCCCCTGGTACAGGCCGAGCAGGCCGCGCTCGGGCGCGTCGTCCTCGACGACGATGACGACGTTGCGCATATGGGCGGTCAGCTCGGGTGGGATGGTGTCGAGGGCCTCGCCCACAAGGTCCTCGAACTCATCGCGCGACAACTCCATCACACGGTCGATTCTGCTCGATAGAAGGGGAACACGTGCCCAAGGTCCGCGCCCCGTTGACCAAGGCCCTCGCACCGCTCCGCGCCCTCGGCGCCACCACCGCCGACCGCGCCCGCCGTCTCGGCTCCCCCGCCGTCCGCCGCGCCGCACCCTTCCTCACCAGCCGGTGGACGCGGCTCGCCCTCGTCGCCGTCATCGGCCTGGGCGCCGGCTACCTCGGACTCATCGCCGGCGGGCGCTACGTCACCCCGGTCGGCCCCACCGACGTCCAGCTCACCCTCCAGCCGTCCCTGCACGGCGGGACGACCCTCAGGCTGCCGCCCCTCGGCTCCCTCCGGCTCGACACCCACGACGGACCCGTCTCGCTGGAGGCCCGCCTCACCGACCTGCGCCCCGAGCAGGCCAAGAAGCTGATCGAGGACGACACCGAACTCGACCGCCTCACCGACCGGATCGCCGGCCAGATCCGGCACGGGCTCATCGAGCTGCTGGTCCGCGCCGTCCTGATCGCCCTGGCGGCGAGCTTCGTCGCCTCCCTCGTCCTGTTCCGCTCCTGGCGCCGCGCCCTCCTCGGCCTCGGCTCCACGACCGCCGGCCTGACCGCACTCGCCCTGCTGACCTGGTCGACGTTCAACCCCCAGTCCATCGCCGAACCCCGCTACACCGGCCTGCTCGCCAACGCCCCCCAGATCGTCGGCGACGCCCAGAGCATCGTCGAGCGCTTCTCCGCCTACCGCGCCCAGCTCGCCCGCCTCGTCGGCAACGTCTCCGAGCTCTACACCACCACCTCCACCCTCCCGACCTACGAGCCGGACCCGTCCACCATCCGCGTCCTGGACGTCTCCGACATCCACCTCAACCCCGCCGCCTGGAACGTCATCAAGTCCGTCTCCACCCAGTTCAAGGTCGACCTCATCATCGACAGCGGCGACCTCATGGACCACGGCAGCAAGGCAGAGGACAAGTTCGCCGACTCCATCTCCGACCTGAAGGTCCCCTACGTCTACGTGCGCGGCAACCACGACTCCATGGGGACCCAGAAGGCGGTCGCCCGCCAGAAGAACGCCATCGTCCTGGACGGCACCACCCGCGAGGTCGCGGGCCTGCGCATCTACGGCCTCGGCGACCCCCGCTACACCCCCGACAAGAGCACCCGCGACGACTTCGTGGGCGCCGACCAGCTCCGCGCCGAGGGCCTCCGCCACGCCGCCGGACTCCGCGCCTCCGGCACCACCCCCGACATCGTCGTCACCCACGACCCCACCGAGGGCGAGGCGTTCTCCGGCGTGGCGCCCCTCGTCCTCGCCGGCCACACCCACGCCCGCTCCACCAAGCTCCTCCCCACCGGCACCCGCCTCTTCGTCCAGGGCTCCACCGGCGGCGCCGGCCTCCGCGGCCTCGAACACGAGCAGCCCACCCCGATCGAACTGTCCGTCCTCTACTTCAGCCGCGCCACCCACCGCCTCCAGGGCTGGGACGACCTGCGCCTCGGCGGCCTCGGCCTCACCTCCGCCCAGATCGAGCGCCACCTGGAGCCCGCCCCCGACCGCACCATCAACCCCACGCC
>NZ_SMJW01000345.1 GCF_004348335.1 Actinomadura bangladeshensis | reverse complement strand
GCCGGCCACCCCGGCCGCGTCCCCCCGACGATCTTCGCGTTCGCCCGCCCGGCTGTCGACTCCACTGCGTGGATAACGACATGCGGGCCTCTTCCGTGCCTCACCCCCCGCCCGCTACCTTGCTCGGCGGCGGATCATGGCGGACTCGGCGGAGGGAAGCGCATGGAGATGCGGCAGCGCGCGTCCGGAGCCGTCCGTGGCTGCGCCGGCGGCCGGCACGTGATCCGTACCCCCGGGCTGGTGTTCCGCACCGCGACCTGGTCGGACCTGCGCCGCATCGCCGCCACCGGCAAGATGGGCGGCCACCTCGCCCCCGCCTACCGCGGCCGCGGGCTCGGCGCCGAGCTGTTCACCGCGGGCCTCGCGCTGGCGCACCGGCACCTGCACTTCGGTGAGGTGTGCGCGGGGGCCGAGCCGGAGAACCTGGCGAGCGTCCACTCGCTGTGGCGCGCGGGTCTCGATCCCACGCTCGGCCCGGACACGCACCGCCTCTCGGACGGCCGCGTCATCCCGTCCGTCTGGTTCGCGAACGTGGAACCGAACCCGACCTGGTGCCCGTCCGGCTGGTGACCGCCTCAGCGCCGCTCAGGCGACGTGCGGGATGACCAGGGAGAGGGCCGAGGTGACCTCTTCGGGGGCCGGGGCGACGTCGGGGACGACGTCGCGGAGGGCGAGCCAGCCGTTGATCGCCTGGACGGTCGGCTTCGCCTCGACGAGCTGCGGGTCGTCCAGCCCGTAGAAGGCGGCCACCTTCGACCAGCGCCACAGCCGGTGACCGGCGGTGGACATCTCCGAGGACGGGAAGCCGGTCGCGCCGCGCGCGCCGGTGATCGCGTGCCGGACGGAGTCGAGTGAGCGGCCGACCCGTTCGGCGATGTCGCGGATGGTCAGCAGCGGGTCGGCCTCGACCTGCAGGACGTGCAGACCGGGCGCGCTCTCCTCGACGTGCCCCACCACGTCCATGATCGCGGCGGCGAGCGTGGGCCCTGTCCATGAGCAGGACGCGTTCCCGGGGCGGTCGGCGTGCTGGGGCTCGCTGACGATCGACACGGTGACCGCGCCGTGGGTGCGGTCGAACAGCGGGTCGAGCTCGTCCTCGTAGAGGGGACGGCTGAGGATCAGCGCGAAGTCATAGCTCGGCATGCTGACCCTCCTCTGACGTCTCTACTCCTGGAAAGGTACAACGCGCAGGCGATGTATGCTTGTGTCGGGAGCAGTCTCCGGACCCGTGGCGTCCACCGATTTCGCATTGCGCGTCCGGTTGACGTAGACTCCCGTGTCGGTCCGTCGCCGACCGCCTGATTCCCCGTTTCCGACGCAGCCGCGTCGTGGTGGGTTGCGGTCGATTCTCCTCCGGAGAGCCGGGCCGCGTCCAATGAGCCGATCAGCGAAGCGCGGAGGACATGCCCAAGAAAGAAGGGGCCATCGAGATCGAGGGCACCGTCATCGAGTCCCTCCCGAACGCCATGTTCCGGGTGGAGCTCGAGAACGGGCACAAGGTGCTCGCCCACATCAGCGGCAAGATGCGGATGCACTACATCCGGATCCTGCCGGACGACCGCGTCGTTGTGGAGCTGAGCCCCTACGACCTCACGCGCGGTCGGATCGTCTACCGCTACAAGTAATCCCACTGGGGTTGCCTTCCCCGTGCGTGGCGGCGCGGGGGTGACCCTTATCTCTAGGAGACCCAGTGAAGGTCAAGCCGAGCGTCAAGAAGATCTGCAACAAGTGCCGCGTCATCCGCCGGCACGGCCGGGTCATGGTCATCTGCTCCGACCCGCGCCACAAGCAGCGTCAGGGCTGACGCTCACCAACCAGACAAGCGCATCGCAGCCTCCGCACACGTGGCCGTACGAATCCCTTGATCGGGTCGTACGGCAGCGTCGTGTGGAGGACCACCCTCGGATCGTCGGAGGCCGGGGCCGCCACCCGGGCAGGGTGTGTGCGGACGCGGTGCGTCCATACCTCCGCACTATGAAGGGAACTGCCCACATGGCACGCCTCCTCGGCGTCGACCTCCCGCGCGAAAAGCGCTTGGAGGTCGCTCTCACCTACATCTTCGGCATCGGCCGGACGCGGGCGCTGGAGACCCTCGCGGGTACCGGCGTCAGCGGCGACATGCGGGTGCACCAGCTCGGCGACGACGAGCTGATCAAGCTCCGCGACTGGATCGAGGCGAACTACAAGATCGAGGGTGACCTTCGCCGCGAGGTCCAGGCGGACATCCGCCGCAAGATCGAGATCGGGTGCTACCAGGGCATCCGGCACCGCCGCGGGCTTCCGGTCCACGGTCAGCGCACGCAGACCAACGCGCGCACCCGCAAGGGCAAGAAGAAGACCGTGGCCGGCAAGAAGAAGGCCGGCAAGAAGTAGTCCGGAGTCGGTCCTCCGGATCGATGACCTCAAGAGTAGAGAGAGCACATGCCTCCTAAGAGCCGTGTCGGCGCCAAGAAGGTGCGCCGCAAGGAGAAGAAGAACGTCGCTCACGGGCACGCCCACATCAAGAGCACGTTCAACAACACGATCGTCTCGATCACCGACCCCAACGGGAACGTGATCTCCTGGGCCTCCTCGGGCCACGTCGGGTTCAAGGGCTCGCGCAAGTCCACCCCGTTCGCCGCGCAGCAGGCCGCCGAGGCCGCCGCCCGGCGCGCGATGGAGCACGGCATGCGCAAGGTCGACGTCTTCGTGAAGGGCCCGGGCTCGGGCCGCGAGACCGCCATCCGGTCGCTGCAGGCGACCGGCCTCGAGGTGGGCTCGATCCAGGACGTCACGCCCGTTCCGCACAACGGCTGCCGCCCGCCCAAGCGTCGCCGGGTCTGAGGCAGGGGAGATCTAGAACAATGGCTCGTTACACCGGTGCGGACTGCAAGCTCTGCCGCCGCGAGAAGATGAAGCTGTTCCTCAAGGGCAGCAAGTGCATGGGCCCGAAGTGCCCGATCGAGATCCGTCCCTACCCGCCGGGTGAGCACGGTCGCGGTCGGCCGAAGGAGACCGAGTACCTGCTGCAGCTCCGCGAGAAGCAGAAGGCGCGTCGCATCTACGGCGTGCTGGAGCGGCAGTTCCACAACTACTACGTCGAGGCCAACCGCCAGCAGGGCAAGACGGGTGACAACCTGCTCGCCCTCCTGGAGCGCCGGCTCGACAACGTCGTCTACCGGGGCGGCTTCGCCAAGTCCCGCGACATGGCGCGCCAGCTCATCCGGCACGGCCACATCCGCGTCAACGGGAAGAAGGTCAACATCCCGTCGGCGCTGGTGAACGAGGCCGACATCATCGACGTCAAGCCCAAGTCGCTGGAGTCGACGCCGTTCCAAGTCGCCAAGGCCGAGATCGGCGAGCGCCCGGTTCCCGCGTGGCTCGGGGTCGACGGCGAGAAGATGCGCATCCTCGTGCACTCGCTGCCCGTCCGGCAGCAGATCGAAGCTCCCGTCCAGGAGCAGCTGATCGTCGAGCTCTACTCCAAGTAGCGGCTCACGCCGTCCGGCCGGGGTCCCCGCGTGGGATCCCGGCAGGACGGGGAACACTCCAGAACGCGGTCGTCAAATAGCGGGCACCGCGGAAAGAAGGCACCACCATGCTCATCGCTCAGCGTCCCACTCTCACCGAAGAGCAGGTCGACGAGTACCGGTCGCGGTTCACCATCGAGCCGCTGGAGCCGGGCTTCGGCTACACGATCGGCAACTCGCTGCGTCGTACCCTGCTCTCCTCGATTCCCGGTGCGGCCGTCACCAGCATCCGCATCGAGGGCGTCCTGCACGAGTTCTCCACCGTGCCCGGGGTCAAGGAGGATGTCACCGACATCATCCTGAACCTCAAGGAGCTCGTCGTCTCCTCCGAGCACGACGAGCCCGTGGTCATGTACCTGCGCAAGCAGGGCCCGGGCGAGGTGACCGCGGCCGACATCGCGCCGCCGGCGGGCGTCGAGGTCCACAACCCGGACCTCCACATCGCCACGCTGAACAACAAGGCCAAGCTGGAGATGGAGCTGACGGTCGAGCGCGGCCGCGGCTACGTCTCCGCCGCGCAGAACAAGCAGCCGGGCCAGGAGATCGGCCGGATCCCGATCGACTCCATCTACTCGCCCGTGCTGAAGGTCACCTACAAGGTCGAGGCGACCCGAGTCGAGCAGCGCACCGACTTCGACCGCCTCATCCTGGACGTGGAGACCAAGCAGGCGATGCTGCCGCGCGACGCGGTCGCGTCCGCCGGCAAGACCCTCGTCGAGCTGTTCGGGCTGGCCCGGGAGCTCAACGTCGAGGCCGAGGGCATCGACATGGGCCCGTCCCCGACGGACGCCGCGCTCGCCGCGGACCTGGCCCTGCCGATCGAGGAGCTGAACCTCACGGTCCGCTCCTACAACTGCCTGAAGCGCGAGGGCATCCACTCGGTGGGCGAGCTCGTCGCCCGCTCCGAGCAGGACCTGCTCGACATCCGCAACTTCGGCGCCAAGTCCATAGAAGAGGTCAAGCAGAAGCTCAACGACATGGGCCTCTCGCTGAAGGACTCCCCGCCCGGGTTCGACCCGAGCGCGGCGGCCGACAACTACGGCGACGACGACACGAGCTACGCCGAGACCGAGCAGTACTAGAACCCGATTCCGGACGGCCGGGGGGCACGGTCCCCCGGCCGTACCGGAACCAGCTGACACCGGTACCTGACACGGCCGGTGCAGGAAGGAAGCACGATGCCTCAGCCCACGAAGGGCGCCCGCCTCGGCGGGAGCGCCGCGCACCAGAAGCTGATCCTGGCGAACCTGGCGACGGCGCTGTTCGAGCACGGCCGCATCACCACGACCGAGGCCAAGGCCCGGCGGGTGCGTCCGCTCGCGGAGAAGCTGATCACGAAGGCGAAGAAGGGCGACCTGCACAACCGCCGCCTCGTGGCGCGCACGATCCGCGACAAGAGCGTCGTGCACGCGCTCTTCACCGAGATCGCGCCGAGCTTCGAGACCCGTCCGGGCGGCTACACCCGCATCACCAAGATCGGCCCCCGCAAGGGGGATGCTGCCCCCATGGCCGTGATCGAGCTGGTCACGGAGCCGATGGCGGCCGCGACCGGCGGCAAGGCGCCGAAGGTGAGCGAGGCCGAGCTGCCCGCCGAGGGCGACGTCACCCTCAGCAAGGCCGCCGCCGACGTCGACGAGCCCGAGGCCCCCAAGGCCGAGGACGCGAAGGCCGAGGCTACGGAAGTCGAGGACAACGAGGCCGACGCTAAGTAAACTTTCGGTAGCTAAGGGTGCTCCCCGCGGACGCGGGGGTGGTCCGGGCGACAACGCCCCGATGGCGGTGATCGAACTGTGCTCCCCGCCCACGCGGGGTTGATTCACTCCCTTGGCTATTTCGTCCACAGTTTCGGTCGACAAAATGAGGCCCGCCGTCCTGCTACGGGACGGCGGGCCTCATCTTTGCCAGACTGGACTTATGGTCAGCCCAGGGGAGCAGCGGCGCGTACGCGCAGGAGAACGGAACAGGCACGTTGCAGAAGGACAATTCGGCTGACATGACCGCTCTGGTACGACTCCGGCTCGATATCGGTTACGACGGGTCGGACTTCGCGGGCTGGGCGAGACAGCCGAACCAGCGGACCGTCCAGGGCGTCATCGAGGACGCCCTGGCGCGGATGCTGCGCCTCGACCCCCCGCCCATGCTCACCGTCGCCGGCCGCACCGACGCGGGCGTGCACGCACGCGGCCAGGTCGCGCACCTGGTGGTGCCCGTCGCTGCGTACTCGGCGATCAACGGGACGATGCCGCGCCGCCTCGCCGGGCTGCTGCCGCCGGACGTGCGGGTGTGGCGCGTGTCGATCGCGCCCGAGGGGTTCGACGCCCGGTTCTCCGCGCTGTCGCGCCGTTACGTGTACCGGGTGTGCGACAACCCCGTCGGGGTCGACCCGCTGCGGCGCCATGACGTGCTCTGGCATCCGCGTCCGCTGAACCTGGCCCGCATGAACGAGGCCGCGCGGCTGCTGGTCGGCGAGAACGACTTCGCCGCGTACTGCCGCAAGCGGGAGGGCGCGACGACGATCCGGGAGCTGCTGCGCTACGAGTGGGCCCGCGACGACCGCGACCCGCATCTGGCGCTCGCGACCGTGGCGGCCGACGCGTTCTGCCACTCGATGGTGCGGGCGCTCGTCGGTGCCCTGCTGATGGTGGGGGACGGGCGGCGCGAGGTGGAGTGGCCCGCCGAGGTGCTCGCCGCCCGCGTCCGCGACTCCGGCGTGAACGTCGCGCCCGCGCACGGTCTGTCGCTGGAGGAGATCCGCTACCCCGACGACGACAGCCTGGCCAAGCGCGCGCAGGAGACCCGGCGCGTCCGGACCCTGAACGCGACCGCCGTCGCCGACCAGCAGGCCGCCTCGTCCCAGCAGGGGACCGCGTAGGTCCGGGTCTGGACGCCACATGGCCGCGGAACCCGGTGGGGTCCCGCGGCCATTGCGTGCGTCCCCCGGATGGGGGCCGGCTCAGTTGCGGGTGCGGGCCTCGATCGGACGGAGGTCGTAGTCGAGGAACTGCTGCGCGGCCTGCTTGATCAGCGGATCGCCCGGCTCGGCCTTCTTGCCGTTCGCCCACTGCACGTACGCGTAGGCCACGTACCGGCCGCGGACGGTCGCCGCCGCGTAGCCGCCGGCGCGGTCGATGTCCGGGGAGCGCTTGCCCGCCATGCCGCGGAACCACTCGTACCTGGCGGGGTCGCCGGCCTTGCTCACCGTCGTCGCGGCCGCCTTCGTCGGCATCACCGCGATCCCGGAGGTGACGGCGAGACCGCTCTCCCGGTCGATGAACGTCGCCCGGATGATCTTGCGGCACTGCTCGCGTTCCAGCGTGGTGAGCATCGCGCCCCTGGCCGCGTACTTGAGGTCGCGGTTGAGGGACCACCGGTCGCGAAGGTAGGTCCGCCCGCCGAGTTTGATCTCCTTCGCGGGGAACACGTCGCGGAAGGCGAGGTCCTTCGGGTCGGTCTTCTCGTCGGCGATGTTCACGGGGACGGCCGCGGTGGGGGCCGCGGT
>NZ_SMJW01000344.1 GCF_004348335.1 Actinomadura bangladeshensis | reverse complement strand
CTTCGGGCACTCCGGCGGTCCCGGTGCCCGACGTTCCGGCCCGTGCTCCGGGCGGTGGGGCCGGATGAGCGCGGCGGCACGGGAAGGACGCCCGGCGGGCGGCGGCGCCGATCCTGAGGCGAAGGCCCGCGAGATCTGCCTGCGCCTGCTGTCCGCATCGCCCCGCACCCGCGCCCAGCTCGCGGACGCGCTGCGCCGCAAGGACGTCCCCGCCGACGTCGCCGACCGGGTGCTCGCGCGCTTCACCGACGTCGGCCTCATCGACGACGAGGCGTTCGCGCAGGCCTGGGTCCAGTCCCGCCACACGGGCCGCGGCCTGGCCAAACGCGCGCTGGCCGCCGAACTCCGCAGGCGCGGCGTGGCCGACGACACCGTCAACGAGGCCGTCGAGTCCCTCGACCCGGCCCAGGAGGAGGAGACGGCTCGCGCCCTGGTGCTGCGCAGGCTCCCGTCCACCCGAGGCGCCGACCCCGCCAAGCGCATGCGCCGCCTGGTCGGCATGCTCGCCCGCAAGGGCTACCCGCCCGGCCTCTCCTACCGGGTGGTCAAGGAGGCCCTCGCCGAAGAGGGCGCCGACCTGGACACCGTCCCCGACCCTGCCCCTTTCGACTGAAGGCCGGTGGGCGTCGGGTCAGAGGGCGCCGACCTGGACGCCGTCCCCGGCCCCGCCCCTTTCGACTGAAGGCCGGTGGGCGTCGGGTCAGAGGGCGCCGACCTGGACGCCGTCCCCGACCCTGCCCCTTTCGACTGAAGTCCAGGGGTGAGAGTGCTCACTCACCGGCGGCTACCAGGCACCGAGTCCGCCGGCGAGCCGGCTCGGTGGATCCCATCAGGGGGTGGTGGAGTGGAAGGTGGCCTCGCCGGTGAGGCGGACGCCGGTGCGGTCGCCGGGGCGGAGGTGGACGTGGCCGTCGACGCGGATGTCGACGGGGGCCGCGAGTCCCTCGACCGACACGGTGATCATGGCGTCGTGGCCGTAGTAGCGGACGTCGGTCACCGTCCCGCCGGGAACGGTCCCGCCGGGGTCGGTGAGCCGCAGTTGCTCGGGGCGCAGTATCACCGTGCCGCTGCGGGCGGCCTCGCTCGGCGCGCTCAGCGCGATCGTGCCGAGGGCGGTCGTGGCGGTGCCGTTCGAAGCGGTCCCCGGCAGGAGCACGGCGTCGCCGACGAATCCGGCGACCCACGGGCCCGCGGGCCGGCCGTACACCTCCTGCGGGGTGCCGCACTGGGCGATGCTCCCCGCGTGGACGACGGCGACGAGGTCGGCGGTGGACAGGGCCTCCTGCTGGTCGTGGGTGACGAGGAGGGCGGTGGCGCCGATGGTGCGCAGGGCGGCGCGGACGTCGGCTCGTATCCCGGCGCGCAGCGCGCTGTCCAGCGCGTTGAACGGCTCGTCGAGCAGGACCAGTGCGGGCTCCGGGGCGAGGGCCCGGGCCAGCGCGACGCGCTGCTGCTGGCCGCCGGACAGCTCGTGCGGCATCCGGTCGCCGTACCCGGCGAGCCCCACCAGGTCGAGCATCTCCTCGGTGCGGCGGCGCCGCGCGGCCCGGTCGGTCACGCCGAACGCGACGTTGCGGGCCACGCTCAGGTGCGGGAACAGCGCGCCCTCCTGGGGCACGATGCCGATGCGGCGGCGTTCCGGCGGGACGTGCGTCCCGGGTGCGGTGAGGGCGCGCCCGCCCACGGTGACGGTGCCGGCGTCGGCGCGCAGGAAGCCCGCGACGATCCGCAGCAGGGTGGTCTTCCCGCAGCCGGACGGGCCGAGGACGGCGGCCAGCGCCCCGCCGGGGACGGTGAGGTCGAGCCCGTCCAGCACGGTGGTGTCCGGGCCGTACGCCTTGGTCAGGCCTTCGATGCGCAGTTCGGTCACGGGCGCTGTCTTCCGAGGAGGTAGGAGGGGACGGCCGCGAGCAGGATCAGCGCGGCGGCATAGGGGGCGGCGGCGGAGTAGGAGGCGATGCCGGTCTCCGTCCAAAGCCGGGTGGCGAGGGTGTCCATGCCGGTGGGGCGCAGCAGCAGGGTCGCCGGCAGTTCCTTCATGCAGATCACGAAGGTCAGCGCCGCGCCCGCCGCGATGCCGGGCGCGGCCAGCGGCACGGTCACCGCGCGCAGCACGCGCAGCGGGCCGCGGCCGAGCGAGCGGGCGACGTCCTCCAGGACGGGCGGGGACTGCAGCACGGCGGCGCGGGTGGCGGCGACCGCGACCGGCAGGAACAGCACCGCGTAGGCGCAGACCAGCAGCGGCAGTTCCTGGTAGATCGGGGTGGCGTAGCGGACCGCGAAGAACACCAGGGCCAGCGCGACCGTGATGCCCGGCAGCGCGTGCCCGGCGTAGGCGGCCTGCTCGATCAGCTCGGTGGCGCGGCCGCGGTGGCGGGCGGCGAGCACCCCGACGGGCAGCGCGAGGACGGCGGTGAGCGCGGCGCCGGCCCCGGCCACGGCGAGGGTGGCGCCCGCGGTGTTCGCCAGCCCGGCGGGGTCCCAGGTGGAGCGGTTCCCGGTCGCCAGCCAGTACGCGAGCGTGCCCAGCGGGAACGCGACGGCGGCCGCGGCGACGGCGCCGCACCAGGCCAGCGCCGGGGCCGCCGCCCGGCCGAGCGGGACCGGGACGGGCGGCCGGGCGGTTCCGCCGCCGGTCCTGGCGTGCCCGCGCCGCCCGCGGGTCCGGGTCTCCAGGGCGACGATGCCGACGGTCAGCACGACCAGGACGGCGCTCAGCGCCGCGGCCGGGGTGCGGTCGAAGCTGGCCTGGTAGGAGGTGTAGATGCCGCGGGTGAACGTGTCGTACCGCATCAGCGACACCGCGCCGAAGTCGGACAGGACGTACAGCGCGACGAGCAGCCCTCCGCCGGCCGCGGCCGGGCGGAGCTGGGGGAGGGTGACACGGCGGAACGTCCGCACCGGGCCCGCGCCGAGCGACCGGGACGTCTCCTCCTGCGCGGGGTCGATCCCGCGCAGCGCCGCGGCGACCGGGAGGAGGACGTAGGGGTAGCTGACCAGGGTCAGCGACACCGCCGCCCCGGCGAACCCGGACATGCCCGGTACCGCGGACAGCCAGGCGAACGCGGCCACGTAGCTGGGGACGGCCAGCGGCAGCGTGGCGAGCACGGCCCAGGCGCGGGCGCCGGGCAGCGCGGTGCGGACGGTGAGCCAGGCCAGTGAGATCCCGAGGACGAGGCAGGCCGCCACCACGGTGCCGGCCAGCGCCAGGCTGCGGGCGAGGAGCAGCGCGGTGCCCTCGGTGGTGATCACGGACCAGGCGAAGCCGGGGCCCCGCTCCAGCGCCCGCACGGCGAGGTAGCCGAGGGGCAGCAGGGCGAGGGCCCCGGCCAGGCACGCCGGAGCGAGCAGGGCCCGGGGGGCGCGAGCCGCGGTCATGCGGTCAGACCATCCCCGCTTCGCGCAGCATCGCCAGCGTCCGCTGCAGGGAGTCGAGCTTGCCGAGGTCGATCCGGGGGGCCTTCAGCGAGTCCAGGGGCGGCAGGTCCGGGACGGTGCCGGTGACGCCGGCGGCCAGCGGGTACTCCTTGGTCTCGTCGCTGAAGTAGGTCTGCGCCTCGGGCGACAGCAGGTAGTCGACGGCCTTGAGCGCCGCGGGCCGGTGCGCGGCGCCCTTGAGGACGCCGACCCCCGCGACGTTGATCAGCGCGCCGGGGTCGCCGCCGGGCAGGTAGTGCAGCTTGGCGGTGACGCCGCCCGCGCCCTTCTCGGCGACCTTCTCGTACCAGTAGTAGTGGTTGATGAGGCCGAGGGAGACCTGCCCGGAGTTCACCGCGTCCAGCACGGCGATGTTGTTGTCGTAGGCCTTGGCGCCGTTGGCCTTCAGGCCCTTCAGCCAGGCGAGCGTGGCCTCGTCGCCGTCCAGGACGCGCATACCGGTCACGAACGCCTGGAAGGACGCGTTGGTCGGCGCGTAGCCGATCTTGCCGTTCCATTCGGGCTTGACGAGGTCGCGGACGGTGTCGGGGGCCTTGGCGACCTGCCCGGGGTGGTAGGCCAGCACGCGGACGCGGCCGGAGACGCCGACCCAGTCGCCGGCGCTGCCGCGGAACTGCTCGGCGACCTTGCCGAGGGAGGACTCGGGCAGCGTGTCCAGGCGGCCGGCCTTGGCCAGGGCGCCGAGCGCGCCCGCGTCCTGGGACAGGAACAGGTCGGCCTTGGTCTTGTCGCCCTCCTCCAGGAGCTGGGCGGACAGTTCGGCGCTGGAGCCGTAGCGGACCTCGACGTCGACGCCGACGGCCTTCTCCAGCTTCTCCAGCAGCGGCTTGACGAGACCCTCGTTGCGGCCGGAGTAGACGACCAGGCCGGCCTCACTCCCGAGGCCGCACGCGGCGAGTGGAACGACGAGAGCCGTCAGCGCCAGGACGGAGGTGAGACGGCGCAGGGGGTTTCGCATGGATTCCTCGAACTGTGGCATGACAACCGACTTGGCAGAAAGCTTAGCCTTACCTAAGATGCGCCGCGTGAGCAACCCCCCTGCGGCGCCGCCCCCGGTCGCCCCGTTCGCCGGCGCACTCGCGGCCCACGCGGAGCGGACGGCGCTCATCACCTCCGGAGGCGCTCTCACCTACCGCGAACTCGCGGACCGGGTCGCGGCCGCCGCCGGCCGCCTCGGCTCCGGGCGCCGGCTCGTCCTGCTCGCCGGCGCCAACACGGTCGACGCCCTCGTCGTCTACCTGGCGGCGCTGGCGTCCGGGCATCCCGTGCTGCTGGCGCCGCACGACCGGCCCGAGTCCCTGCGGTCCCTGACCGCCGCCTACGACCCGGACGTCGTGGCCTTCCCGGA
This sequence comes from Actinomadura bangladeshensis, assembly GCF_004348335.1. GTDB lineage: Bacteria > Actinomycetota > Actinomycetes > Streptosporangiales > Streptosporangiaceae > Spirillospora > Spirillospora bangladeshensis. The sequence goes on along the minus strand of NZ_SMJW01000344.1, from coordinate 2,229 downwards.
CGGGACGCTCGACGAGCGGCACGCGGGCTCCGCGCACACCCTGCACCCCGATCTCGCGCTGCTGCTCAGCACGTCCGGCTCGACGGGGTCGCCGAAGCTCGTCCGGCTGTCGCACGAGAATCTGCGCTCGAACGCCGCGTCCATCGCCGAGTACCTGGACATCCGTCCCGGCGACCGCGCCGCCACGACGCTGCCGATGCACTACTGCTATGGCCTGTCCGTCATCAACAGCCATCTGCTGCGCGGCGCCGGGCTGATCCTCACCGACCTGTCGGTGGCCGACGAGCGCTTCTGGGCGCTGTTCCGCGACGCGCGCGGCACCGCGCTGGCGGGCGTCCCCTACACCTTCGACCTGCTGGACCGGGCGGGCTTCGCCGACATGCGGCTGCCGTCGCTGCGCTACGTCACCCAAGCGGGCGGGCGGCTGCCCCCCGACCGGGTGGCGCGGTACGCGGCGCTCGGCCGGCGGCGCGGCTGGGACCTGGTCGTCATGTACGGCCAGACGGAGGCGACCGCCCGCATGGCCTACCTGCCGCCCGAACTCGCCGCCGCCCACCCGCAGGCGATCGGCGTTCCCATCCCCGGCGGGTCCCTCCGGCTGGAGCCGTTGCCGGACGGTTCCGCGCCCGATACGGGCGAACTGGTGTACACGGGGCCGAACGTCATGCTCGGCTACGCCGAAGGCCCCGCCGACCTGGCCCTCGGCCGCACCGTCGAGGAACTGCGCACCGGCGATGTGGCGCGGCGGCTTCCCGGCGGGCTGTACGAGATCACGGGGCGCCGCGGCCGGTTCGTGAAGCCGTACGGCCTGCGCGTCGACCTGCAGCGCGTCGAGGCGCTGCTCGCCGCGCGCGGCCTGACCGCGTACTGCGCGGGCGACGACACAGGTCTCGTAGTGGCCATAGCAGCCCCGAAGACCAAGCCCCCCACCGCGCCAACGGCGAACCATGCGCCAACGGCAGCCGGTGCGCACGGTGGTGTGAGTGTCCGGAGGGTCCGGCGGCTGGTGGCGGCCGAGTGCGGCCTGCCCGCCAGGGCGGTCGGCGTGCACGTCGTGCCCGAGATCCCCCGGCTGGCCACGGGCAAGCCCGACTACGGGGCGGTGCTCCGGCTCGCCCGCGCCGAGCCGGCCGCGGGCGGGGACCTGTGCCGCCTGTACGAGCGGATCCTGGACCGCCCCGGCGTCACCGAGGACGACACCTTCGTCGGTCTCGGCGGCGACTCCCTGTCCTACGTGGAGATGTCGCTGAAGCTGGAGGAGGCCCTCGGCGCGCTGCCCGCCGACTGGCCCACCCGGCGCATCCGCGACCTGCGGCGTCCGGCCCGGCGCTCCCCGCTGCGGACGCTGGAGACGGGCATCGCGCTGCGCGCCGCCGCGATCGTCCTCATCGTCGGGTCGCACATCGGCGTGTTCACGGTCCGGGGCGGGGCGCACGTGCTGCTGGCGGTGGCGGGCTTCAACGTGGCCCGGTTCCACCTCACCTCCGCCGGGGCCGCGCGGCGCCGCGCGGACCTGCTGGCCGCGCTGGCCCGGATCGCCGTGCCGAGCGTCGTGTGGATCGGCCTGGCGGCGCTCGTCACCGCCGACTACCACCTGGTCGACGCGCTGCTGCTGAAGAGCGCGACCGGGCACGACAGCAACTACTGGTTCGTCGAGGTGATCGTCTACATCCTGGTCGCCATGGCGGCGTGGCTGAGCGTCCCGGCCCTGGACCGGGCGGAGCGGCGCGCCCCCTTCGGGTTCCCGCTCGGCCTCCTGGCGGCCGCGCTGCTCCTGCGGTACGACCTCGGCGGCCTGGCGGACCTGCCGGATGCGATCACCGCGTGCTGGCTGTTCCCGCTCGGCTGGGCGGCGGCGCGTGCGCACGGCGCGGCGCGGCGGCTGGCGGTGACCGCGGCGGTGCTGATCACCGTCCCCGGCTACTTCGGGCCCGGCGGATCCCTGCGGACGGCCGTCGTCATCGCCGGCGTCCTCCTGCTGATCTGGGTCGGGAAGCTGCCGAGCACGGCGTGGCTCAACCGCCTCGCCGGCCTGCTGGCCGCCGGATCGCTCTACATCTACCTGGTCCACTGGCAGATCTACCCGCTGCTGGAGGACCACTCGGAGCCGCTGGCCCTGCTCGCCTCCCTCGCGGGCGGCGTCGCCTACGGCGCCGTCGCCGCCCGGGCCCTCCGGCGCGCGGCCCGGTGGAGCGCCCGTCCCGGCCGCCCTGCCGCCGGGGCTCGCGG
>NZ_SMJW01000343.1 GCF_004348335.1 Actinomadura bangladeshensis | reverse complement strand
CCCCTGTCCCCCCTTTGCTGCGGGCTGTCGGGTTCCTTGCTGTTTCGGGTGGTGCGGTCGGGGCTCCGTCCTTGTCCCCCTTGCTGCGGACTGCTGGTTCTGTTTCGGGCGGGGCGGTTGGGGTTTATCCCCCTTTTCGGGGGTGGTCCCTCGGGTGGGGGGCGTGGTTAGGATCACGGTGTTGGGGCTTACCTGCGGTTTTGTGTTTGGGGGACGGTCTTGTCCGGATCTGTGGTTCGTGCTCGTCAGCACTCTGTGGGGGATCTGCTGCATCGGACGGCGCGGCGGTATCCGGGGAAGCTCGCCGTCGTCAGCGGGGAATTGCGGGTCACGTACGCGGAGTTCGACGTCGCGGTCAACCGGGCCGCGCACGCGCTCGCGGCGCGCGGGGTCGGCAAGGGGGACCGGGTCGCGCTGCTCAGCCACAACTGCTGGCAGTACGCGGTGATCGCGTTCGCCACGGCCAAGCTCGGTGTCGTGCTCGTGCCGGTGAACTTCATGCTCAACGCCGAGGAGATCGCCTACATCGTCGAGCACTCCGGGGCGTCCGGGATCATCGCGGAGGACGCGCTGGCTCCCACCGCGGAGAAGGCGCTCGCCATCGCCGGGGTCGAGGGCGGTGTCCGGGGGTGGATTCCGCTGTCGGGGGCCTCGGCGGCCGCCGGGTGGGAGGACGTCGACTCCTGGTGGCTCGACGGGCCCGTGTCCGCGCCGGACGTCCTCGTGGGCGACGACGATCCGCTGCGGCTCATGTACACGTCGGGGACCGAGTCGCGGCCCAAGGGCGTGATGCTGTCCAGCCGGTCGCTGATCAGCCAGTACGTCAGCTGCATCGTCGACGGGGAGATGAGCGCCGACGACGTCGAGGTGCACACGCTGCCGATGTACCACTGCGCGCAGCTCGACTGCTTCTTCTCGGTGGACGTCTACCTCGGCGCCACCAGCATCATCCTGCCGTCGCCCGACCCGGGCGTGCTGCTGGAGACGATCGAGCGGGAGAAGGTCACCAAGCTGTTCTGCCCGCCGACCGTGTGGATCTCGCTGCTGCGGCACCCCGACTTCGACACCCGGGATCTCTCGAGTCTGCGTAAGGGGTACTACGGCGCCTCTCCGATGCCGGTCGAGGTGCTCCGGGAGCTGCTGCGGCGGCTGCCCGACGTGCGGCTGTGGAACTTCTACGGGCAGACGGAGATGGCGCCGCTCGCGACCATCCTGCGTCCCCACGAGCAGCTGGAGCGGGCCGGCAGTGCGGGGCGCGCGTCCATCAACGTCGAGACCATGCTCGTCGATGACGACGGCCAGCCCGTGGGGGTTGGGGAGGTCGGGGAGATCGTCCACCGGAGTCCGCATGCGGCCCTGGGGTACTACCGCGATCCGGAGAAGACCGCCGAGGCGTTCCGGGGTGGGTGGTTCCATTCCGGTGACCTCGGGATCATGACGGAGGACGGGTACCTGTCGGTGGTCGACCGGAAGAAGGACATGATCAAGACCGGTGGCGAGAACGTCGCCAGCCGGGAGGTCGAGGAGGCCGTCTACGAGCTGGACGGCGTCGCCGAGGTCGCCGTCTTCGGCATCGACCATCCGCACTGGATCGAGGCCGTCACGGCCGTCGTCGTGCCGAAGCCGGGTGCGGAGTTGAGCGCCGATGACGTGCATGCGCACGCTCGTGCTCGTCTCGCGGCTTACAAGCGGCCCAAGTATGTGGTCGTCGTCGACTCGCTGCCCAAGAATCCGAGCGGCAAGATTCTGAAGCGGGAGTTGCGCTCCCGGCATGCGGGGCTGGCCGAGGGTTAGGCGTCCTGCTTCAGGTGGGGGGCCAGGGTCAGAGCCAGGTGGAGGGTCAGGCGGTCCTGGCCGTCGGTGAGGGTCAGGGCCGTCAGGTCCTCTATGCGGCGTAGGCGGTGGTAGAGGGTCTGGCGGTGGATGTTCAGGGCCTTGGCCGTCTGCTGGACGTTGCCTGCTTGGTCCAGGTAGGTGCGGGCCGTTTCGGCCAGGTCCGGGTGTTCTAGTAGGGCGTTCGTGCCCGGGGTTTGGGTTGCCTGGGCCAGGGCCTCGCCGCCTGCTGTGCGGAGGAGGCGCAGGGCGCCCAAGGTCGTCCAGTCGCGGGACTCGCCGGGCGCGGCGGTGCGGGCCGCGACGCGGGCGCGGAGCCAGCCTTCGTGGACGTCCTCCAGGGTCGCGCACGGGGAGTACACGCCGGTCTGGACGGGGGCGTTGCGTTCCTCCAGGAGGCGGCGGGCCCTGTCGATCGTCGTGGCGGTGGGTGTCGAGGTGGGGATGACCAGGACGTGGTCGCGCTGCCAGACGGTGGTCAGCACGGAGTGGGGGAGTTGCCACGGGTTCAGTGGTTCGGGCGACGGGGTGCGCAGGACGGCCACGGTGAGGGGCTGGTCGGGGGCCGCGGCCTCGGCCAGGTCGTGGGCCGCCTGCGTCCGGGTGTCCGGATGGGTGGAGAGCAGGTCGGCGACCTTCCAGGTCAGGTCGTCGCGTTCCCTGGCCTGGCGCGCCATGAGGAGCGCCGCACGTTCGCAGAGGGGCATCGCCCTGGTCGCGTGGGCGCCGGTGATGCGCTCCTGGTCGTCCAGGAGCCACAGGTAGCCGTAGGTCACGTTGTTCCAGCGGACCGGCAGGCAGAGCCGGCCCAGCTGGCCGAGGGACGTGTCGGCGGGAATGCGGACGGGGCCGGTGGCGCGGGCGATCCCGTGCCGTTCGAAGCGGGCGCGGACGGCCTCCGACGCGCGGCGGTGCAGGATCGAGTCCATCCGGACGGGGTCGATCGTGTCGCCGTGAGCGGCGTAGGCCACGAGGTGGAAGTCGCGGTCCTCCAGCGTCGCGGGCGCGTGCAGGAGATCTGCGGCCTGCTCCACGATGTCTTGCAGATCGAGAGCCATGTGCCTGCTTTCATACGTTTGTATGAAGTCTAGCCGTCATGAAAGTGGCATTTGGCTGTAGGGGGACGGGGACGGCGCTTCTAACGTTCGAGGTGTTCCTCGACGTTGGAGGCTCCCATGCTCGGTGCCCTTCTGCTCGCCGCCGGCCGCAGTGAACGGACGCGCGGTCTCGTCACGTCCATGCCCCTCACCAGGAGCGTCGTCGACCGCTTCGTGGCCGGTGACGACCTCGAGGCGGCGGTCGGGGCGGTGCGGGAGCTGGCGGGCGCGGGGCTCAGAGTCACGCTCGACCACCTGGGCGAGGACACCCGGGACGCCGCGCAGGCGGAGGCGACCCGCGACGCCTACCTGCGCATGTTCGAGGCCTTCGAGCGGTACGGGCTCGCGGACGGCGCCGATGCCTCGGTGAAACTCTCCGCGCTCGGGCAGGCGCTGCCGGGCGAACTCGCCGTTGACCACGCCCGGGAGATCTGCGCTGCGGCCGGGCGGGCCGGCATGACCGTCACGCTCGATATGGAAGACCACACCACCGTGGACTCCACCCTGGAGACCCTCGGAAAGCTGCGGAGCGACTTTCCTTGGGTGGGTGTCGCCGTCCAGGCGATGCTGCGGCGCAGTGAGGGCGATCTGCGTGACCTCGTGGGGGAGGGGTCGCGGGTCCGGTTGGTGAAGGGGGCCTATGCCGAGCCCGGTTCCGTCGCGTTCCAGGGGCGGCATGAGGTCGACCGCGCCTATGTCCGGGCGCTGCGGATGCTGATGGAGGGCGACGGCTATCCGATGGTCGCCAGCCACGACCCCCGGATCATCGACATCGCGCTCGCGCTGGCCGTCGGGCGTTCCGCGTCGTCCTACGAGTTCCAGATGCTCTACGGGATCCGGGCCGCCGAGCAGCGGCGGCTCGCCCAGGACCACCGGATGCGCGTCTACGTCCCCTACGGCGCCGACTGGTACGGGTACTTCATGCGGCGCCTGGCCGAACGTCCCGCCAACCTCGCGTTCTTTCTCCGTTCGTTCGTCTCCCGCTAAGGAGGGGCCCTTTCCATGGACGCCGTGACCAACGTTCCGATGCCGGTGAACGAGCCGGTGCACGGGTATGCGCCGGGCAGCGCCGAGCGGGCCCGGCTGGAGGCGCGGCTCGCCGAGCTGACCGCCGAGGCGCCGGTCGACCTGCCCATGACGATCGGCGGCGAGCGGCGGCTCGGGGCCGGCGCCAAGGTCGCCGTCGTCCAGCCGCACCGGCACGCGTCGGTGCTCGGGACGTTCGGCACCGCGACGCAGGACGACGCGCGGGACGCGATCGGGGCGGCGCTGAAGGCCGCGCCGGCGTGGCGGGCGCTGTCGTTCGACGACCGGGCCGCGGTCTTCCTGCGCGCCGCCGACCTGCTCGCCGGGCCCTGGCGGGAGACGCTGCTCGCCGCGACCATGCTCGGGCAGTCCAAGACCGTCCAGCAGGCGGAGATCGACAGCCCCTGCGAACTCGTCGACTTCTGGCGGTTCAACGTCCACTTCGCGCGGCGGATCCTCGCCGAACAGCCGATCAGCGGGCCCGGGGTGTGGAACCGGTCCGACCACCGGCCGCTGGAGGGGTTCGTCTACGCGATCACCCCGTTCAACTTCACCGCGATCGCCGCGAACCTGCCGACCGCGCCCGCGCTCATGGGCAACGTGGTCGTATGGAAGCCGTCCCCGACGCAGACCTACTCGGCCGTGCTGCTGATGCGCCTGCTGGAGGAGGCCGGGCTGCCCCCCGGCGTCATCAACCTGGTGACCGGGGACGGGCTCGCGGTGTCGGACGTCGCGCTCCGGCACCCCGAACTGGCAGGAATCCACTTCACCGGGTCCACGGCGACGTTCCGGCACCTGTGGAAGACGGTCGGGAACAACATCGAGAAGTTCCGGAGCTACCCGCGGATCGTGGGGGAGACCGGCGGCAAGGACTTCGTCGTCGCCCACCCGTCCGCCGACCCGGCGGTGCTCAAGACCGCCCTCGTGCGCGGCGCGTTCGAGTACCAGGGGCAGAAGTGCTCCGCGGCCTCGCGGGCGTACATCCCGCGGTCGATCTGGGACGGCGGGTTCAAGGAGGAGCTGGCCGCCGAGGTCGACGGGCTCACCATGGGGGACGTCGCCGACCTGTCCAACTTCATGGGCGCGGTGATCGACGAGCGGGCGTTCGCCAAGAGCAGGGCCGCGATCGACCGGGCGCGGGACGACGGTGACGTCGAGATCGTCGCCGGGGGGACCTACGACGACTCGGTCGGGTACTTCGTCCGGCCGACCGTGCTCGTCTCCGGCGACCCCGAGAACGAGATCTTCCGGACCGAGTACTTCGGGCCGATCCTCGGCGTCCACGTCTACGAGGACGACCGGTACGAGGAGATGCTCGCCCAGATGGAGTCGGTCGCCGACTACGCGCTCACCGGCGCCGTCATCGCCGGCGACCGGGCCGCCGCCGCGCACGCCGCCGAAGTCCTCCGGTACGCGGTCGGCAACTTCTACATCAACGACAAGCCCACGGGCGCCGTGGTCGGCCAGCAGCCGTTCGGGGGCGCGCGGGCGTCCGGGACGAACGACAAGGCCGGATCCGTCTTCAACCTGCTGCGGTGGACCTCGCCCCGGTCGATCAAGGAGACGTTCGTCCCGCCGACCGACTACCGGTACCCCCACATGGGCTAGGTCCCGAGCCCGATGCCCGTGGCCGGGAGCGAGACCCAGCCGCGGGTGAAGGGGGACGAGATCCGCTCGGACGCCTCCAGGTCCACGCCGACATCCGGGTGGGCCCGGAGGAGTTCCTCCAGCGCGACGCGCGCCTGGAGCTTGGCCAGATGCGAGCCGATGCAGAAGTGGACGCCGCTGGAGAAGCCCAGATGGCGCGGGATCTCCCGGGTGACGTCGAGCTCGTGGGCGGACGGGCCGAACTCGCGTTCGTCCCGGTTCGCCGAGCCGAACAGCATCATCACTTTCTCGCCCTCGGGGATCTCCGTGCCGTGGAGTGTCACGGGGCGGGTGGTGGTCCTGGCCAGCGCCTGGACCGAGCCCTCCAGGCGCAGGAACTCCATCAGCGCGTTCGGGATCAGCGACGGGTCGGCCGCGAGGCGCTCGCGCTGCGCGTGGTCGCCGTCCAGTAGCGCCACCCCGTGCGAGACCAGGTTCCCGGTCGTGTCGTTGCCGCCCGCCACCATGACGAAGCAGAACCCGAGGATGTCCCAGTCGGTGAGGCGCTCCCCGTCCACCTCGGCGGCCGTCAGCGCGCTGATCAGGTCGTCGGACGGATCGGCGCGGCGTGCGGCGATCACGTCGGAGAAGTAGGCGAACATCTCCGCCACGGCCTCGACCGCGTCCTTCTGCAGCGACCGCAGGCCGAAGCCCTCGTCCTGGAGCGTCGTCAGCGCGGACACCCACGGGTCGAACCGCGCCCGGTCCGATTCCGGGACGCCGAGCAGGTGGGCCAGGGCGTAGGTCGGGAGGGGGGACGAGAAGTCCTTGTGCAGGTCGGGCGCTTCGCCGTCTGACGCCTTGCGCTCCATCAGGGTGATCCGGGAGCGGACGAAATCGCGCAGCAGGTCTTCCAGCGCGGCGGTCCTGCGCGGCGTGAAACCGTGGCTGATCAGGCGCCGCAGGACGGTGTGCCGCGGCGGATCCAGCATCACGATCGTCGGGGCCAGGCCCAGCGTGCCGATCTCGTCCGGATAGAACGTCAGGCCCTGCGCGGACGAGAACGTCCCCGCGTCCCGCGTCGCCGCCCAGATGTCGTCGAAGCGCGACAGCGCCCAGAACGGCGGATCGTCGTGGCGGTGGACGGGATCCTCGTCCCGCAGGCGCCGGTACGCGGGATAGGGGTCGGCCTGGAATCCGGGATCGAACGGGTCGTAGACGTCCGCCATGGCGCGGCCTCCGCGGGTTGTAACAGGCGTCGTTATTAACGCCCCCTGTTAGTATCATTGGCGTGCCGAAAGACGCAAGAGCCACCCGCCGAGCGCTCATCCGCGCCGGCGCCCACCACTTCGCCGCCCACGGCATCGACGCCGCCCGCACCCGCGACATCGTCGCCGACGCCGGACAGGGCAACGACTCCGCCATCACCTACCACTTCGGCTCCCGCGCCGGACTCCTCGACGCCGTCCTCCGCGCCGGCATCACCCGCATGGAACCCGCCCGCGAAACCGCCCTCCCCGGCCTCCGCCCCCACGACCTGCCCGCCATCGTCGCCGCCATCGTCACCCCC
>NZ_SMJW01000342.1 GCF_004348335.1 Actinomadura bangladeshensis | reverse complement strand
GTCCCCACGGTCGGCGGGGGATCGGCGGGCGGGGCGATGGCGATGGCCTTGGCCTACGTGCACGGCCTCACGCCCGATGCCCGCGCCCCCTACAACCGCCGGATGGTACTGAGCGCCAACGTGGCCCGGGACGGCACGCTCCTTAAGGTGACGGAGATCGAGCGCAAGATGCTCGCGGTGGCGGATCGAGAGCTCACGCTGCTGGTGTCCCCCGCCAACTGGGCCAGGGCCAGGGCGGAGGCGGAGGAGCGAGGGCCCGACCTGCGGGCCGAGGTGGTCGAGGACGTCCCCGCCGCCCTCTCGACGATGCGGATCCATCCGTCCCGGCATCCGTACTGGATGGTGCCCCTGCTGGTCGTGGTCGTGCTCGGAGGGATCGCCGCCTACGCGGTCGGGCGGGCGCACGACGAGCGGGACGCCAGGCGGGTGCGCGAACTGGCCGCGATCGTGGAGCGGGACGCCCGCACAGATCCCGGCCGGGCCGCGGTCGCCGCACTGGCGGCGCAGCGGATCGGGCCGGGGAGCGAGGACGCGAGCGACGCGCTGCTGCGGGTGGCGGCGGTGGACCCGCGGCTGCGCGGCGTCGTGTCCAGCGGACGGCCCGCCGGCGCGGTCGCGGTATCGGCGGACGGACGCAGGATCGCGGTCGGCGGGAACGGGCACCGTGTCCGGGTCCAGGAACCCGGCGGTGGCCGCTTCCGGGCGGTCGGCCACGGCGGCGCGGGGGTCAGCGCACTGGCCTTCACACCCGACGGAAGGACGCTGATCAGTGGAGACGACAAGGGGCTCGTCGTCCGCTGGGACATCACGGGTCCGGTCCCGCGGCCGGTCCAGGAGGCGTCGTCACACGGACGGGTCGACCGCCTGAGGGTGTCGCCCGATGGGAGGCTGCTCGCCGTCCAGCGGGCCGGCCCGGGCGTGTCGATCTGGCGGTTGACGGCGGTGGCGGCGCGCCGCGGTGGCGGGTACGACGCGCTGCCGGCGGAGGCCCTCGCCCGGTTGCCGGTGACCGATCCCACCGATGTGGTGTTCGTCGACGACGACTCGGTGGCCGTGACGAGCGCCGAGAAGGGGCAGGTGGAGGCGGGTGTGTACGCCGCCTCGACCGGCAGGCGCGAGCGAACCCTGCTCCCGGCCAACCACGGTGTCTTCGTTGGCGCGTACGCGCTGGCCATGGCGCGCTTGGCCGATGGCCGCCGGGTACTGGCGGTCGGTCGCCGGGCGCCGTTGGCCGACAAGGGGCCCGAACTCGGACGTGTCGTGGTGTGGGAGACACGGCACTGGAAGGTCGTGCGGCGGGTCAAGGACAGACGGACGGTGATACGGCTTGCGGCGGGCAGGGACGGCGACCGCCTGGTGGTCGGCTCATCGGGGGCCGGGAGGCCGGATGCCCAGTCGACGTTGAAGGTTCTCGACTTGAGCACCGGGGAGTGGCGGGGGCCTGAACTCGGCGGGCCCGGCATGATGTTCCGTGCGCAACCGCAGTTCGACTCCGCCGGCGGGCGGTTGGCGGCGCTCACCGACGCCTGGCATGCGACCGACTGGTCGATGCCGTCCGGGCCGCCCCTCCACCAGGGCGTGGTGACGCAGGTGGCCACCGATCCGCGGCATCCGAGCCGGGTGATCACCGCGGGCATGGACGGACTGGTCCGCGTGGCCGACGTGCCGAGCCTGCGCGTCGTGCAGACCATCGATCTGAAGCAGCACGGTCCGATCATCTCGATGGCCGTCGCACCGGATGGGCGCACGATCGTCACCGGTCACATGGACGGCCGCGCAGTGGTGTCGGACCTCGACCGGGGCAAGGCCGGACGAGTGCTCGGGGAGCCGGTACCGCACGGCCTGGGACGGATTCTGACGATCGCCTTCGACCGGCGGGCGGCCAGGGTCGCCATCGGCGACCTGCAGGGCACCACCGAAGTATGGAGCCTGCGGGACGGACGTCTGCTCAACGAGATCCCGTCCGCCGACCGCGAAGCCGTGCGAGCCCTGCTCTTCGCCGGCCGCGACGATGAACTGATCATCGGATATGACCGCGACCACGCGAGCATCGTGCCGCTGCGCGGCGGGGCCGCCAGGAGAATCGACTTCCCGGACGGACTGGCGGTGGCCGTTCCCCTATCGGCCTCAACGCTGCTCACCGGCCAGAACAACGGTGAGTTGCACATCACCGACCTCGACTTGCGGCAGACCGGCGCACAGCCGTCTGTCCGGCTCACGGTCACAGTGAGGGACATCACGGTCTCGCCGGACCGGCACACCTGGCTGGTGCCCAGTGTGGCCGGGGCCGTCCGCTTCATCGCCGCGGACGGGGGACGAGAGATCGCCGTGGTGAACGGTATGGCGGCGGACCGCGAAACCGACGCGCCGGTGGTTCCGTACTACACCGCGGCCTTCACCGGGGACGGCCGGTACGCGGTCTTGGGCGCGGCGAGCGGTCGTCTCGCCGTGCTCGGCTTGTCCGAGAGTGCGCTCGTACGGCGGGCGTGCTCGCTGCTGCCCGCGAAGGCCCGGACCGACCCGGACATCTCCGTTCCGGGCGAGGCGCACATGGGCCGACGGGAGGCGCTCGCCGTATGCCGTTGAGGGAACATGAACCGGCCAGGCTGGCCGCCGCCGTCCAGCAGTGCGAGAAGGCCACGGGCAGGAGGCGTTCCAAGGGCACGCTCCAGCCGGCCAACGTGATCGTGACCCAGTTGATCGGCGTTCCCTGGTTGCTGCCGGCCGCTGAGCGCGCCGTCCGTGACGATGTGGACGCTCTGGTCAGGCTGCGCGAAGGGCCTTTCGCGGAGGCCGTCCGGGAAAAGCTCGAAGCCTCGGGGCCGCCCTACCCCTTCCTCATCCGGCGGCTCCACGCCGTCCTGTACGCCGTGGAGGCCGCCCGGCACCGTCGCCATGGACGGCATGCGGAGGCGGGACAATGCTGGGAACGGGCCCTCACCGAGTGGACGGACGCGGACCCCGCCAACGGCTCGGTCGCGCACGCGCAGGTCTGGGACCTGGTCGAGTCGTTCCTCCGCGAGCCGGGTGGGGCGGGATCGCGCTCGGCCTTGATGAGCGTCCCGGTACGGGGCCGCGAAGGATACGAGCCGGCGACACTGGTCGCCGAAGCCGTCGAGTTCGCCGAGGGACGGGTCCCCGGCGCGTGGCCGTGCCCGCGGGAGATGGCCTTCACCGAGATCGATCCGGAAACCTGCGCCGAGATGGCGCAGGTCACGGTGGCGTCGGCCGGCGGGACGCCGGCGGCCGTGCGATGGCGGCTCGTGGCCGCCAAGGGCCACGTGTTGAGCAGCGTGCCGAGGACGCCGCTCGCCGCGCCCCTCGCCGTGCTCGCCGAGTCGCTCGCCGCCGGAACACGCATCGACCCGTCATCGACGGTCGTCGCCGGACTGGGTGGGGGCGGCCGTCTCGTCCCGGTCGGGGACACCGCCGAACTCGTCCGCTTCGCGGAGGAGAACGGCAAGCGCCTGGTGCTGGGCATGGAGCGCGTTCCGGAGGGCACCGGAGCCCTGTTGCGGCGGGTCCCGCGCTTGCGCGTCCGGCCGTCGACGGAAATCCCCGCCCCGGATGTGGCCACGGCGCTCCGGCTGGTCCGCAGGCGGCCGAGCCGCCCGCTGCGGTGGGCGACGGTCGGCGTACTGGTCGCGCTGCTGACCGTCGCCGGCGGATACGCCGTGCACGAGCGAGGCGACTCCGCCGGGGACGCGAAACGTCAGGAGAGCGTACGGCTGGCACGCACCCTCGCCGGGCAGGTGCGCGAGCACGCGACGGCGGAACCAGCGAAGGCCCTGCTTCAGGCGCTGGCCGCGCAGCGGATCTCCCCGGGCGGTACCGGTGCCCGCGCGGCTCTGCTGAACTCGGTCTACGCCGACCTGCGCCTGCGCGGACTGCTGCGGGGCGCTCCTCACCCGTTGCGGTCGCTGGTGATGGCCGCCGACGGCCGCACGGCCGCCGCGGCCGGTGACACGCCGGGGATCGCGGTGTGGTCGCTCGGCCAGAACGCGCCGCAGTTCCCGCGAAAGGTCGCTACAGAGGGCGCGGTGACGGCGCTGGCCCTGGCCCCGGACGGGAAGACGCTCGCCTACGCCGGCCGCTCAACGGGCACCCGGACGGTCGCCCTGGCACCGTCCGGCCGCACCGGTGTCCTTCCGCTCCCGGAGAAGGAGACCACGGTCAGGGCGCTCACGTTCTCCCCGGACGGACGGGACCTGGCAGCCGCCACGGGCGACGGCGCACTGCTATGGCGCGGCACCGCGGACAGACCACCGGTGCGTCTTGCGGAGGGCACCGATATCGCCGCAGCGGAGTTCGCTCCGAAGGGCCGGTCGGTGGCGCTGATCGGGGTCGGCGGCGAGGCCTCGTTCTGGCGCGCGGACGGCAAGGAGGCGGAACGGTCTGCCGCCGTCGACCTGCAGTCTCCCGGGAGTGGAATCGCCTACGACCTGGAGGGAAAGACCGCGTTCGCGGTGACCGTCAACGGCTACATCACTCCGTTGGACCCCCGCAGCGGGAAACGGCTCAGCGAACCGGTCTTCGTCGGGATCGGGGGCCGTCCGGTGGGCATGACGCCGGCCGGGCTTTGGATCGCATCTGTGAACGGCCTCGCCACGTTCGCCACCGACTACCTCCTCGACGGGGGACTGTTCGCAGGCAACGCGATCATCGGACTGGGAGCCCGCGCTCGCAGCATGGCCGCGGTGAGCGCGGACGGCGCCACGACCGTCACGCCCGCAGACGACGGCGTTCTCGCCGTCCACGACGCGGCCGATCACCGCATGTTCAGACAGTGGGTGGCCGGGGTGTACGGCGCCGCCATGCTGCCGGACGGCAAGATGCTCCTCCTCACGGGTCTGCAACCGCCACGGGCGTGGTTGACGGTGTACGACCCGAAGACCCGGCACGTGCACGCGCAACTCTCCTTCCCGGCGAAGTTCAGTCTCGCGCCGGGCGTCCTCAGCGCGGGTACGAGGTCGGCGGCCCTGGTCACGTCGGACGGGCGGGTCCTGGTGTGGCGCTACGACGGCGACCGTGAACTGGAGAAACTCGCGGAGCTGAGCGGGCGGCCCGGCTCCCGGCGTCCGGTGGTCGCCTTGGACGAGGACCACGGACGGCTCTTCGTGGCGTGGCCTGACCGGCTCGTCGGCTACGCCTATGACGGTACGGCGCCGCCGCGGGAGATCTCCGAGAGGCGGCTGGAGGCCCCGGCCGCCTGCCTGGCCGTCGACCCCCCGCGCGCCAGGGTCATCGGCTGCACCGGGGCCGGTATGCGCTTGTGGCCGCTGGATGCCGGAGGCCGTATCGGGCGGCCCCTCCCGCTCGGCTCGCATGCCGTGATCCTGGCCGCCGTGACGGCGAACGGCACCGTGGTCGGTGCGGGGCCGTCCGGGGACATGTTCGCCTACAAGGTGAGCGGAGAGGACGTGACGGAGCGCACGTTGCCGGGCGAGTCCGCCTACGTCCACACGCTGACCGCCGTCGGGAACGATGTCGTGTTCTCCGCCCGGACCGGCTACATAGGCGTCATCGACCCGGATTCGGGTGAAAGCCTGCTGCGCGTCCGCTTCCCCGACGAGAGCAACCCGCCGTTCACCACCTGGCAGGACTCCCAGGGGCTGCACTTCGCGCTCGGCTTCAGCGCCCTGCGGCTCGACATGGTCATCGATCCGGCGGCACTCGCCGTGCGCGCCTGCCGCCTGGGAGGCTGGAGCGGAAAGAGCCCCACCGTCGGGGACGTGGTGCCGGGGGCACCCGAGGAAACGCGTGACCGGCCGCTGTGCCCGGTGGAGGGCTGAGCCGTGGCAGCCGGGGTGACGCGTCCCGTGCCGCGCGGTGAGCCGTCGCGGATCGGGCGGCGGCAGGACGAGGCGCGGCACCTTCGCCGGCTGCTCGCCTACAGCGACCTGTACCACCGGTCCCAGCGGTGGCGGCGGGCCCGGATGGCCGGGACGCTGCTCATCGCGGCGGTCGCGCCGGTCGCGGTGGTGTTCTTCCCGGCGGGGAGCGAGACGCTCGCCGCCCTGGGCGCGGCGTGGCTGGTGGCGTCGCGCACTGGGCTGGCGTGGCTGGAGGAGCGGGCGGTGCGCCGTGCGGCCGCGGTCCAGGAACTCTACGAGACCGACCTGTTCGGGCTGCCGTGGAACGCCGCGCTGGCCGGCCCGCGTCCCGCCCCGGAGGAGGTCGTCGCGGCCACCGGCCGCATACGCCGCCCGGACCGGTACCGCGGCTGGTTCGGCATCGACGTGGAAGACGTCCCGTGGCCCGGCGACGTGCTGCTATGCCAGCGCCAGAGCATGGTGTGGAGCCTGCGCGACCACCGGGCCTACGGGGGCGCGCTCGTGGCGGCGGGGCTGGGCTGGTTCGGGGTCGGGCTGGGGCTCGCGCTCTACCGCGACATGAGCCTGGCGGACTACCTGGTCAAGCTGTTCCTGCCGGTCTGCCCGGCGCTGCTGGACTGCGTCGAGCTGGCCGGCGCCCACTGGCGGCACGCCGCCCGGCGGGAGGAGGTGCTGCGGGAGATCCAGAACCTGTGGGACGCGCACCGCGCCGATCCGGCGGGGCTCGACCCCGCCGACTGCCGCCGCGTCCAGGACGCCGCCTACCTGCTGCGCCGGGACGGCCCCAAGATCCCCGGGGCCTTCTACCGGCTGCGGCGGGGAGCCTCCGCACGCAGCACGGCGGAGGGCGTCGCCGTGCTCCTCGACGGCACGGAGCCGTCCTGAGCGTGGCATGCTGCAGGGGTGTCGGTTGAGCCCATTGTGCTGGTGGTCGGGGACGAGGAGTTGCTCGCGGAGCGGGCGATCGGGGAGGTCGTCGCGTCCGTGCGGGCGGGGGACCCGGAGGCGGAGGTCATCGATCTGGCGCCCGGCGGGCTGGAGCCCGGGCGGATCTCCGAGCTGACGTCGCCGTCGCTGTTCGGGGGCGGGAAGGTGCTCGTCATCCGGTCGGCGCAGGACCTCGGGAAGGACCTGACCGCCGAGGTGCTCAGGTACGCCGAGAACCCGGCCGACGAAGTGGTGCTCGTGGCCGTCCACCCGGGCGGGGCCAAGGGCAAGGCACTGGTGGACGGGCTCACCAAGCTCAAGGCGCGCAAGATCTCCTGCCCCAAGGTGACCAAGGTGGGGGAGCGGGTCGACTTCGTGCGGGCCGAGATCCGCCGGGC
>NZ_SMJW01000341.1 GCF_004348335.1 Actinomadura bangladeshensis | reverse complement strand
CCACCCGCCCCTTTTGGGGCTTCAGCCGCCTGGTTGCGTGGCAGACCGCACCTATAACCTCGGAGCCCTGGCCATCACGGGCCGGAGTTGCTTGCGGGCGTTCTTGTCGAAGACCAGATCATGGTCCCGCAACGCCTTGCCGACCGCGTGACGCGTTGTGGCCTGCTCGGCGGTGTGCGCCCTGCTGCCGGCCGATGATTCTTCTGCGCCGTGGTGGTCTGTCCGTCGAACATCGGCTCGCAGGAGGGTGACGGCATGCGGAAACTGACCTTTGGTATGAACCTGAGCCTGGACGGCTACATCGCCGCGCCTGGTGACGACCTCGGCTGGAGTGTGCCGAGCGACGAGTTGTTCCAGTGGTGGTCCGACCGGGTGGGGGCCACGGAGCTGGCGCTGTACGGGCGGAGACTGTGGGAGACGATGAGTTCCCACTGGCCGACCGCCGACCGGCAGCCCGGCGTCACACCGGCGGAGGCCGAGTACGCCCGCCGCTGGCGGGACATGCCGAAGGTGGTGTTCTCCTCCACGATCAGCACGGTCGACTGGAACGCCCGGCTGGTCAGCGGGGACGCGGTCGCCGAGATCGCCCGGCTCAAGGCCGAGGACGGCGGTCCCATGGACATCGGCGGTGCCACGCTCGCCGCGGCGGCGATGCGGGCCGGGCTGATCGACGAGTACGTGCTGGTCACCGCACCGGTCCTGGTGGGGGGCGGCACACCGTTCTTCACGCCGCTGGACAACTGGGTGAACCTGACCCTGGCCGAGACCCGGACGTTCCCCGACGGCGTGATCCTGACCAGGTACGAGACCAAGCGCTGAGCTGACCCGTGCAGCGGATCCGCGGTGCCCTCCGTCGCGGTCGCCGTGTGGGGTGACGCGCGGTTCGTCATGTGAGCAGCCCGCGGCCCGGTGCCGTGCAGGTTCGTCCCTCCCCGTTTCGGGCGCGTCCTCTGGGTAGATCGCCTGCGACGTGGGGAGGGGGCTGCGGGCGGCATGCTGGCGTTGGTCGGGCTCTATGCCGTCGTGGCCGTCGGGGTGCCGTGGGCGCTGGGGCGCTACCGGCGGGTCATGGGGTGTGCCGCGGCGCTTCTGCCTGCGGCGACGGCTGCCTGGGCGGCTACGCGGGTGGGGCGGGACCTGACCGGCCGGGTCGTCTGGTCGTCCGATCTGGGGCTCGTGTTCGACTTCCGGCTGGACGCGCTGGCCGTGGTGATGCTGCTGCTGGTGGGCGGTGTCGGGGCCGTCGTCCTGTGTTACGCGGGATGGTACTTCGAGCGGTCCGAGCGGCTGATGATCGGGACGCTCGTCGCGTTCGCGGGGGCGATGACCGGGCTGGTGCTCGCCGACAACCTGCTCGTCCTGTACGTGTTCTGGGAACTCACGACGCTGAGTTCGTTCATCCTCATCGGGCATACGCGGCCTGACCGGGTGACGGACCGGCGGGCCGCCACGCAGGCGCTCCTGACGACCACCGCGTTCGGGCTGGTCATGCTCGTCGGGTTCGTGGTGCTCGGGCAGGCCGCGGGGACCTATCGGATCTCGGCGTTGGTCGCCGATCCTCCGGGAGGAACGGCGGCCCCGGTCGGTGTGGTCCTGGTGCTCTTGGGGGCGTTCGCCAAGTCGGCGCAGATTCCGCTGCACGGATGGTTGCCCGCGGCGATGGTCGCGCCCACGCCGGTGAGCGCCTACCTGCACGCGGCGGCGATGGTGAAGGCCGGGGTCTATCTGGTCGCCCGGCTGGCGCCGGGGTTCGCCGGGGTCGCTCCGTGGCGGCCCCTGGTCCTGGCGGTGGGGTTGCTGAGCCTGGTGGCCGGGGGCCTTATAGCGCTGCGGCAGGACGATCTCAAGCGGCTGCTGGCGTACGGGACGATCAGCCAGCTCGGCTTCCTGATGGTGCTGCTCGGGAACGGGACGCGGACGGCGGCGCTGGCCGGCGGGGCGCTGCTGCTGGCCCACGGGCTGTTCAAGGCGCCGCTGTTCCTGACGGTCGGCGCGGTCGAGCACGAGACGGGGACGCGGCGCGCGGACCATCTGTCGGGGGCCGGGTGGCGGCTGCCCGTCCTCGCGGTCGCGGCGACGGCGGCGGTCGCGTCCATGATCGGCATCCCGCCGTTCCTCGGGTTCGTGGCGAAGGAGGCCGCGTTCGAGGCGTTCGCCCACGGCGGCTGGGACCTTGTCGTCTTGGCGGGGATCGTCGCCGGGTCTGCGCTGACCGTGGCCTATGGGGCGCGGTTCCTGCACGGTGCCTTTTCGGGGACGACAGATCAAGGGCCCGACGACCCCTGGGGGCTGGTCGTTCCCGTCGTGGTGCTGTCCGTCGCCGGGTTCGCGCTGGGGCTCGTCCCCGGAGCCCTGCAGCGGCTCATCGGGCCCTACGCCGGGACGCTGCGGATCGACGGGCCGGGCTATGAGCTGGCGATCTGGCACGGGTTCGGGCTGCCGCTCTGGACGTCGGTGATCGCGATCGTGGCGGGCGCCGGGCTGTACGGCGCGTTCGGCCGGTCGTTCCCCGGACGGTCCGCGCGGTGGTGGCTCCCGGACGTCCAGAAGGGCTACGACGCCGTGGTCGGCGGGACGATGACCGCCGCGCACGCGGTGACCCGGCGGCTGCAGATCGGCTCGCTGCCGGTGTACCTCGGCGTGATCGCGCTGATGGTCCTGGTCGTGCCGGGGCCGGCGCTCGTGGCGGGGCTGATCCGGGGCACCGGGCCGGGGTGGCCGGTGCCGGAGGCCTGGGGCGACCCGGCGCAGCTCGTCCTCGGCGCGATCGTGGTCGCCGGCGCGCTCGGGGCGATGTGGGCGCGCGGCCGGCTGTCGGCGGTGCTGCTGCTGTCCGGCACCGGCTACGGGATGACCGGCCTGTTCGCCGTGCAGGGCGCGCCCGATCTCGCGCTCACGCTCGTGGTGGTGGAGACGCTGACGCTGTTCATGCTGGTGCTGGTGCTGCGGCGGCTGCCGGAGCGGTTCCCGCCGCGGCTGCGCAGGGTGCCCGCGCGGGCGGCCACCGCCGTGGTCAGCCTCGGCATGGGCGCGTTCGTCGGGCTGTTCCTGATGGTGGCGGCGCTGAGCCGGAACTCCGCACCGGTCGGCCCCGGCTACACCCGGCTCGCCGTGCAGGAGCACACGAAGAACGTGGTGAACCTGATCCTGGTGGATCTGCGCGCGCTCGACACGCTGGGCGAGATCGCGGTGCTGGCCGCGACCGCGATGGGCGTCGCGAGCCTGGTGCTGACGGGGCCGGACGTGCGCCGCCCCGGCCGGGCCGGGGCGGGGCCGCCGAGCCGCTGGCTCGCGGCGCCGAGCCGTCCGCCGCTCGGCGGCTCCTCGGTCCTGCTGGAGGCGGTGGCGCGGCTGCTGACCCCGACGGTCCTGGTGTTCTCGGTGTACCTGTTCTTCGCCGGGCACGGCCGCCCGGGCGGCGGGTTCGTCGGCGGCCTCGTCGCGGGCATGGCGTTCGTGCTCCGGTACCTGCCGGGCGGGCGGCGCGAGCTCGCCGCCGCGCTGCCCGTCCGCCCCGCCGTGCTGCTCGGCGGCGGGCTGGGGATCGCGGTCGCCACGGGCGCGGGCGGCTGGGCGTCCGGCGGCGAGTTCCTGTCGTCCCGGAAGTTCGGCGGAACCGTGCCGGTGCTCGGCGACGTCGAGATCTCCACGAACCTGCTCTTCGACGCGGGCGTCTACTTCCTGGTGCTCGGGCTGGTGCTGATGATCCTCACCACGCTCGGCGCGAGCCTGGAGGAGCCGGAGGACCCGGAGGAGTCCGAGGCCGCGGCGGGGGAGCCGTCGTGACCGGGCCCGGACTCGTCCTCGTGGTGGTGGTCGCGGTGCTGTTCGCCGCCGGGTTCGACCTGCTGATGCAGCGGTCCCTCATCCGCGTCGTGATCGGCTTCTCGCTGCTCGGGCACGGCGCGAACCTCGTCCTGCTGCTCGCGGGCGGGGCTGCGGGCACGCCGCCGCTGCTCGGCGCGAAGGGGCCGGGTGCGCCGGCCGACCCGCTCCCGCAGGCGATGGTGCTGACCGCGATCGTGATCACCTTCGGTGTCACGGCGTTCCTGCTGGCCCTGGCCTACCGGAGCCGGCGGTTGCGCGGCGGGGACGAGGTCCGCGACGACGTCGAGGACCGCCGGATCTGCGCGGAGCGGCACCGCCCCGGCCAGGCGCCGGACGCCACCCCGCTGGAGCAGGAGAACCCCGGGCCGGAGGACGGCGCATGAACGTGCTCGTCCCGCTGCCGTTCGCGCTGCCGCTGCTCGGCGCGGCGCTGGCGATGATCGCCCGGCGGCGCGGGACGTGGCTGCGGGTGCTCGGCCCGCTGGCCGCCGCCAGCAGCGTCGCGGCGAGCGCGGCGCTGCTGGCGGCGGTGGCCCGCGACGGCGTCCTCGCCGTCCAGATGGGCGGCTGGGCGGCGCCGCTCGGCATCACGCTCGTCGCCGACCGGCTGTCGGTGCTGCTGCTGGTGGTGTCCGGCACCGTACTGCTGGCGATCATGCTGCACGCCGTGGGGGAGGGCGCCGGCGGGACGGACGGGCACGAGGCCGGCGTCTTCTATCCCGCCTACCTGACGCTGACCGCCGGGGTCAGCCTCGTCTTCCTCGCCGGAGACCTGTTCAACCTGTTCGTCGCGTTCGAGGTCATGCTCGCGTCGAGCTACGTCCTCATGACGCTGACCCCGACCGCGGAGCGGGTGCGGGCCGGGATGACCTACACCGTGGTCAGCCTCACGTCCTCGATCCTCTTCCTCACCTCGCTCGGCCTCACCTACGCGGCCGCGGGCACGGTCAACCTCGCCGACCTGTCGACGCGGGTCCCGGACCTGCCGGGCGCGACCCGCACCGCGCTCGGGCTGCTGTTCCTCGTGGTGTTCGGCATCAAGGGCGCGATCGTGCCGATGCACATGTGGCTGCCCGACAGCTACCCCGTCGCGCTCACGAAGATCACCGCGGTGTTCGCGGCGCTGCTGACGAAGGCCGCCGTGTACTCGCTCATCCGCGTCGAGACGCTGGTGTTCCCCCGCGAGCACGGCTCCTGGGTGATGCTGGTGCTCGCCGCCGGGACGATCATCATCGGGACCCTCGGCGCGCTGACGCACGACGACATCCACCGCGTGTTCTCGTTCATCCTCGTCGGGCACATCGGCTACATGCTGTTCGGTCTCGCGCTGTTCGACGTCGCGGGGCTCACCGGCGCGATCCTCTACCTCGTCCACCACATCGTCGTGCAGGCGACGCTCTTCCTCGTCAGCGACCTGATCCAGGGCCATACGGGGGAGACGTCGCTGCACCGGCTCGGCGGGCTCGCGGGCTTGTCGGCGTTCATCTCCGTGCTGTTCTTCATCCCCGCGATGAGCGTGAGCGGCGTGCCGCCGACGTCGGGGTTCGTCGCCAAGCTCGCGCTGTTCCAGGCGGGCGTCGCCTCGGGGAGCGTCCTGGCGTACGCCGTGACGGGCGTGGCCGTGGTGGGGAGCGTCCTCACCCTCATGGCGATGAGCCGGATATGGACGCTCGGATTCTGGCGCGCCCGCCCGGAGGACGCGCAAGAGCCGCCCAAGTCCGAGTCGTACACGCGCGGGGGTGTGCGGCTCATGCAGTCGGTGACCGCGGTGCTGGTCGTCGCCGGGCTCCTCATCGCCGCGTTCGCCGGCCCGCTCGCGTCCTGGAGCAGGCACGCCGCGAGCGACCTCGTCAGCGGCGACGACTACCGGAACGCCGTCCTGGACGGAGGGACACCGTGAGCACGAGCGTCCGCGGCATCGTCTCGCGGGTGGGCATGGGCGTGTGGCTCTTCGCGGTCTGGCTGCTCCTGTGGGGACGGGCCGACGCCCTGGTCGTGGTCGGCGGCGTCATCGTGGTCGCCGTCGCCTACCGGGTGAGCCGGCTGCCGGCCGTCCCGACGCTGCGGCGGGTACGGCCGCTGTGGCTGCTGCTGGCGGCGCTGGAGTTCGCCTGGGACTTGCTGCTGTCGAGCCTGGTCATCGCCTGGCACGCCCTCTACAAGCCGCGCGAGGTGAAGGGCGCGATCGTCGAGGTGGACGCCCGGACCCGCTCCGAGCTCATCCTGCTGGCCGTCACGACGAGCATCTCGCTGCGCCCCGGCACGCTGCTGGTCGACCTCGACTGGGACCGGCACGTGCTGCACATCCACGCCATGCCGGTCCGGTCCCAGAAGGAGGCGGACGCCGCGCGGGGCGGCGTGCTGCGCACCGAGCACCGGCTGATGCGCGCCCTCGTGGCCTCCGAGGACGCGGCGGAACGAGACGTATCCACAAGGGAGACCAGGGAGGACCGATGAGCATCGTCTACTACGCGGCCATGGCGCTGCTGGGCGCCGCGTTCCTGATGACCGCCGCCCGCCTCGTCCGCGGGCCCTCCACGTTCGACCGCGTCATGGCGGGGGACATCCTCGCGGTCCTGCTGGTGAGCGGCATCGCGGTCCACGCGGCCGTCCACAAGGAGACGGCGAACGCCTCGATCCTCGTCGCGGTCGCGCTGATGGGCTTCGTGGGGTCGGTCAGCGCCGCGCACCTGGCGGCGGCGCGGGCGGAGCGGCGGGAGCGGGAGGGGCGGGCGTGAGCGCCGCCGACGCCGTCACCGCCGTCCTGCTGCTCGCCGGGTCGGGGTTCAGCGCGGTCGGCGCGCTCGGCATGCTCCGGTTCCCCGACCTGCTCACCCGGCTGCACGCGGCGACGAAACCGCAGACGATCGGGCTGCTGCTCGTCCTCGCCGGGGTGGCACCGCAGACCGGCTCGGTCACCGCCGCCACCCCGCTGCTGCTGGTCGCCGCCTTCCAGCTGATCACGGCGCCGGTCACCGCCCAGACCATCGGCGGCGCCGCCTACCGCGCCGGCGTCATCGACCCGGCGACCCTCGCCCTCGACGAGACCGGCCGCGCCTCCTGAGCCGCGGCGCCGTTCCCGGGAGCGGCGGGCACCCGCCCCTGCGGGGTGCCCGGAGCGGGCTCAGGACCGCGTCCCGCCGCGGTGGAACATGCCGGCGCAGCCCCAGCCGAGGCCGATGACGACGGCGCCGGCGGCGGCGAAGACTCCGACGCCCCGGACGTCCAGGACGGTGAGGAGCGCGATCACGAGCCCGTAGAGGACGGTGAGGGCGAAGAGGGCCGGCCGGGCGATGGTGTTGTTCATGTGCTCGATCTTGTCGCGGCCTAGAGCCCAGTAGTATCCACCGGTCGGTGGACAGCGGGCG
>NZ_SMJW01000340.1 GCF_004348335.1 Actinomadura bangladeshensis | reverse complement strand
CCGTGTTCTCGTCGCGGGCTGAGGCGCCGTCGCAAGGCGACGCCGAGCCTCCGCCGCCACCGCCCGCTGAGACGCCTTCCCAGGGCGGCGCCGAGTCCCCGCCCCCGCCGCCACCTCCCGTGTTTCCGCAGGGGGGCGAGGTGTCTTCCCAGGGCGACGCCGAGGTCTCGCCACCGCCTCCTCCGCCGCCGATGTTTCCGCCGGGGGTCGAGGCGGCGTCCCAACGCGACGCCGCTTCCTCACCTTCACGTGAGGACGTCGAGTCTCCGGTCCCGGTGGAGGCGCCGCCCGAGCAGCCCCAGCCGGACCCGGCCCCGCAGACGCACTTCGACTACGACTGGGCGGCGGCGGTCAATCCGCTCGTCGGGGTGGACACCGCGGACGCCCCGGCGCACCCCGCACCCGAGCATGCCGCCGCTGGGCCGTCCGCGCCGGCGGCCACAGAGCCGCATGCACAGCCGCAGCAGGCGCAGGGGGTCGCGGGAGCGGCGGTTCCGGCGGCCGAGGAACTGGTTCGCAAGAATCAGCATGGCGACCCGCTCGCCCGCCGGATGGGACGGTCCGTACGCAAGGCCGTCGGCGGCGGGTCCCGCGAGGCCCGGGAGATGGGCGCGTTCCTGGAGCTGATGCGGACCCCGGTCCCCGGCAGCCGCCAGATCGCGGTCGCCAGCGTGCGCGGCGGCGCCGGCAAGACGACGATGGCGGCGCTGGTCGCGACCGAGCTGGCCCGGTACCGGCAGGACCGGGTGCTGGCCGCCGACGCCGACGCCGAGCTGGGCTCGCTGCCGCTGCGCCTCGGCGTCCGGACGCAGCTGTCGCTGTTCGACCTCGCGGGCCAGAACCCGCGCACGTTCGAGGAGGCGGCGCGGTTCCTGGCGCGGACGCCCGAGGGCCTGTTCGTGCTGTCGTCGACGCGGGGCGGGCGCATCGCGGGCGAGTTCACGCTGGAGATGTTCCAGGGCGCGCTGAACGTGGTGGGCCGGTACGTCGGCACCACGGTCGTCGACTGCGGCGCCGGGATCCTCACGGAGCTGAACCGGGGCGTCGTCGCGTCGTCGCACGGTCTCGTCCTCGTCACGCCGGGCACGGTGGACGGTGCGCTCAGCGCCCGCGGGGCGCTCGAGTGGTACGCGGGCAACGACCAGCAGGACCTGCTGCGCCGGACGGTCATCGCGATGGTCTCGCACGCCCCCCAGGTGGGCGCCGACCTTCACCGGGCGCACCAGATGCTCACCTCCTGGGGCCTGCCGGTGGTGTTCGTCCCCTACGACCGCCACTTGGCCACCGGCAGCTCGGTCGACATGTCCAAGGTCTCCGCCGCGGCGAGGGCGTCGGTGACCCGGGTCGTCCACGAGGTGTTCGCACGAGCCCTCAGCGCCGGCACCGGCCGCTGACGCCGCGCCCCGAAGGTCCACTCGGGGGTGGGGCGTACATCCGGCCCGTGCGCGGGTGCGCGGGCGGTGCCGTCCGCAATCGGTCGTGCGGTGATGGTCGGGGTACGGGTGAGGATGTTCGTTGCTGCTTGAGGCTCGTGGGGCGGGAGGATCGAGCGGCGCGGTGGGCGGAACGTGTTGGTATTTCGGTGGATGGTAGGTATGTCGGGGAGGCGGGTCCGTCCCATGGGCAGCGCGTGCGGATCTCCCATAAAGTTGCGGTGGAGAGGGGAGGTGGGTGGCCGATGAGCAGTGACCTCGTGGCGCTGGTGCGCCGCACCCCGGACGTGCACGCCGTGGCCGACGGGATGATCGCCATGGGGGAGCCGCTGGAGCTGCGCGGCGGCGAGCCCGAGCCGACCCTGCTGTACGACGCCGAGGGGCGCCTGCTCGTCTCCATCGAGGACCCGGTGCAGGTCTCGGCGCAGAGCGAGATCCGGCGGCTGCTCGGCGCCGAGTTCGCCGACCGGGTCGGCGTGCCGGTGTGGTGGATCGACGTCCGCGCGGTCGCCGACATCCCGGAGGCGACGCGGGTCGCCCGCGCGTTCGCCGACTCGCTCGTCCGCTGGCTCGGCGGGACCGTCTACCCGGACGGCGCGACCGACGCCCCGGCCCGCAGCTGGCGGGCGTCCGGGCACGGCGACGATCCCGTGGGCAGTGCTCCGGCGCCCGGGGACGCCTACCAGGGCGGCGTCATCGGCTGACCCGCGCTCAGGGCCAGTCGCGGGTCAGGTCCAGGTCCCATGGGACGAGGTTCCACGGGCTGCGGGGGTCGCCGGCGAGTTCCTCGACGAGCCGCTCGTACTCGGCCTGCGCCGTTCCGCCGCCGCCCGACCACAGCAGCCGTCCCTGCAGGTAGCAGGTGGCCATGTCCCGCCAGGACGTGTAGCGCCGCTGGATGTCGATCGCCAGCGGGAGCATCCGCTCCCAGCAGTACTCCTCGGTCAGCCACCCCGCCATGTGGCCCCACCGGTAGAGCATCAGCGCCCGCCCGTAGTCCCAGATGAGGAGGCGCCCGACGTTGGCGCGCAGCGCCGGGTCGGCGAGGACCCGCAGCCGGTGCAGCTCCTCGGCCGCGTGGTTGCGGTCGTGGAAGAGCTGGTGGAGGAACAGCGCGAGCTCGGCGCCCTCCTCACTCGCGTCGGCGCCCGGTTCGTCCCGCAGCAGCGCCGGGACGAGCCGCGCGTACGAGCCGCCCTCGTCTCCGTACCGGACCCGGACCAGCTCGATGAGCCGCTCCACGAACGGCGGTTCGAGCCGGTCGCCGGCGATGAGGTCGTCGACCTCGCGCAGCAGCGTCCCGTACTCCTCCTGCGCGGCGCGGGGCCGGGCGGCGAGGCGGGCGTCGCGGGGGAAGTCGGCGCGGTGCCCGTCCTGGACGAGCCAGTTGACGGCGGCGAGGAGCTGTTCGAGGTCGTAGGCGCCCCACGGGTCCCGCAGCAGGTCGTGGGCGGCACGGCGGTCGGCGGCCGCGGCGGACGCGCCGGAGGCGGTGCCGAGCCGGTCCACCCGGAACCCGTTGACGGCGCCGTAGGGGGCGCCCGCGCCGATGATCCAGCGCTGCACCGGGGTGAGGCCGCCGCCGTGCGCGAGGACGCCGGGCAGGCCGGGCGCGGCGATCAGCTCCCAGAGCCGCCGCCGGAACTCCTCGGCCTGCCGCTTCTCGCCGCCGGAGAACCCGGCGAGCTGCTTGCGCAGCGACGGATGCCGGACGCACAGCCGCCGGAAGACCGGTCCGGTCTTCCACACCAGGTGCTCGGGGCGCAGGTCGCCGAACGGTATCCGGGTCCGCCGGTGGACGATGGCCCGCTCGTCGAACCGCAGCTCCAGCGACGACCGCAGCCGCGCGAGCGGGCCGAAGCGCCACAGCAGCAGGAAGCAGGCGACGGCGGCGAGCAGCGCCGCGCCGGGTGCGAGCGCCCACCGCGCCTCGTCCTGCAGGCCGGTGAGGGACAGGACGGCGCCCGCGAGCAGCAGCACCACGCCGCCCGCGCCGACGCCGAGGAACCAGCCGGTGGTGAGGACGAGGGACCCCTCGATGCGCAGTACCGCCGCCTCGGCGTCGAACTCGAACGACCCCTCCGCGAGCGTCCCCTCGACGGCCCGCTCAAGCGCGTCGAGCCGACCGGCCATCCCCATGGGCAGGACCGTACATCATCCCTTCCGGGTAGATCATCCGGCCGAGTGGCACCGTGCTGCGGGTCGTCCTGAAGTGTCCGGATCAGGACGACTGGAGGTGCTGCATGAGCATGCTGTGCCGCTGCCAGCCGTCCGGGGTGCGGCCGTCCCCGAGCGGGAAGAACGTCAGCGGCGCGCGCGGCGGTCCGACCTGCTGGCCGGGGATCCCCTGCGGGCCGGTGACGGTGCCGGCGACGGCCAGCGCGACGGGGGCGGGCGCGCCGGTCCAGCGCGGTTCGGTGGTGAGGTCGGCGCGGCCCGGGGTGAGCTGGACGAACAGCGACGCGATCGGCTGGTCGGCGGCGAACGCCCCGACGAGCGAGGGGAGGTGCTGCAGGGGCGGCGGGTCCTCGGGCGCGTAGCCGACGGTGACGGTGCTGGTCTCGGCGACGGCGCCGCCCTCGCCCGCCGCGTAGTCGCAGATCGCCTGCGCGGGGCGCGGCCCGTCGCCGCCGACGACGAGCCGGACGGTGGACCGTCCGCGCGCGTACTCGGTGAGCCGGTCGCGCCGCCACGGGTGCTCCAGCGGCTCGGCGGGCCCGAGCCCGGACGGGTACTTGCCGGTGAGCAGCTGCAGGAGGCGCTCGACCGTCCCGGCGAGGTCGCCCTCGGCGCCGTGCCTGACCCGGTAGACGAGGGTGAGCTGCGATCCGATCGGCGCGCTCGGCCGGGTGGTGAACCCGGGCGCGTAGTCGCGGGCCTCGGGGACGGGGACGAACGTCCGCCCGCCCCACTTCATCGGGCGCCCGGTCAGCCCCTCGTAGTAGCCGTCGCCGTTGCGCACGATCCACTGCAGGACGTCGCCGGAGGCGGCGGTGCGCAGCGGAAGCGTGAGCCGGGAGTCCAGGGGGGTGACGAGCTGCAGGGTGCGGCCGGTCTCGGTGCAGTCGCCGAGGGCCCTGTTCAGCCAGGTGCTCAGCGGCACGACCGGCCGGTCCTGGAGGACGACCATCGCTTGGTCGGTCAGCGCGTCTACGGTGCTCATCTCGACCGGAGTCTAGTCATCGGCGGCGCCCCGCGACCGGTCGGCGGTGCGGTCGCCGGCACGGGACGGGGGAGTTTCCCGTGGCCGCCGTGACCCGTGTCCAATCTGTGCTGAAATGTTACGGATGCAGCGAGCCGCCGCGCCCCCCGGGGTGTACTACGCGGAGAGCGCCCCGCCGCCACCGGAGCCGCCGGTGCGGGGGCGCCTGTGGCGCGTGCTCGGCGGCATCTCGATCGCGCTCTCGGTTCTGCTGGTGGCCGGCAGCCTCACCGCCTACGGGTTCTGGCGGCGGCTGGACGGCCAGATCGACCGCGAGAACGTCGACGGCCGGCTCGGCCAGAACCGTCCGCCCAAGCTGAACGGCTCGCTGAACATCCTGCTGATGGGGTCCGACAGCCGCGCCGGGGAGAACGCCCGCTACGGCGAGGAGGCCGGGCAGCGCTCCGACACCACGATCCTGCTGCACATCTCGCCCGGCGGGGAGAGCGCCATCGGCATCAGCTTCCCGCGCGACTCGATGGTGCAGATGCCGCCGTGCAAGAAGAAGAACGGCCGGACGGTCCCGGCCCAGTTCGGGATGATCAACGCGGCGTTCTCCAACGGCGGCCCGGCCTGCACCTGGCGCACCATCGAGTCGCTCACCAAGATCCACATCGACCACTACGTCGAGGTCGACTTCGCCGGCTTCAAACGGGTCGTGGACGCGCTCGGCGGCGTCGAGATCTGCGTCCCGAAGCGCATCGACGACCCCAAGGCCGAACTGCACCTGCGGGCCGGCCGGCAGGTCGTGCACGGCGATCAGGCGCTCGGCTACGTCCGCACCCGCTACGTCCTCGGCGACGGCTCCGACCTCGACCGCATCAAGCGGCAGCAGGCGTTCATGGCCTCGGTCGTCAACAAGGCGACCGGCAAGGGCATGCTCACCGACCCCGGCCGCACCTACGACTTCCTGTCCGCCGCCACCAAGTCCATCAAGGCGGACGACCGGCTCACCCTGTCGGTGATGCAGAGGCTCGCCGCGAGCCTGCGCGGGATGAGCGCCGGGAAGGTGCGGTTCGTGACCGTCCCGGTGCAGGCGTATCCGCAGGACAAGAACCGCGTGCAGTTCGACCAGGCGCTCGCCGAGCCGCTGTTCGAGGCCGTCCGGGAGGACAACAGGCTCCCCGATCCCGCGCCGGCGCCGGTGCCCGCGCAGAACAAGGTGCAGCCGGTCCCGCCCGCCCAGGTCAGGGTCGGCGTCTTCAACGCGTCCCCCACCGAGGGCCTCGCCGGACGGACCGCCGAGCAGCTCACCGAGCGCGGCTTCAAGGTCGTCAAGGTCGGCACCAGCAAGAAGAAGTACGCCCGCACCCGGATCCTCTACGGCGCGGGGGCCGAGCGGCAGGCCGCACGGATGGCGATCGCCGTGCCGGGGTATCCGCCGCGGCCCTGGCGGTCGGCCAAGCCCGGCTACGTGTACCTGTTCATCGGCAAGGACGGCGCCCGGCTCCGCGGGCTGACGCCGGCCGTCCCGAAGGTGGCCGGCGAGATCCGCGCGGACCGCGACATCTGCGCCCGGACCTGATGTGGCCGCGCATCAGCGGTATCTTGGCCCGCGCCAACCATTAACCGCCCCAAAGCGTCCCTAGTAGGACGGCGTAGTTGAATCCCCCCGACCGTGGCCCGACGAGCCGCCTCCCCGCCTCCGGGCTCGACCGGCCGCCACAGCTCCCCCGGAACGGACGCATGCAGCCCGAACCCTTCACCCTGTTAATGACCGTCTACGGCGGCGACCAGGCGGAGCACGTCCGGGACGCGTTCCGGAGCGCCGTGCAGCTGCAGACCATGCGCCCCGACCAGGTCGTCCTCGTCCAGGACGGCCCCGTCCCGCCCCCGCTGGCGGACTGCCTGCGCGAACTCGTCGCCGGCAGCCCCGTCAAGGTCGCCTTCATCCGGCTGGAGAACAACCGCGGCCTCGGCCCCGCCCTCGACGCCGGCCTGCACGCCGCCTGGCACGACATCGTCGCCCGCATGGACGCCGACGACGTCGCCATGCCGCACCGCTTCCAGACGCAGGTCCCGCTCGTCCGCGCGGGCGCCGACCTCGTCGGCGCCGGGCTGCTGGAGTTCGGCGCCGACATCACCGACGTCGTCGGCCGCCGCATCCCGCCGAGCGACCCGGCCGACATCGCCCGCTACTCGCGGCTGCACGACCCGTTCAACCATCCGACGGTCGTCTACCGGCGCAGCGCCGTCATCGCCGCGGGCGGCTACGGCGACCTGCCGCTGATGGAGGACTACTGGCTGTTCGTCCGCATGATCGCGAGCGGCGCCCGGATGGTGAACGTCGCCGAACCCCTCGTCTACTACCGCGTCGGCGACGGCGCCTACGAGCGCCGCGGCGGCCGCGACCTGCTCCGCTCCGAACTGCGGCTGCAGCGCGCGATGCTGCGCGAGGGCTTCATCTCCCAGCCGCAGTACTGGCGCAACGTCATGGTCCGCGGCGGCTACCGCCTCGTCCCCACCGCCATCCGCAAGCCGTTCTACCGCGCCGTGGTCGCCCCCTACGGCGCCCGCCGCAACCGCTCCCGCGACCGCGCCGCCGGCGGCACCCCGCCGGGCGCCCTCTCCTACAT
>NZ_SMJW01000033.1 GCF_004348335.1 Actinomadura bangladeshensis | reverse complement strand
GCGCATTGCCTCAAAGAAATCCCCACCATCCGAAGATGGCCACGGGGCGGCCCGGCCAACTGACCGAGCCGATAAAGGCACTGGCTTTTAACACGCTGTTGAGTTCTCAAGAAACGGACACCCACCGTGCTGGATCCGCTTTCGCGTTTCCCGCCTCGGGGCTGACTCGTCTTACTTTATCGGATCCGGCCGGTCTGTCAATTTCGGCTTTCCCCGATAACACCCGTCCAATGCCGTTTGCGCGGCACCTTCGGAGCGGTGGAGCTATTTCACCAGATCCGGCCCGATTGTCAAAACGGACCCTTTCCGATGCCACCGCACGGCACAGCGGACACGACTGAGCCGCGTCAACTGGTTCGCAGGTGGTTTCCCCTCGGGCCGGCCGCCGGCAGGCGTCCCGCACCCCGTGGGGCGAAGTGAACAGTATGCCCAAGGGGGGTGGACGTCAAACCAGCTCGCGGGAACGGATCGTCCCGAGTCCGGTCGCCCGCCCGGTCGTTGCGCGGCACGAGACCCGCTCTACCTCGGATTATGTCCGTTTCATCCCCGATCCACCGCATCTGGCGCACCGTCCGAACCGCCAATGTTTCTTTTCGGCAACGCCCGTCCCAGCAGCTGCGCTCATTGCTTGGCGAGGTGTCCGCCAACGAAGAGAACCGCCTCGGCGAGGACCCAGATGAATGCCGCCACGGTCAGGGACGCGTCCAGCAGGCCGGGCCGGCGCCGGACGCGCTGCATGGCCCACGCGGTGACGGCCACGGCCAGGGCCATGGCGGCGACCGGAGTCGAGAGCCTCACCGCGTCGTCGAAGCCGGCACCGCATCCCGGATCGTGGCGGCCGTCCTCACCGCAGAAGGCCGCGTCGCCCCAGCCTCCGATGGCGGA
The DNA here is from genome assembly GCF_004348335.1 of Actinomadura bangladeshensis. Taxonomy (GTDB): domain Bacteria; phylum Actinomycetota; class Actinomycetes; order Streptosporangiales; family Streptosporangiaceae; genus Spirillospora; species Spirillospora bangladeshensis. The sequence goes on along the minus strand of NZ_SMJW01000033.1, from coordinate 44,070 downwards.
GAAGAACCAGAGGGCGGCGAGCGCACAGTTCGCGATGGTCGGGACGGCCGGCGAGATCCACCAGCCGTTCGCTCGCGCGGGCATGGCCTCCACGAACGGAACGTACCTCGCCCTGCGGGGGCCGTGAAGGCCCATCCGGGGCCGCGGCCGCGGTCAGGTGATCTCCTTGGCCTCGTGGAGGTTCATGTCCATGACGATCGCGGTCATCACGGCCATCGTGCGGAGCGGTTCCCGGACCGGATCGGAGATCTCGATCGAGTACTTGTCCGCCGTCGTCAGCAGGTGGGTGGCGAGACCCGCCCATTTCTTGCGGACATGGGCGACCTGGCCACCGTCGGCGTCCTTCACCAGGAAGTTGTTGCGCGGCACGTCGACGTCCACGGCACCGATGAACGTCCCGTCGTCGTCGTAGATGATGTATCGGCGCCCGACGCGCTCGGTGACGAAAGACCCGACGCGCTCGCCGTCCGGCCGGAAGACCTCGGTGAACTCCCGCCCGCTCTGCTTGTCCACCATGAGCAGCGGCTCGCCGCCGGGCGTGGTCAGCAGGACGGCCCGGGCGTCGAGGTTCGACTTGCCGGGAAACAGGCCCCGCAATTCGGAGCGGCCCTCGTCGTTCGTCTGGCCGGCGATTGCGAGGACGGTCCCGTCGCCGTCCATCACCTTGTACTGCGACTTCGCGAACGGGCCCCGGCGAGGCTGTTCGACCTTGAGCACCGGGGAGCTGAACACTTCGCTCACGTGTTCTCCTGCCTCATCGGCCGCATGCGCGGGCCGCCTCGCTTCCATGACCGCACACCCTTGCCCGGGTGTGTTCACCGGGCGATCCTGCCAAGCTCCGGCCCGGAAGGGAAAGCTCTTTCGGCCCGCAGCCCCGCTCCGTAACCGGCTGGCGCGAGCTCACACCGCAACTGACCTCCACAAACTCGACCCGCGACGGCAATGCGAAAGACACACCCTTCTCGCCCTCCAGGCACCCGCATCTACCCCGCTCGTCCACACATCGCGACCTGGCAGCCACGTCGACCAGTTGCATTCCTTGTCGAGCTGGGCGACATGGTGTCCGTGGGCGTCCAGTACCGGGAAGCTGCGACCGAAACGGCTGCCGTCCAACTGCCCTACCTCGCGGTCGTCCGCGTCCAGGAGCGCGTAGCGGTGCACCGGGAAGCCGAAGAGGCCGTCCACGGGGCCGCATGATGGCAGGCCGCGGGGAACGCGAAAGGGGCGGCCCGGTGGGGCCGCCCCTTGAGACTCACCGACGTGAGGAATCGCGTCAGAAGTCCATGCCGCCGGCGTCGGGCATGCCGCCCGCCGGGGCCGGGTTCTTCTCGGGCTTCTCGGCGATGACGGCCTCGGTGGTCAGGAACAGCGCGGCGATCGACGAGGCGTTCTGCAGCGCGGACCGGGTCACCTTGGCCGGGTCGAGGATGCCCGACTCGAACATGTTGACGTAGTCGCCGGTGGCGGCGTTGAGGCCCTCACCCGGGGTCAGGTTGCGGACCCGCTCCACCACGACGCCGCCCTCGAGGCCGGCGTTGACGGCGATCTGCTTCAGCGGCTCCTCCAGAGCGCGCTTGACGATGTTCGCACCGGTGGCCTCGTCGCCCGACAGCTCCAGCTTGTCGAACGCCTTGGTGCCGGCCTGCAGCAGCGCCACACCACCGCCGGGGACGATGCCCTCCTCGACCGCGGCCTTGGCGTTGCGGACGGCGTCCTCGATGCGGTGCTTGCGCTCCTTGAGCTCGACCTCCGTCGCGGCGCCGGCCTTGATGACCGCGACACCGCCCGCGAGCTTGGCCAGGCGCTCCTGGAGCTTCTCGCGGTCGTAGTCGGAGTCGGTGTTGTCGATCTCGGTGCGGATCTGGTTGACCCGGCCCGCGATCTCGTTGGCGTCACCGGCGCCGTCCACGATGGTGGTCTCGTCCTTGGTGATGACGACCTTGCGGGCGCGGCCCAGCATGTCGGTCGTGGTGTTCTCGAGCTTGAGACCCACGTCCTCGCTGATGACCTGGCCGCCGGTCAGCGTGGCGATGTCGCCCAGCATGGCCTTGCGGCGGTCGCCGAAGCCCGGCGCCTTCACGGCCACGGACTTGAAGATCCCGCGGATCTTGTTGACGACCAGGGTGGCCAGGGCCTCGCCCTCGACGTCCTCCGCGATGATCAGCAGCGGCTTGCCGGACTGCATGACGCCCTCGAGGACGGGCAGCAGGTCCTTGTTGGCCGACGCCTTGCCCTGAACGATCAGGATGTACGGGTCCTCGAGGACCGCCTCCATCCGCTCGGGGTCGGTCACGAAGTAGTGCGAGATGTAGCCCTTGTCGAAGCGCATCCCCTCGGTGAGCTCGAGCTCCAGACCGAAGGTCTGGCTCTCCTCGACCGTGATGACGCCTTCCTTGCCGACCTTGTCCATCGCCTCGGCGATCATCTCGCCGATCTGCGGGTCGCCGGCGGAGATGGAGGCGGTGGAGGCGATCTGCTCCTTGGTCTCCACGTCCTTGGCGAGCTTGGACAGCTCCTCGCTGACCCGCTCGACCGCGGCCTCGATGCCCCGCTTGAGCGACATCGGGTTGGCGCCCGCCGCCACGTTCCGCAGGCCCTCGCGCACCAGCGCCTGGGCGAGCACGGTCGCGGTGGTGGTGCCGTCACCGGCGACGTCGTCGGTCTTCTTGGCGACCTCCTTGACGAGCTCCGCGCCGATCTTCTCCCACGCGTCCTCGAGCTCGATCTCCTTGGCGATCGACACACCGTCGTTGGTGATCGTGGGGGCGCCCCACTTCTTCTCCAGCACGACGTTGCGACCCTTGGGACCAAGGGTCACCTTTACTGCATCGGCCAGCTGGTTCATGCCGCGCTCGAGACCGCGACGGGCCTCCTCGTCGAACGCGATCATCTTTGCAGCCATAGGCTCCAGTCCTCCCGGAACAAGGTGGCTTAAAAGGATCGAGCCGACGCCCGCGACGGACGGCCCCCGCCGACGACTGCCATTCCGCCGCCGGACTGAGGCCTCATCGCCCCGACCCAGACTGTGAAGCTGTCACTCTCCACAGTAGAGTGCCAACCGTTTTTTAGCACTCTACCCTGCCGAGTGCAAGCGCCACACATCCCCGTGAGAGGAAGGTTCACCTACCTGCCCAGACCCGTTCTCACCTGCGCCGGAACCCCGTCCGGGAGACTAGCGGGCGTGTCGTCCTTGGCGGGCGCGAGGCGGTTGCCGTACTCCTCCGCCGCATCGAGTTCCTCCAGGTGGGCACGCATGGTGGCAACCGGTTCAGGCAGGCCGGGACCGGATATTTCGCCCCGCCGCCGCACGCCTGAGTCCTCGGCGTGGTCGGGCGGCGGCGCTCACAACGGCGCCGCACACCCGTGGCGCTCACTGGAATCCGGGGCCACGCGACTACTGGCCAACCCCTCAGAAAAGCGATCGCCCTATGTGTCCACGGGTGACATGCTTGCCGGATGCAACCAGTGATTCGAGCGTTCCAAGCCCGCGACCGGGACGCGGTGGTGGACCTCTCACTGCGTGCATGGGAGCCGGTCTTCGCCTCCTTGGCGAAGGTTCTCGCCCCCTCCGGCCTTTACGCGCAGATGCACCCCGACTGGCGTGCCGACCAGCGGCAGGCCGTCCTTGCCGTCTGCGACGGAGAAGACGACCAGGTATCGGTCGCCGAGACCAACGGCCGTGTGATCGGCTTCGTCGCCGTGCGCCTCCACCACGAGGACGGCCTCGGCGAGATCTACATGATCGCCGTTGACCCCGACCATCAGCGCGGCGGCGTCGCAACGTTGCTGACCTCGTTCGCGCTGGATCAGATCAAAGCCGCCGGCATACCGCTGGCGATGGTGGAGACCGGCGGCGACCCCGGGCACGCCCCCGCTCGCGTCACCTACGAGCGCGCCGGATTCGTCGAACTCCCGATCTCCCGCTACTTCAAGCGGCTCTGACGGCCGCGCCGGGCCGCGCATCGCGACGCGTCCACCCGCCCCGCCCGTCCACGATCCAGACCCAGTCCATGTGATGTCGATGCCGCGGCCGCCTTGCGGTGGGGAGCTACGGGCTACAGAGCGTCGCGAGTCCGGTCGGCCAGTTCGTCCACTACTCGCGCGACCGCCTCGACCAGCGCACCACCCGTCGGATCGCCGGTCACCGTCCACACTTCTCGGTCTTCCTCCTCGGCACCGGTAACGCCGCTGACGCCGCTCAGCGCGTGGGCGATGCGACGGCGCAGTTCGGATTCGAGAGGGTCTGCACGGATGAATTCCATGACCGGAACGCTGACGTTCCACCACGGACCCTCGCGCAGCTTGGAGGCCGATACAGCACGCAGGTCCGGCTCGTCCGTCCTGCGCACCCACTCCTCTGCTATCCGGGAGTCGAGTGGCTGAATCTGCTGGATGTCCTCATTCACGCGATGCAGGCTATTGCTCGAGTCGCCGTAGGCCCCACCCGTGGTTGCTTCTCCGGCTGCGAAGCCCGCCGCCCAGCGGCGACTCGGTTCTACTCGGGGAGTAGCGCGCGGGTGGCGGTCAGACGTTCGCGGTGGTCTTCGAGCCAATCCTCGGCGACTTCGATGGTGAGTTCCACCGTCACCAGGAAGGAATGCCGATCGACTACGGCGACGTGCACACGGTCGTCGTCGAGATCCAGGTGGATTTCGGTTGCGCGCTGGTCTTCGCGCCATGCCGCGCCGCCGTCGTCCTGTGCCAGGGAGTCGAGGACCTTCTCCCACGCGGCCAGGTCCTCGCGGTCCACCCGGGTGTTGATGCTGCCGCTGACGAAGTAGCTCGCGACCTCGATGGTGCCCTCCAGACTGCGGGCGTCCTGGCCGGTTATGCGGAGGACGACGCCGTTTCCGAGGTCGTCGGCGAGATGGATCAGTTCGACCGTGTCATGCTCTGTCACCGCGCCATCGTAGGGGCCGCACGTCCTGCCGGAGGGCGCTTCGACCGGTCGGGCGGCGCCGATCGTGAGGACGCGGCTCCAGTGGTCGGGGCGGGGCAGCCCGGTCCCGGAGGGTGCCGGGACCGGGCTCGGTGTCAGCCGCCGGCTACGGCGGGGATGATGGAGATCTGCGCGCCGTCGGGGGTCGGGGTGTCGAGGCCCTCGGCGAAGCGGACGTCCTCGTCGCCGACGTAGACGTTCACGAAGCGGCGGATCTTGCCGGCGTCGTCCAGGATGCGGGCGGAGATGCCGGAGTAGTTCGTCTCCAGGTCGGCGACGACGGCGCGCAGCGTGGTGCCCTCGGCCTTCACCTCGGACTCGCCGCCGGTGTAGGTCCGCAGGATCGTCGGGATGCGCACGGAAACGCTCATGGTGCTCCTTTTCTCAGGCGAGGCCGGCGGCGCGGAACGCCTCCAGGGACGGGGCGATGTTGGCACCCGGTGCGACGACCGGGGCGACGGCGTCCAGGGTCTTCAGGCCGTCCCCGGAGTTGATGATCACGGTCTCGGCGGACGGGTCGAGGGTGCCCGCGCCGATGAGCTTGCGGAGCGTCGCGACGGTGACGCCGCCGGCCGTCTCGCCGAAGATGCCCTCGGTCCGGGCGAGGAGGCGAATGCCCTCGACGACCTCGGCGTCGGTGACGTCCTCGACGGCGCCGTTGGTGCGGCGGGCGACGTCCAGGACGTAGGGGCCGTCGGCGGGGTTGCCGATCGCGAGGGACTTGGCGATCGTGTCGGGCTTCACCGGGCGGACGACGTCGTGCCCGGCCTTGAACGCGGCGGCGACCGGGCCGCAGCCGGCGGCCTGGGCGCCGAACACGCGGTACGGCTTGTCCTCGACCAGGCCGAGCTTGATCAGCTCCTGGAAGGCCTTGTCGATCTTGGTGAGCTGGGAGCCGGACGCGACCGGGACGACGATCTGGTCCGGGAGCCGCCAGCCGAGCTGCTCGGCGATCTCGTAGCCGAGCGTCTTGGAGCCCTCCGCGTAGTAGGGCCGGACGTTGACGTTGACGAACGCCCAGTCGTCCTGCTCCCCGGCGATCTCGGAGGCGAGCCGGTTGACATCGTCGTAGTTGCCGTCGACCGTCACGAACGTCCCGCCGTAGACGGCCGTCGTGATGATCTTCTGCGCTTCGAGGTTGGACGGGACGAACACCGCGCTGCGGATCCCTGCGCGGGCCGCGGCGGCGGCGACGGCGTTGGCGAGGTTGCCGGTGGACGGGCAGGCCAGCACCTTGAAGCCGAGTTCGCGGGCGGCGGCGAGCGCGACGGCGACGACGCGGTCCTTGAACGAGTGGGTCGGGTTGCCGCTGTCGTCCTTCACCCAGAGGCTCTGCAGGCCGAGGCTCTCCGCGAGGTTGTCGGCGCGGACGAGGCGGGTCAGGCCGGGCTCGGTGTTGGGCGTGTCCGCGACGTTGGACGGGACGGGCAGCAGCCCCCGGTAGCGCCAGAGGTTGCGCGGCCCGGACTCGATCGACTCCCGGGTGACGCCCTGGAAGTCGTAGGCGATCTCCAGGGGGCCGAAACATTCCTCACAGGCATAGAAGGGGCCGAGATCGCGCGTGGAGCCGCATTCGCGGCAGACGAGCGCGGTAGCCGGTCCGAGGTCTGTGGCAGGCGTGAGTGCCATGAGGGCGAGGCCTTTCTCCCCATCTTCCCTGCGCCACCTTGGTCGCAGGCCGGAGTTGGCACCATCTCCCGGCCGGCCTCGCAGGATCGCGAGCGCGCCATAGCCGGGTGGTTGCCGGGGCTTCGCAGGGCCGGTCCCTCCACCCCTCTGGATGAGCGGTATTCAGTTGTCGATGCACGAGTGCTTTGAACTCGTATGGGGGACTTTACATCAGCTGACCGGATGCCAGACAGCCAGGTCCACCGATTGAGACGTTACCCGGATGAGGTCTTGATCACGCCGGCGTTTCCCTCCGGACGGTGCGCTGGGTCGGGTCGAGGAACACGTGCCGGACGATCGGGAGCCGCTCCCGGAGCCGCCGGTCGATCTCCCCGGCGACGTCCTCGGCCTGGTCGGCGCTGATGTCGTCGGAGAAGTTGACCTTGGCGGCGACGAGCAGCTGCTCGGGCCCGAAGTGCATGGTGAGCAGCTCGTCCACGCCGGTCACGCCGGGCGCGCCGAGGATCTCCGCGCGGATCTCGCGCTGCGCGTCGGGGTCGGCGGCGCGCCCGATGAGCAGGCCGGTGCTCTCCTTGCCGATCAGGAAGGCGAGCGCGACGAGCAGCAGCCCGATGAGGACGGACGCGAGCCCGTCCCAGAAGTCCGACCCGGTGACCTGCCGCAGCACCAGCCCGCCGGCGGCGAGCGCGAGGCCGACCATCGCGGCGCTGTCCTCGAACAGCGCGGTCTTGAACGTCAGGTCGGGCGACTTGCGGACGTGCTCGACGAGGTCGCGGTCGTTCTCGCGGGTCTCCTTGCGCGCCTGGTAGACGGCGCGGATCCAGGACGTCCCCTCCAGCACGGCGGCGAGCGCGAGGACGGCGTAGGCGAGCCAGACGGCGGTGCCGGTGCCGCCGTGGCCGGTCATGGTCAGGATGCCCTCGAAGATCGAGAACCCGGCGCCGGCGATGAAGATCCCGAACGCGGCGAGCAGCGACCACACGTAGCGCTCGTTGCCGTATCCGAAGGGATGCCGCCGGTCAGGGGGGCGCTCGCTGCGCCGCAGCGAGGCGAGCAGGAAGCTCTGGTTGAGGGTGTCGGCGATCGAGTGGGCGCCTTCGGCGAGCATCGCGCTCGACCCGGCGAGCAGGCCGGCGACCAGCTTGGTGATCGCGAGAATGGCGTTGGCCGTACCGGCGACGAGCACGGTCTTCGTTGTCTCTGACCTGCTCATCTTGATCGATTACCCCTGACAGAACGGGCTAATCCGACCGCTGTCCGGCCGTGGCGGAAACCACGCGGGTCACTGTGGAGCGCCCCGGTCACAACTGAGACCCTGCCGGTATGAGCCAAGTGCTGGTGGCATCCAACCGGGGCCCGGTGTCGTTCTCGCTGTCGCAGGACGGCGGGCTCGCCATGCGGCGCGGCGGTGGCGGGCTGGTGTCCGGCCTGGCCGCCGTCACGGGCGCGCCGCGCGACCCTGGTCCGCCCCGCCCCGCGGGGACGTCGGAACTCGCGGGGACGGCGTCGCCGTCCGCCCACGACCCGGATGTGCTCTGGGTGTGCGCGAGCCTCAGCGAGGCCGATCGGACGGCCGCCCGCCGTTCCCCGGACGGCCGCATAGACCAGGCGGGTTACGACACCGGTGGCGCGGCGGTGCGGATGCTCGACATCCCCCCGGCCACGTTCGACCGCGCGTACAACGCGGTGGCCAACTCGACGCTGTGGTTCGTCCACCACCTTCTGTACGACACACCCCGCAACCCGCATTTCGATGCCCGCGCCCGCCGCGACTGGCAGTCCTACGAGGCGTACAACGCGGCGTTCGCGGACGCCCTGGCCCGGGACGCCGCCAACGGCGCGAAGGCCGCGATCCAGGACTACCACCTGTCACTGGCCCCGCGAATGCTCCGGGAACGACGTCCCGACCTGAGGATCGCCCACTTCTCCCACACGCCCTGGGCGCCGCCCGAGTACTACAAGCTCCTCCCAGACGACATCGGTCTGCAGATCCTCCGGGGCATACTCGGCGCCGACCACGCGGGGTTCCTCACCGAGCGCTGGGCCTCGGCGTTCCTCGACTGTTGCGAGCTGGTCCCGGGCGCTCGGGTCGACCGCGCCGCCCGTACGGTCACCTGTTCAGGGCACACCACGCACGTGGGCGTCCACGGGCTCGGCGTCGACGAGGAGGCATTGCGCCGGCGCGCCGCCCAGCAGGACGTCGTCGAGCGGGCGCGTGCGCTGCGGGAGCAGGTGGGCGACCGCCAGCTCATCGTGCGCATCGACCGGACGGAACTGTCGAAGAACATCGTGCGCGGCCTCGCCGCCTACCGGGAGCTGCTCGTCAACCATCCCGAATGGCGCGGACGCGTCGTGCACCTGGCGTTCGCCTACCCGTCCCGCTACGACCTGCCCGAGTACCGCGAGTACACGGCGGCCGTCCAGCAGATGGCCGGGCAGATCACCGACGAGTTCGGCACCGCCGACTGGGATCCGCTGATCCTGCAGGTGAACGACGACTATCCGCGGTCTCTCGCCGCCTACGGTCTGGCGGACGTCCTGCTGGTCAACCCCATCCGGGACGGGATGAACCTCGTCGCGAAGGAAGGGCCCGTCCTCTCGGAGCGGGGCTGCGCGCTGGTGCTGTCGCGGGAGGCCGGCGCGGCGTCCGAACTGTCCGACGACGCGCTGATGGTGAACCCCTTCGACGTGTCGCAGACGGCCGAGACCCTGCACCAGGCGCTGCTGATGCCGCGCGCCGAGCGGGCCGAGCGCTGCGCCCGCCTCACCGCCGCCGCGACGGCGCTCCCCCCGCAGCGCTGGTTCGCCGACCAGCTCGCCGCCCTCGGCTAGCGCACGAGTCGCGGTGTGCTGCCCGCTCCAGGCGGGAGGGCGGCACACCGCAAGGCTTCAGGAGCTGCTGGCGGAGGACTCGGTGACCAGCCGGCACTCGACCGGGTTCGGTTCGTGGTGCTGCCGCCAGCGCTCGCGCAGCGCGTCCTTGCTCTGCGCCATGCGGCGGTGGGCGCTGACCCGGGTGAAATGGGCGAGCTGGGACGTGGACGGCTTCGGCAGGCCGCTCGGTTCGTAGCCGTACTCGGCGAGCCGCTCCCCGAAGGCGGCCTCCGCCAGGCTGATCTCCCACGGGTCGAGGCGCTCCGCCCACGACCCGATGCGGCCGGTGGTGACCTCGTCGCGCGTCCGGCCGTGCCACCTCTTGCGGGACGGGACGATCTGCCGCGCCAGGCCCTCCGGGTGCGTCATCGCGGGGTCGAAGTCCTCGCCGAGGAAGCCGCAGAGCCGCGTCAGCTCGTCGGCCGGGTCGGCGACGAGCCGCTCGTACTGCAGCTCGTAGTAGGTGTCGGGGCCGAGGCGCGCGGCGAGCCGGCGGCCCTGGTCGATGGTCTCGCGCCAGAGCGACACGGCGTGGTGGACGTCGCCGTCGTACCAGGGCATCTCCAGCAGGGAGGCGACGCAGTCGCGGCCGTCCCGGACGAGGTGGACGAACTGCGCGTCCGGGAACATCCGCAGCAGCGGGCCGGCGTACCGGGCGTAGCTCGGGCGCTTGTCGCCCCAGCGCGGCTTGCCGTGCAGGCGCGCGTAGGCGCGGAACACGATGCCGAGCGCGGAGCCGAGCGTCGGCGGCCCGTCGGTGATCTCGTCGATGACCTCGCCGGCGTCCAGGCCGAGCTCGCGCACCTTGGTGGACCGGTCGCCGGTGATCCACTCCGCGAGCGCGCGCCTGTTCTTCCTGTCCGTGAGGTCACCGAATCCGCACCTCGCCGTATAGGCGGGGAGGACGAACTTCGTCTCCGCGGGGATCGCGATGCGGGAATGCGAGTGGAGCATCAGCCGCAGCAGGGTCGTCCCCGAACGGGCGCAGCCGAGAACGAAGATCGGTCGGTCGTGGCGGGAGGCCGGTCCTGATGGCATGCACCGCATGCTGGTGGAGGCGCCCTGGTCACGGCACCGACTATGCACTCACCGTTACCGCGCGATGACCGACCTTTGACGGCCCGCCCCGGTGCGGGAGCCGTCCGCTACGGGAGTCGTCAGGTGTAGGACTCGCCCAGCGTCTGCCGGAACTGCTTGCGCGCCTCGTGGATGCGGGACTTGACCGTGCCGAGCGGCAGATTGAGCTGCGCGGCGATCTCCGCGTACTCCAGCTGGGACACGTCCCGCAGGACGAGGGCCTGGATGAGGTCGGGCTTGCGGGCCTCCAGGTCCTCCATGGCGTCCAGGATGTCGACCCGGGATCCGGCGATGACGCTGGTCCGGCGGGGGTCGGGGCGCTGCTGCGGGAGCTCGCCCGCCTGCTCGACCGACCGCCGCTTCAGCGACCGGTAGGTGGACCGCGCGGAGTTGGCGACGACGACGTGCAGCCAGGTGCTGAACCGCGACCGGCCCTCGAACCGGTGGATGTTGCGCGCGACCTGGAGCAGCGCGTCCTGACATGCCTCTTCGGCGTCCTGCCGGCAGGGCAGGAAGCGCGAGCTGTGCCGCAGCACGTCCGGCTCGATCTTGCGGAGGAGCTCGTTGAGGGCGCCCTGGTCGCCCTGAGCGGCCTTCACCGCCAACTCCTCGGTCCTCTCGTCGAATGCCATGCCGCCTCATCGCTCGTTCGCGGGGTCACCCCGTTTGCTGGGATGATACGGGAGTGTCTTTCCCAGCATCTGTAGGCCGTTACCGAATCGATCGCGTCCTGGGTTCGGGGGCGTTCGCCTCTGTGTGGCTGGGGCACGACGACGCCTTGGAGTCGCAGGTCGCCATCAAGGTGCTGAACAGCAATCTGGTGGACGATCTGGACGTGCGCAACCGCTTCCTGGAGGAGGCCCGGATCCTGCGCCGCGCCGACTCCGAGCGGCTCGTCCGGGTGCACGACATCGGCGAGTTGCCGGACGCCCGCCCGTACTTCGTCATGTCCTACGCCGACCGCGGGACGCTCGGCGACCGCATGCGGGAGCGGCCACTTCCGGTCAGCGAGGTCGTTGCGCTCGCCGAGCAGATCGCCTACGGCGTCGAGGTGATCAACACGCTCGGGGTGATCCACCGCGACCTCAAGCCGTCCAACGTGCTGTTCCAGTCGACGCCGGACGGCGGCGAGAAGCTGCTCATCGCCGACCTCGGCCTGGCCAAGGCCCTCGCGCACGCCTCCGGGGCGTTCACGCTGCCGGTCGGCACCCCCGGGTACATGTCGCCGGAGCAGGCGCGGTTCGGCGGCGGCCTGGACGTGCGCGCCGACGTGTACGGGCTCGGCGCGCTGACCTACCACATGCTCACCGGACGGGCCCCGGGCCCGGCGCCGGTCAAGTCGCCGCCGAGCGAGCTGCGCGAGGGGCTGCCGCCGGCGTTCGACCAGGTCATCATGCGGGCGCTGGAGGTGGAGCGGGAGAAGCGGTGGCCGACCGCGGAGGCGTTCGCGGAGGCGCTGTCCACGCTGCGCCCGACGACGGCCCCGGCCGCGCCGGCCGCGCAGCCCGCACAGCCCGCGCCTCCGGTTCCGGCTCCGGTCCCGCGGATCGACGCGGACGCGACCGTCCAGGACTTCTACCGCGACGGCACCCCGGCGCAGCCGCCCGCGGCGGGCCCCGGCCGTCCGCCCGGCCCCGGTCCCGTGCAGCAGCCGCCCGGCCCCGGGCAGACGGTCGCGGCGAACCAGGCCGAGCCGCCCGACATGCGGACACGGCTGGACCAGCCCATGGAGGACGACGTCCGCACGTCCGAGATGCGCCTGCCGCCGGGCCCGCGCGGCGACGGCCAGGCGACGATCGTGGACGACCCGGCCGGGCGCGCCACCCCGTTCGGGCAGGGCGAGGGCCCCACGTCCCCCGACAACGACGACGACCGCACGGTGTCGTACCAGGGGCCGCCGCAGGGCGGCGACGACAAGACCGCCGTGTTCCCGACCCAGCCGCCCCCGCAGGGCGGCGCGCCCATGCCTCCGCAGGGCGGCGCCCCCATGCCGCCGGTGGGCGGGCCCTACGGCGGCCCGCCGCCGCCCACGGGCTTCCAGCCCCCCGCCCCGGGCCCGGTGCAAGGCCAGGGCGGCAAGCAGGGCGGGCTGATGAACAGGCTGTCGGGCGGCGGCTCGGGCGGCGGCTCGCCCAAGAAGTTCGTCACGCCGCTGGTCATCACGGTGGTCGTGCTGGCGGTCGCGGTCGTCGGCGGGCTGACGCTCGGTCTGCTGTTCTCCGGCGGCGACGGCAAGGACGGCAAGGACGAGAAGGGTGCGGCGATCCCGAAGGACTTCGTCGCGGCCTCCGACACCGCCGGCAAGATCAAGACCGCGGTGCCGAAGGCGTGGCCGCTGGACAAGGAGCAGACGTGGACGCCGTCCAGCGTCGGGCTGAACGACAGCCAGCCGCGGGCCGTGCTCCGCGCCACCCCTGACAAGGCCGCGTTCCTCGGCAACGGCAAGGGCCCCGGCGTCTTCATCGGCGTTACCACCGACCTGCGCCCCGGCCAGCTTCCGCCGCCGAGCGCGTCCAACCACCCGCAGTGCACGAAGGCCGCCCCGGAGAACTACACCACGCCGGACGGCGCCCTCAGCGGGACGATCACCCGCTTCACCGCCTGCAAGACCGGCACGCCGTCGGTGACCGAGATCGGCCTCAAGGACAAGGCCGGCAAGTTCGGCCTGTGGATCCGCGTCAAGGAGACCGACGACCGCGACGCCACCAAGGACATCCTCGACCACCTCAAGGTGACCCTGTAGCCCGGGACGCGGTTTCTGGTCGTCGGTGACCAGCGCGTCCTCCAGAAAGGGACGGGCGGAGTTTGCGCACCGCCCGTTTCCGGCTTGGCCACCGCTCACCGGCCTCGCGCGCCTGGGCGCCCCGGCCCGCTCGTACGCCTCGTAGATGGCCGGCACTCCTCACGTGACACAGATCACAATAATCGTCGTAGCATCGTCGAGTTATTCCGATATATCGTTAATGCATCGCAACCGATCACTAGACGAAGGAGACCGCGCTGCACGACCACACGATGAGAAGGCGCGGCGGGGGCCGGGGGCCCATGGAGCGCGGACGGCGCGGGGATCCGTTCGGTCCCTGGGGGCCCGGCGGTCCCGGGTTCGGGCCCGGTCCGGGCGGCCATCACGGACGCGGTGGACGCGGCCGGCGCACCCGGCGCGGCAACGTCCGGGCGGCGCTGCTCGCCCTGCTCGCCGAGCGTCCCATGCACGGCTACGAGATGATCCAGGAGCTGGACGGCCGCACCGGCGGCGTCTGGCGGCCGAGCCCCGGCTCGGTCTACCCGACCCTCCAGATGCTGGAGGACGAGGGCAAGGTCGGCAGTGAGGAGCAGGGCGGCAAGCGCCTGTTCTCGCTCACCGACGCCGGCCGCGAGGAGGCGGAGGCGCAGACCGTCGCCCCCTGGGACGAGGTCACCGCGGCCGCCGGCGAGAACGTCCTGCGCGGACGCGAGGCGATCGGCCAGCTGATGGGAGCCCTTCAGCAGGTGATGGCGGTCGGCAGCGAGGCGCAGAAGGCGCGCGCGCTGGACGTCGTCAACGACGCCCGCCGCCGCCTCTACGGGATCCTCGCCGACGACCCCGAAGCCGAGTGAACCCGCACGACCGGAACCGCCGCGCCCCACCCGGGCCGCGGCGGTTTCGCGTTCAGCGCGGGAAGGGCGCCTGCTTGGCGAGCTGATCGGCCATGTAGAGCTGCTTCCACACGTACAGGCCCATGTCCGTGCGCTTGACGGCGCGGTTCACGGGGACGTCCACCGTCGCGCGCACGAGGAACGACGAGTTCGGCGGCAGGTACTTGTCGCCGCCGTCACCCGGGACCAGCTGGCCGCCCGCGAGATGCCGGACGACCTGGCTCCGCGTCGGCGGGGTGCACATGTCCTCGGGGACGCCGGCCTGCGGCATGCACCGCCCCTGCGCGTCCGGCGTCACGAGGTTCCGCCTGACGAAGACGTCGCCGGGGAAGTCGAGCAGGACGTTCTTCTGCGTCGGGTTGCTGAGGATGTACTCGACATAGGGGAACGACGTCCCGGACGGGGGCGAGGACTGCGACGTCGGGGCCACCCCGTCGCTGACCCCGCTCGTCACCGCCGCGAGCCGGTACTTGGAGCCGTCGGCGGTGCCGACCGTGATCGGCGTACCCGCGTCGGGCAACTCACCGGTGCTAACTGGGCTCTGCTCCCCGGTGGACGGCGCCGCCTCCGTCCCGCCGCCGCCGTCGTCGCCCGATCCCGGCGTGAGGACGAGGCCGGCCGTGACGAGCCCGGCGAGCACGAGCACGCCCGCCGCGACGAGCCCGCTGCGGCGGCCCGCGCGCCGGCGCGCCTGCCGGTCCCGCTCCCGTTCCCGCGACCCCAGCCGGACCTGGACACCGCTGGTCTCCCGGACCCCCATCGGCCCGGTCGTGGACGAGCGCTCCTCGCGCTCGGAGTAGGCGTCCTGCGCCTCCGGCACCCCGGCCCACTCCGCGGCCCCCGCCCGCGCCGGCCCAACGGGCTCGGACGGACCGCCCACCCGCGGCCAGCCGCCCGTCTGCGACAGGTCGGAGGGCCGAGCTTCGGCACCGGGTCCGGACGGACCGCCGACCCGCGGCCATCCCCCGGTCTGCGGCGGATCGGACGGCTGCGGACCGGCGCCGGTCCCGGTTCCGGCCTCCGACAGGTAGATGGTCTGCGGCAGCCCACCCGGCTGCGGCAGCCCACCGTCCCGCGAGACACCACCCGGCCACGAGACATCACCGGCCTGCGGAACGCCGCCCGGCCGTGGGGCATCACCGGCCAGTGGGACGCCGCCCGTCTGTGGGGCGACGCCCGGACGCGAGGCATCGACCGGCCGCGGGGCATCACCGGACTGCGAGACACCACCGGCCTGCGGTGCAGTGCCGGGCTGTGGGACGGCGCCCGGCTGCGGGACGCCGCCGAGTTGCGGCACACCGCCGGCCTGCGGGGCGGTACCCGGGTGCGGGGCGGTGGGCTCTGGGGACGGTGGTGTGCCCCAGGCGCGCGGGGTTTCAGCTGAGGGTGCCTGGACGATGGGGCGGGTCGGTGCGCCCGGTGGGATGGGCGCGCCGGGCGGCTGGACGGGCGTCCCCTCCCTCGGGGTGGCCCTTGGAAGGCCGCCGGCGGGCGTGTGCCTGATGTCGTCCGGACGGCGCGGGGCTCCCGGTCCCGTGTCCACCATCAAGCCTCCCCATGTCCTCGGTGTGACTCCCCCGTGAACCACGCGTGTCGCAATCCACCATATTTTGGCGCAATTGGACCCGACGTCTACGGGCGCCCCCAGAGTCTCGCGAGATACGACAACTCCGGTTCGGAGTCTTGTCACTTCTCCGACAAGGTAGTGCCCAGGTCAGGACGGTACGTCCAGCAGGGCGCCCATGAGGTCCACCACGCCGGCCGGGCCGTCGACCACCAGGTCCGCCCGCTCGGCGAGCTCGGTGACCTCCGCGGACCCGCTGCACACCAGCACGCCCGGCACGCCCTCCGCGCGCAGCGCCTCGACGGCGTCGAACGCGGCCAGGTCGCCCAGGTCGTCCCCCGCGAACAGCACGGCCGACGGGCGGGTGCCGAGGTCGTCGACGAACCGGCGCAGCGCCATGCCCTTGTCCATGCCGTGCGGGCGCAGTTCGAGGACGAGGCGTCCGGGCTCGACGGTGAGCCCGGTCCGCTCGGCGAGCGCGGCGATGATGCTCCGCAGCCGCTCCAGCGCGACCTCCGGCTCGGCGCAGCGCCGCGTGTGGACGGCGAGCGCCTGCCCCTTGTCCTCGACGAAGGTCTCGGGCGGGGCGCCCGCCGCCGCGAGGACGCCGGGCAGCTTCGCGCGGGCCTCGGCGACGCCCGGCGGCGGCTCCGGCTCGGTCAGCACGCCGGACTCCCAGCGTTCGAGCCCGTACTGCCCGAGGACGACGAGCCCGTCGATGCCCTCGAAGCCGCCGTACTCGACGGCGACCGCGGCCGGACGTCCGGTGACGATCACCAGCGCGCCGACCAGCGGGGCCAGCCGGGCGAGGGCGGGGGCCGCGCCGGGATGGGCCCGGGCCGAGGCCGGATCGTCCACGATGGGCGCGAGCGTGCCGTCGAAGTCGAAGCCGAGCACGGCCCCGGCCGGGTTCGTGCGGATCGCGTCGAGGCCGCCGGCGCCGGCGGCCGTCACAGAGCGGGGAGAGGTCACCCGACCCAGTGTGGTCGGGTCAGGGCCGGATGCCGAGTCGGCGCGCGGCGCGGCTGCGTTGCCGCTGTGACCGCATCCGGCGGAGGCGCTTGACGAGCATCGGATCGCACTCGAGCGCCTCGGGTCGGTCGATCAGGATGTTCAGGAGCTGGTAGTACCGCGTCGCCGACATGTCGAACAGCTCGCGGATGGCCTGCTCCTTGGCTCCGGCGTACTTCCACCACTGCCGCTCGAAGGCGAGGATCCGCCGGTCGCGCTCGGAGAGGTGGTCGGCATGGAAGGCGGCGTCGTCGGCCCCTCCCTCGTCGTCTTCGGTCAGGGGTCGCGGGGGTCGGCCATCGTCCATGCTTCCGTCCAGTGGGGGGACGTCACCGCGGGGGCCGTCGGGGGCGTTCGCCGCTCGCATCAGGTCCCCTCTGTGGTTACTGATCCCGGCTCGTCCGGGTCTGGGCGGGTGCCATGCTACGCGCCCGGGCCGACAAGTTCCGGTGGTTCACGGGGAACGGGGGCCGGTGGTTCAGTGCATCACATCCCGGTTCACCTGCGGCTCTTTCGCGCCGTGTGTCTCATCGCGAACGGCAGTCCCGCGGGCCCCGATCATGTGCAGACTACATAGGTTAAAGTGAGGAGTTCGCCGCGTCCGGCGTCCGACACGCGAACGGAGACCTTGCATGGCGACGGAGACTCCCGGCACGGGACGGCCCGCCGAGCCGGACGCGCCGGCGCCGCCCGAGCCGCAGGGGGATCCCACGCTCACCGACATCGCGATGGCGCTGTTCCATCTGCGCCGCGTGTGGGCCAAGCCCGACCTCATGCGGCGGATCCGCGCCCAGACGTCCGCCGGTCCGGACGGACGGCCGCTGCAACTGTCGAACCTCATGGTGGTGAACGCCGTCGCCGCGCTCACGGCCGCCGCCGAGAAGCCGGAGTGCGCCACCCGCCCCTGCGAGGTCACGGTCGGCGCCGTCGCGGAACGGCTGGAGATCGACCCGTCCACCGCGAGCCGGCTGGTCGGCCACGCCATCGACGCCGGGCTGGTGTCGCGCCGCCCGTCCCCGGTCGACGCGCGCCGCGCCAACCTCGGGCTGACCGAGGCCGGGCTGCGCGTGAAGCGGGTCGCCGACCGGTCCCGCCGCGCCTACCTCGACGCCCTCATGACCGGCTGGACGGCGGACGAGCGCGCGGAGTTCGCCCGGCTGCTCACCCGCTTCGCCGACGCCGCCGGCCGCGCACCGGAGTACTCCGACGGCATCGGCCGGATCTTCGAAGAGGCCGCCGCCGACTGACCCGCTCCGCGGCGGAAGCGGGCCGGAGGACGCGCTGCCGGGCGGCCCCGCCGGGGTCCTGCGGGCCCCGGGCGAGGCCGGCCGCCGGCGACGGTCAGTCGCCGTTGCGGAGGGTGGACATGCGCATGAGGTACTCGTCCTCGTCGATCTCGCCGCGGGCGAACCGCTCCGCGAGGACCGACCGCGCCTTGGTCATCGGGTCGGCCGCCGCCGCGGCCGCCGTGGCGCTCGTGGTCATGCGGCGCCTGATCAGGTAGAACACCGTTCCGAGCACGGCGAGCCAGAACAGCCCGAACGTGATCGGGAAGACCGGCCAGAAGGCGGGGGCGTCCCCGTCGCTCCAGCCGCCCGGATGCATCGCCGCGGCCTGCGCCGCCAACGTCGTCACCATGGTTCATCGACCCTTCCTGTGTGCGGATACGTCGATGCTCGGCGACGGGTACGGGGTGCCGCGTCGGCCGGCCGGAGGCACTCGCACTACGCCCGGCGGAGTACCGCGATCACCACCAGGGCGGCCGGTAGTCCTCGTCTTCGGCGGGGCGCGCGTGGTGCGAACCGCGTCCGTGCGGGTCGTCGCCGGGCTGGTCCGCGCCGGGCCCGTAGGGGGTTTCGGCGTCGCCGGGATCGGGCGGCGGGACGGCGGGGAACGCCCCCGTGGCCTGCTCGTCCACGGGAAGTACGGGCGGGGGCGGCGCCTCGTCCGGCGGTTCGGGGGATACCGCGGGGAGCGGACCGGTCTCTCCGAGATCCGGCAGGTCGAGGGCGCCGCGCCGGAACGCCTCCCAGTCGTCGTCGTCCAGGGTGGGCTCGTCGTCGTCCGCGGCTGCACCGTTCAGGTCGGCGGCGTTCAGGTCGGCGGCGTGGCGGCCGTTGGCGTGGCGCCCGTTGCCCGGGCCGTGCCCGTTGGCATGCCCGTTGCCGGACGCGTGCCCGTTCGACGCGAACTCGCCCGGGACGAACGGACGCAGCTCGTGCGACATCATCGGGGGCTGCTTCGGCTCGATCGGCGGCGGCAGCGGCTCACCGCCGGGAGGGGCCCACGGCTCGGCGTCCCAGGACGACGGCTCCGGGGACGCGTCGCCCCGAGGCGACGGGTCCGGCGGCGCGGCGTCCCGGTGAGGGTCGGCCTGCGGGAGAGGGGCCAGGGGCGGGCCCTGATAGGCCTGCGTGTTCTGCCAGAGCGGCACGCTGACCGGCGCCCACCCCGGCTCGCCGCCGGCCTGCGCGGGCACGTGCCCGGACGCGGCGGGACCGGGCACGGCGGGACCGGGCACGGCGGGACCGGGCACGGCGGGTTCGGGCGCCGCGGCGGGCACGGACGGCAGCCCGTACTCGGGAACGTCCTCGGTCTCCTCCAGGCCGTCCTCGGGACGGCGCCGCTGCCGCCAGCCGAGCACCAGCCCGAGGACGACGAGCAGCCCCCCGCCGCCGAGGACGAGCGGGAGCAGGACGCCGGCGTCGCGCTCGGGCAGCGCGGTGACCGGGGCCGGTGTGGGCGAGGGCGCGGGCGGCGGCGTCTCCACTGGCCCGCTGGACGTCTTGTTGATCTTGTGCGCGGCGTAGAGGGTGCGCAGCGCGTCGACCGTCCCGCGGCAGGCGGTCGAGCCGGTCGGGTAGCCGCGGCGGGCCGGCGAGCCCTGGATGAGCGCCTGCCTGACCTCGGCCGGGGTGAGCTTCGGATAGCGCGAGCGGACCAGCGCGGCGACCCCCGCGACCATCGCCGACGACGCGCTCGTGCCCGTCCCGACGACGTAGCCGTTGCTGGCGTCGGCGCTGACGATGTCGACGCCGGGCGCGCAGACGGCGGCGTGCGAGCGGCGGTTGCTGTCCTTCCAGAGGCGCAGCCGGCGGTCGAGCGCGCCGACGGCGATCACGCCCGGGTAGGAGGCGGGGAAGTTCTCCCGGTTGGCGCCGGACCCGTCGTTGCCGGCGGACGCGATCAGCACGACGCCCTTGGACAGCGCGTACTTGATCGCGCTCTCCTGGGACTTGGTGCCGGTGTAGAACTGGCGGCCGCCGCCGAGCGACATGTTGATGATGCCGGCGCCGTGGTCGACGGCGTAGCGGATGCCCTGGGCGACGGCGTCGTGCTCGCCGGTGCCGCCGTTCTGCTGCCCGTTGTCGCGCCGCAGCGGGTCGTCGTTCTCCAGCGTGACGCGCACGGACAGCACGTGGCTGAGCGGGGCGACGCCCATCATCCCCTGCGAGAGCCCGGGGCCGTGGCCGTGCCCGGAGATGATGCTGGCCATCGACGTCCCGTGCAGGCCCCAGTAGCGGGTGCCCGGGGACCGGACGCCGCCGGTGAGGTCGGGCCCGCCGACCACGTGGCCGGTGAGGTCGGGATGGTTCGCGTCGACGCCGGTGTCGAGGACGGCGACGGTGACGCCGCGCCCCTTGGAGTACTTCCACGCCTTCTGCGCGTGCAGGACCTTCAGGTGCCATTCCCGGGACCGGATCTGGTCGGCCTGCGCGTTCACCAGCGCCCCGGCCGCCGCCCCGCGGACGGCCTGCTGCCGCGCGGTGCGCTCGCCTCCGGAGACCATCGCCACCGGCACGGCCACCGCGGCGCCGAGCGTGACGACGGTCAGGACCGCGGTCGCCCGGGCGCCGAGCCGGTGCGGGGAGAGAGTCGGTCGGGATCGCCCCTGACGGCGTCGACCGGCTTCGGACACGCCGCCGCACCTCCCTCCGGCCACCGCCGCGCTCCACGGCGGGTGACATTCTGCCATGGCGACCGCGTCCCGGCCCCGGCACTCGGCACATTCGGGCAGGCCCGGGACAGTCTGGATCTTTCCCCCGCCCTTCCCCGCCAGGAGTCCTTTACTCGTGGGTAACCGCAGGGTGGACGAATGGTAACCCGCACCCGCACCCGCGCACGTCAGCCCCGGCGCCCGGTGGACGGCGCCCGGTGGACGGCGTGCGGTGGACGGCGTCAGTGCGCGCCGGCGCCCGTGAGCGCCCGGACCGACAGGTCGTCGTAGCGTTCGGCGTCGGCCTTGTCGCGTCCGAGGAAGGTCCCGGCGACCGCGCACGCGAACCCGATCGGGATCGACACCAGGCCCGGATTCTCCAGCGGGAACAGGTGGAAGTCGACGCCCGCCGGGAACAGCGACAGGCTCTCCCCCGTCACCGGGTCGACCTTCCCCGACACGATCGGCGAGAAGAACACGAGCACCAGTGCGCTCGCCAGCCCGCCGTAGATGCCGGCGACGATCCCGGCGGAGTTGAACCGCCGCCAGAACAGCGACAGCACGATCGCCGGGACGTTCGCCGACGCCGCCATGGCGAACGCCAGCGCCACCAGGAAGGCGACGTTCAGGTTCCGCGCCACCACCGCGAGGACGATCGCGAGCGTCCCGACGAGGAACGACGCGAACCGCGCGACCGCCACCTCCTGCGACTCGCGCGGCCGTCCGAGCATCAGCACCTGCCCGAAGTAGTCGTGCGCGAGCGAGGTCGACGACGCCAGCACGAGGCCCGACACGACCGCGAGGATCGTCGCGAACGCCACCGCGCCGATGAACGCCAGCAGGACGTCCCCGCCGAGGCGCCCGCCGATGTGCTCCCCGACGGCCTGCGCGAGTTGGGGCGCCGCCGTGTTGCCGGACGGGTCCTGCGCGACGATCGCCTGCCGTCCGACCAGGGCCGCCGCGCCGAAGCCGAGCGCGAGGGTCGTCAGGTAGAAGACGCCGGTGAGGCCGATCGCCCAGGACACCGACGTCCGTGCGGCGCGCCCGTCCCGGACGGCGAAGAACCGGCTGACGATGTGCGGGAGGCCGGCGGTGCCGAGGACGAGCGCGAGCGCCAGGCTGATGAAGTCCAGCTTGTTCACGATCGTCTGGTACGCGTCGCCGGGCACGTCCCGCCCGTAGCGCTCGCCGGGGCGCAGGAACGCCTCGCCCTTCCCGCTCGCGTCCGCCGCCGACCCGAGCATCGAGCTGACGTCGAACCCGAACCTGCCGAGGACGAGCGCGGTCAGCACGACGGCCCCCGCCATCAGCAGGACCGACTTGATGATCTGCACCCACGTGGTGGCCTTCATCCCGCCGAACGCCACGTAGCAGATCATCAGCGCGCCCACCGCGACGATCGTGACGGTCTTGGCGGTGGCGGCGTCCATGCCGAGGAACCGCTCGCCCCGGTGGATGCCGAGCAGCAGCGACACCAGCGCCCCGGCGCCCACCATCTGCGCGAGCAGGTAGAACACCGACACCGTCACGGTCGACACGGCCGCGGCCCGCCGCACCGGCGCCTGCCGCCGCACCCGCCGCGCGAGGACGTCCCCCATCGTGAACCGGCCCGCGTTGCGCACCAGCTCGACCAGCAGCAGCGCGAGCAGCCACGCCACTAAGAAGCCGATCGAGTACAGGAACCCGTCGTAGCCGTTCAGCGCGATGATCCCGGCGATGCCGAGGAAGGACGCGGCCGACATGTAGTCGCCGGCGAGCGCGACCCCGTTCTGCGCGCCGGAGAACGTCCGGCCGCCCGCGTAGAAGTCGTCGGCGCCCCGCGTGTTCACCCGCGCCCAGACCGTGATCCCGAGCGTGATCAGGATGAACGCGACGAACAGCCCGAACGTCAGCGTCCGCCCGGTCACCGCAGCTCACCCGCCAGCGGGTCCAGCCGGCGCCGCGCGTAGGCCGCGTACCCGGCGGCGAGCGCGAACGTCGAGGCGAACTGCAGCAGGCCGAGCAGCAGCGCCATGTTGACGTGCCCGGCGACCGTCCGCGCCATGAAGCCGCGGGCGAACGCGGACAGCCCGACGTAGATGAAATACCACCCGAGAAACACCCCGGCGACCACCGCCGCCGCGCACCGGAACCTCCTTCTGAGCAGCAGGAACCGCTCGTACTCCGCCACCGGCGCAAGTCCCCCCACCATCTGGCCCCCCTGACCGGACGTGACTCTCCGCATTGAGTCGAGTGCACTATGAGATCAAAGATTCACGTACGACAAGACCCATTTGGCGAGATGCGTACACAAGGCCCTACTCGGCCTCGACCTTGACCGCCTGGACCACCTGCTGATGGAACCGGTCGACGGCGACGTCGACGCTGCGCACGAAGCCCGCCTCGTCCGTCCCGCGCCTGGAGCCCATGCCGGTGGACAGCGTCAGCCGGAACGAGGTGATCTCCGCGCCGCCGGACACGAGCAGCCCCGGCTCGCTCCGCAGGTTCTTCAGCAGATCGCACGGGCCCTCGTCGCGGCCGTCCGCCAAGGCCTCCACGCGCAGGTCCTGCGGCGCGTCGGCCAGCTGCCGCAGCAGCCACTGCACCCGGGTCAGCGCGCGGGCCCGGGCGGCCGCGGGGACCGCCACGCTCGTCTCGATCTGCCCGGTCCGCAGGTCGGCCTCGACCCGGACCGGCCCGCCGGCGTCCGGCATCCGGATCTCGGCGCCCATCCGCCCCGCCGCGAGCAGCGACGCCACGACCCCCGCGCGCCGGGCCTCGGCGCCCGACCGCCTGCGGCGCGTCACCGGCGCGACGTTCAGCCCGGTCTCCCCGCTCAGCCGCAGGCACAGCTGCCGGACGAGCTTCTCCCAGCTCTCCGCCACCCGCTCCGCATGCCGGTCGCCGGGACGCAGCGTGCCCGCCGTGATCGCGTTGCGCAGCGGCACCCACGACGCGCCCATGTCCTGGAACCCCTGGCATCCGGCGTTGTCGTGCCGCAGGTAGTGCAGCAGCTCGCCGAGCATCCACGCGTGGACGGGGCTGGCCAGCCCGTGGTGGTGGCACAGCATGTGGGCCTCGTGCGCGACCTCCGCCCAGGACAGGTGCCGCAGCGCGACCTTGCGCAACCGCCTCCTGTCGACCGTCAGGGGGTGCTCGCCGTCCAGCGCCAGGTCGTTCGACAGCGTGATCACGGTCTCGTAGCCGTTCCGCGCGGCGACCTCCAGGTACGCCTCGACCTGGTCGGACTTCAGCGGGCTGCCGCCGGTCTTCGTCTCGACCAGCGCCGTCCAGATCCGGCCCGCGCGTGCGACCCGGACGGCCCCGTCCGGGCGGACCTTGCTGTCGCCGTGCTTGAAGGACGTCTCCACGAACGTCTGGACGGTGCCGGCCGGCGCGCCGAACCGGGCCGTGAGGCGCCGCCCGAACTCCGGGACCTGCGCCATCACCGCCAGCAGCGTCGACGTCGCCCGCGCCTCGCGCTCGTGCTCGCTGCGGAGCCCGGCGACGGGGAACAGCCGCGCGCCCTGCCAGGACGGGTGGTCGGCGAGGTCCGCCTTGGGGGCTTTCGGCAGTGTGCTGCGCTTCTTCGCGGTCCGGACGCGCCCGGCGGCGCGCCGCTTCCGTGCCTCCTCCCCGGACGCGGTCTCGGCCGGTGCCGTCTCTTCTCGCGCCGTGTCTCCGGCGGGCGCTTCCCCGGTGACCGGCGGACTCTGGCGCTCCACCCCGTCCGCACGCGCCCCGGCGACCTCCCCGCGGGCGGGAGCCTCGCC
The DNA here is from genome assembly GCF_004348335.1 of Actinomadura bangladeshensis. Classification (GTDB taxonomy): domain Bacteria; phylum Actinomycetota; class Actinomycetes; order Streptosporangiales; family Streptosporangiaceae; genus Spirillospora; species Spirillospora bangladeshensis. The sequence continues at coordinate 19,651 of NZ_SMJW01000033.1, read as the reverse complement.
GGCGGGCGTCTCCTCGGCGTCACCGTCCTCGACGTCACCGTCCTCGACGTCACCGTCCTCGACGTTGATGCCGAAGTCGCCCGCCAGTCCCGCGAGCCCGGACTCGTACCCCTGCCCGACCGCTCGGAACTTCCAGCCGTCGCCCCGCCGGTACAGCTCGCCGAAGACGAACGCGGTCTCCGTCCCGGCATCGCCGATGTCGAAGCCGAGCAGGGCCGCGCCCGTGCTGTCGTAGAGCGTCAGACCGAGGTCGTCGAGCTCGCCGAAGGTGGCCCCGCCGTACCGGCTGGCCGTCACGACGACCCGCTCGACGTCCGGCGGGAGCGCCGCCAGATCCAGCATGATGCGGTCCTCGCTGCCGCCGCCGGTCGGCGTCTTGCCCAGCAGCTGGACGGACCCGTCGCGGGTGGCCGGCTGGTTGTAGAAGACGAAGTCGCCGTCGTCGCGCACTTTGCCGGAACCGCCGACCAGCAGGGCCGCGACGTCCGCCTCCCCGCTGCCGGACGGGTCCGCCCACCGCAGCGCCACGGTGACCGGTCCCTTGGCCTCGGTCAGGCTCGCCAGCTCGGCGTTGGCCCCCTTGAGCATGTTCTGCACGCGCCACTCCCCGCATCGACCGGACTCGCGTCGTCGGCCACCGCGACGGCCGTCGCGGCCGGGAGCAGGCCCGGTCCGAGCATGCCACCGCCGCACGGCCCGTTCGCCGTGCACACGGGGATATGGCGGAGTCCGGCCACGGAACGTGAAGTCACTGACACGCACCCGCCCCCGGTGCTACCCCAGGGCCGGGCGGTCTGGCAGGCGGCGGGGCGGGCGCCGTCGCCGGTGCGGCCGGCGTTGCTGATGCGACCGTGCGGCCCGGCGGCCAGTGCAGCCAGGGCAGCCGGTGCCGCCAAGGGTGGCCTCGGGTGGCCTGGGTGACCGGGGTGGTGTCAGCGGGGCATGCGGCGGTGTCTGCGGCGGGCTTGGAAGCTTGTGGCGAGGGCGACGCCGAGCATCGCGAGGCCGATCTGGAAGACGAGTTCGATCCAGTCGATGCCCGAGGTGGTCCGCACGCCGATGATCTGCGCGATCCCCGTCCCGATGAGCGCCGCGACGATGCCGACGATCACGGTGAGGATGACACCGATCGGCTGGCGGCCGGGCAGCAGCAGCCGGCCCACCGCCCCGATGATCGCTCCGATGATGATCGCCGAGATGATCCCCGTAATGTTCATGCCGCCCCTGTGCCCACTCAGGGTGGCCTCTCACCTGGGCTGACGTCTCCCATGAAGGACGGCGGCCGCCGTCCCGCCGCGCCGTCTTTAGTCATGAAATTTGATTATCAAGATTCATGACTATAACGTGGCGCATGAAGCCACGCCCCGGGAGGACAGGGCCATGAACGCCAACATCACCGCCACCGCCTTCGCCACCGAGCCGCTGACCGTCGACGCCACCGGACCGGCGGACGTCCGCGCCGCGATCCTCACCGCGCGCGACCGCGGGCTGCCGCTGACCGTGCAGGCCACCGGGCACGGCACGGTCGTCCCGCCGGACGAGGGGCTGCTGCTGAGGACGTCCCGCATGTCCGGCGTGCTCGTCGACTCGTCCCGCCGCATCGCCCGGGTCGGCGCCGGGGCGCGGTGGAGCGACGTCATCGCAGCGGCCGCGCCGCTCGGGCTCGCCCCGCTGTCCGGCTCGCACGCGTCCGTCGGCGTTGCCGGCTACACCCTCGGCGGCGGCGTCGGATGGCTGGGCCGCCGGTACGGGTTCGCCGCCGACCACCTGCTGCGGGCGCGGATCGTCACCGCCGACGGCCGATACCTGACCGCCGACGCCGACTGCCACCCCGACCTGTTCTGGGCGTTGCGGGGCGGCGGCGGCAACTTCGGCGTCGTGACCTCGCTGGAGTTCCGGCTCCACCCGGTCTCGACGGTCTATGGCGGGGTGGCGCTGTTCCCTGTCGAGCGGGCCGCCGACGTCCTCACCCGTTTCCGGGACGAGGCGGACACACGTCCCGATGCGCTGTCGGTCTCGGTGGCGCTGACCGACGACGTGGTTCACGGCCGGGTCGTCGCCGTTCGCGCTGTCTACGCGGGCTCCGCCGACGACGGCGCCCGGGCGCTGCGGTCACTGCGCAAGGCCGGCGGGCCTGCACTCCAGGACGATTTCCGGACGATGCCGTACGCCGAGACCGAGTCGCTGGGCAGCACCGCACCCCACCATTTCCACCTTCACGCCGATCTTCCCGACGCGCTGATCACCGCGATCGCCGGCAGCCACGCGTCCGGCATCGAGGTGAGGCACTGGGGCGGCGCGATGGCCCGTCCGGCTGCGGACGCGGGTCCCGTCGGGCACCGGGACGTCCCGTTCTCGCTCACGGTCGACGGCTCCGACGCCGACGACGCCGCCTTCCTGCCGTACGCGACCGGCGGTTCGTTCCTGAATTTCCTGCACGATCCGGCCAGGACGGCCACCGCCTATACCCCGGGGAACCTCCGGCGGCTGCGCGAGGTCAAGCGCACCTACGACCCACAGAACGTGTTCCACCGAAACCACAACATCCCGCCCGCGTGAATGCGAGGAAGCCGACACGGCTGTGGCCGTCCCCGTCGCCGCGCCGAGGCTCGACGGCGGGCTCGTCAGGCGCGGCGCGAGACCCGCATGGGGACGGCCCCGGCCGGCCGGTACGTGATCTCCGCACGCCACGGCACCTTCACTCCCGGGGCCAGGTCCAGCCGATGCGTGCGGGTGATGGTCGCGAGAACCAGCGTCGCCTCCAGCATCGCGAATCCGGCGCCGACGCATATGCGCCTACCGCCCCCGAACGGCAGATACGAATAGCGAGGACGCTGCTGCTCCCCCATGAATCGTTCCGGCTGGAAGCCCTCGGGATTGGGCCAGATTTCCGCGTTCCGGTGAATCAGGTAGGGCGGGACGGCAATCGTCGACCCGGCCGGCACATTCACACCCGCGATGTCGTCGCTTTCGACCGCGTCGCGCTCGATCGTCCAGGCCGGCGGGTAAAGGCGCATGGCCTCGGACAGGACGGCCTTCGTCCACGGCAGGTCGTCGACGTCCTCGGCCTTCGGCTCCCGGCCGCCGAGCACATCGTCCACCTCGTTCTCGAGCCGGTCCCGCGCCGCCGGATACCTGGACAGCAGCATCAACGTCCAGGCCAGCGAAGCAGCCGTGGTCTCATGCCCGGCGAGCAGGAGCGTCAGAACCTCGTCCCGGAGTTCCTCGGCATCGAGTTCGCCCCGCTCTTTGAGCAGATTGAGCATTTCCCCACCGGACGACCCTTCGACGACGCGCCGCACCAGCCCGTCCAGATGAGTGAGCGCGCCCCCGAGCCCCGGCACACGCCGGTAGATTCCCCTCTTCGCCGTCGCTCCCGGAAGGAACGTGCCGATCACGGCGCCTCTTTGCAGGGCCTCCAGGGCCTGCCCGGTCCGCTGCGCCTCCCCTGCCAGCGCACTCCCGAAAAGCGCCCGCCCGACGATGTCGAGCGTGAGTTTCCGCAATTCCCTGGCGGCGTCGAGCGTCACCCCGTCCGGCCACCGCTCAACGCCCGCGACTGCCGTCTCCACCATCTGCGGCGCGAACCCGACGACGTGCCGCTGCGCGAAGGCAGGCTGCACCAGCCGCCGATGCCGCCGCCACGTGTCGCCCTCGCTGGTGAGCAGGCCGTCCCCGAGAACGGCCCGCAGCGGCCGGTACGTGAACGCCTTCACATAGTTGTCCTGGTTGGCCACCAGGACCCGTTCGGCGTGCTCGGGCCGGGACAGCAGATAGAACGCCCGCCGCCTCCCGAACGGGACGCGCACCGCGTCCCCGTACCGGGTCGCGAGCCCCACGTACGTCTCCAGCGGACTCCGGGCCATCCGCCCCCACCACCGGAAAGCTTCAGCATTCCCTGGACCGGCAACACCCAACTCGCCCATATCCCCACCGTAAAACGCCCCCGCCGACTCCCCCCTCCGGGGCCACGTCCGGCCACCACCCCCGCGCGTCACGTCCGCAGACGGTAGCCCGCGCCCCGCACGCCTTCGAAGCGGTCGACACCGAGCTTGCGCCGCAGATAGCGGACGTACACGTCCACGACACTCGAACCGGGATCGAAACCGAAAGCCCCACACGTGCGCCAGCACTGCTCCCGCATCAGCACCTGGTCGAGATTGCGGCAGAACATCTCAGCGAGGGTGAACTCGCGAGGTGGGCTCGACCGTCCGCCCGGGGACGTGGGCATGCCGGGTCCGCAGGTCGAGGGCGAGGTCGCCGACAGGCAGCAGCGTGGGCTCGAGGATCCGGTCGGCGCGCAGCCGCAGCCACACGAGCGTTCCTCAAAGGCGAAGGGCTTGGCAATGTAGTCGTGGGCGTCTCCCTCCAAACTGGCGACGGTGTCGGCCACACTGTCGCGGGCCGTGAGGATGATGACGGACAGCGCAACGCGCGCCCCTCGCGGATCCGGCACAGCACGGTGAACCCGTCCCACAGCGGCAGCCCGATGACGAGAATCACCAAGTCGAGCGCGCCGCCGCGGGCCTGCTCGTAGGCAATGACGGCGGCCCTTCTCCGTAAGAAGAACGTGATGCGCGGCTCGTCCTCGACGATCAGGATCCGGCTCACGCGCCCTCCTTGACGGGGGCACTCTGGCGGGTCTGTCCAGGCGCAGCGGCAGTTCCGGGACGAACCCGGCACCACCGCCGGACGCATGCTCAACCGCCGTGCGCGCAGGCCAGCCGAGGCGACGCTGTCGGCCCGAGCCCCGCACCACCCATCGGCTGCAACCTCGGACCAGCACGGACGAACCGGTCGAAGATGCGCCCCGCGTCCACCTCGGCGCCCCGGGCCGGTGTCGCACACCGACGAACCGATCTCGACGGTGTCGCCCCTCACGTTAAGCAAGTACTGCCTGGCAGTACTTGCCCTCCACCCAGGAGCACCGACCAACCCACGGCACCGCCCCCTACGCCGCTGCTTCCCCCTCCCAACACCCTGAGCACGACTCCCACGAAGTCGACTACGATGCGGAACGAGCCCGCCGGCGTAGCTCAATTGGCAGAGCATCTGTCTTGTAAACAGAAGGTTAGGGGTTCAAGTCCCCTCGCCGGCTCGCACGTCAAAGGCCCCTTCCGATCTTGGAAGGGGCCCGTTTGCTAACAGGTACAGCAGCGAAGTACAGCTACGCGGACGCCTCCCCGCTGTCGTCGCCGGACCTCAGGTGTTCGCCGAGCCGCTTGAGCGCCGCCCTGGTCTGCTCGCTCGGAACCTCGGTGTAGATCTCCATGGTCAGGCTGATCTTGCTGTGCCGAAGGATCTGCATCGCGACCCGAGGGTGGACGTCCAGCGCGGCCAGCAGCTTGCCGCATGTGTGCCGGGTGTCATGAACCCGGATCACCTTGACGCCAGCAGCAGCACAGCGCGACTCGAAGGCCCGGTTGACGTTGCGCGGCTCTATCGGACGACCCGTCCTGGTCGTGAAGACGAGATCGCTTTCGTGCCAGTCGTCGCACGCCTCACGTTCTGCTTTCTGCTGTGTCTCACGGAGCCGCAGCGCAGCCGTGCAGAGGGAAGGAAGCGGTAGGACGTCCGTAGAGCCGTCCGTCTTGGTCCGCTCCTTGTGAATCAGGCGGGAGCCGACGCGCTGTAGCTGCCAGCCGATGCTGAGTTCCTCGGTCGCGAAGTCGACATCGGCCCACCGCAGGCCGAACACCTCGCCCTTGCGCATGCCCATGAGCAGGATCAGGACCCACGCGGCATACAGTGGGTCATTGCTTTGGCGCGTGTGCTCCAGGAACCGACGCGCCTCCTCTACCGTCCAGGTGGACGACTTACGAGCGCGCTTGCGGGCCGCCGGCACCTTGGCCAGACTCGCCACGTTCCGTACGAGGATCTCTTCCGTCATGGCGTGGTTGAGCGCGTTCCGCAGCGTGTTGCGCGCGAGCGTGATCGTCCGCCGACTCGGGAAGTCCTGGCAGCACTCCCCGACCGCGCAGCACCGCCGCCGCTTGCGCGGGTCCTTGTGCTCTACGGGCCGCTTCGCGTCTTTGCCCTGTGCACAGCACTGACAGGCACCGGGAAGCTTGTTCAGCCAGGTCTGGACGTCCCGGACGGTCAGCCGGTCGAGTCGCTTCTTCCCCAGACCGGGGACGATGTGAAGGCGGCTCATCAGCTCATAGTTCGAGTAGGTGTTGGGCTCCCGGTTCGGCTCGACCACATCGCGCAGCCAGTACGCCAGGTACGTCTCAACGGTGGGCACCGTGGTGGCGACCGGCCGCTGAGCCGCTGTGCTGAGGAGCTTGACGTACTTACCGTGGACGATGTCGCGCGTCTTCCCGTAGACGTACTTGCGCTTGCGCTCCCCGGTGGGAGTGGTCACCCAGGCGTACGCCGCGTAGCCGTTCCGGTAGGGGTAGATCGAGCCTTCCCCGTTGGCTCGACTGCGCCGGGTGCTCTTGCGCTTTTTGCCGTCGTCCGGCTCGTCAGGGGTGGCGATTGCGGTTCTCGGCATCAGGCAGCCTCTTCCATGAGCTGGTCGATGTACTCGGCGAGGGCGTTGACGGGGACGAGGCGGCGGCGGCCGATCTTGACCGTGCGGAGCTGGTTGGAGCGGATGAGGTTGTAGAGCGTCCAGCGGCTTACACGGAGCCGTTCGGCCGCTTCGTCGACGGTCAGAACCAGGTCGGTCAACACGTGCTCCCTAGTGGCGAGGTGGACGGGGCGAGAGAAGGCAAGGGCTTGCCGGTAAGGGCAGCGGTGAGCAGTGCTTCGCCCGGCGTCATGCCTTGGCCGAGGTAGCGCCAGTGAGCGATTACGAGGACCTGGTCGTCGTCGAAGGGCAGGCGGCCGGTCGTGATGTCGTCGTGTTCGCGCTGGTTGTGCTCGATACGCGCCGCACGCAGCGCGCCGAGGGTGGTGGAGTAGCGGCGGGACTTGGTAGAGAAGTGGCCGCGGAAGCCGAGCATGTGTGCCCACTCGGCCAGCCGCAGGCCCGCGTAGTCCTCGATCGCGGCCAGGTGCAGGCATTCGGCGATGAGCCGCCGAGCGTGACCGGACGCGGGAAGGTCGGCCAAGTCGTCAGTCGGCCTGATGCGCCGGTCGAGGGTGCCGACGCACTCAGCCGCCTTGGTCGCGTACTTGGCGATGTAGCCCGCGACCGCCGTATCTGTCAGTTCGCCCGTGGTGGTGATCGGGCGTACGTCGATCTGGGATCCCCACACGTGTTCTTTGGCCGGGACGTCTCCGGCCGCCGGGGTGGAGACGGTGACGGCGCCCGCCGCGTGGTGCACGGCGGCGTTGAGTAGGTCGAGGGTCGCCCAGGCGGGCGGAGCGTTGTCGGGGCCGCCGGGTCCGTCGAGGCGGATGACGGCGTGGAAGTGGACCAGGCCGCGCCGTTGGTATTCGGCGACTTTGGCGAAGGAGACGGTGAGCACGTCCCGCAGGTCGGAGACCCGCAGCCCGGCCGACCGCGCGAGGTATCGCCGGAAGGCCAGGGTGAACCGGCGCCATAGTTCGGGGGCGTGCGCGTTCCACAGCACCGCGCCGGTGTAGTCGAAGCAGTCGGGGCAGATCGGTTGCCCGAGCCTAGGGTCTGCGTTGGAGTGCCGGACGGTGCAGGAGACTGGCCGCCCGTGCGGGCAGGTCCCGCCGTCGCGCCGGGGACGGCAGGCCACCACGCCTCCGCCCTTGCCGGTGCGGCGGGTGTGGACGGGACCGAAGGATGGCGCGGTCAGGGTGACGAACGCCGCCGGATGCGTCGTGACGGTGTCCGGGACGCCTTTGCCGCCGACGAGTCCGGCGCGGACGAGTTGGTAGGTGTCGGCCCGGTAGGTCTCTGCACACGCCGGACAGCGCGAGGCCCGCCGGGTTTTGCAGGCCACCCGCAGCGCCCCGCCCGGCTCGCGGGCGGTGGAGTAGTGGTGCAGGATCTCGCCGGTCTGCGGGTCGAGGTGGGTGACGCGGCCGCGTAGGTGGACTGGTTGGGCACAGCCGCCGGTGGCGTGTGCGCGGCGTGCCCAGGCGCGGAAGTCGGCGCGGTTGTAGCGGTTGGCCATGTCGCGTGCGGCAAGTGGGCTGATGGCGGGTGCCGGGTCGGGCATGATGGGGCGGTCTCCTCGCCTGTGCGGGTGGTTGCGGGTGGTGGGGCGGACCCGGCGTGGCCGCGGATGCTTGCCGGCGACAGCGGCCACGCCGGGGATCTAGAAGGCGGTGGTGAACCGCGCGAGGGCGTCGGCGACCAGCGCCAGGCCGCCGACGATGGCGCGGACGGCGTGGGCGGCGTTCTCGGGTTGGCGGATCAGGAACAGGCCCAGGACGAGCCAGAAGGCGGCGAAGGCGCAGCGGCGCAGGAACATGGCGGGTGCCTCTCGTGTCAGTTGGTGTGGCCGTGGCCGTTGCAGTCGGGGCAGGTGGAGCCGTCGGAGGCGACCCCGCCCCCGCCGCACGTCCCGCACGCCCACCCGACGACGAGCACCGGGAGCACGGGCAGCGGTTGCGGGTGACGGGCGAACAGGTGGCCGGGCACGATCGGCGTCGGCTGGCCGGTCGAGGTGGTGGGGTTGGCGTGATCGGCGCGAGTGGTCATTGCGGTTTCCTCTAGCGGGTCAGGCGAGCGATGCGGTTTCGGTGCGGAGCTGGCGGAGCAGGTCGGAGGCGAGTTGGTTGGAGACGCCGAGGCGTGCGCGGAGCGCGTCACGGGTGATGGGCCGCCCGTGCTCGGTTTCGTGTTCGGCAGCGACGCGGCGCGCGAAGTCGACCAGCGGACCCGCCGGAGCCGACGAGGACGAAGGGGCCGAGGACGAGGAGACGGACGGCGACGAAGCCGAGTGCTCGGCAGGGACGGGGATGGAGGTCTGGCCGTCCCGCTCGTCCTCGCCCTGCTCCTGGTCGTCCTGACTGTGCTGGACAGCCCCGGCAGCAGCAGGGACGGTGGTGGGGCGCTCCCAGACCACCCACGGGGACGAGGACGAGCCATCGGACGACGAGCCGGACGAGGACAGCGAGGGGGACGCGGGGCCGAAGCAGTCCGGGACCGGCGAGGGACGAGCCACCGAATCAGGGCCGGCCTTGCGGCGTTCCAGCATCGACACCGCGACCAGGAACGCGCCCGCCGGAGTGCCCGCGGTGATCCAGCCCCAGACTGACGGGTCGGCCTGTGCCAGGTTGGCGGCCAGCGACAGCAGGATCCCGCCGACCAGGACGACGGTCGGCCACGACAGCCGCCCGGTGTCGCGCCCGGTGCGCTTGTCACGCTGCCGCTCTCCGGCCGCCATGACGCATGTCAGGTCGATGCACACCGCGATGGCCCAGGCCATCCAGCCGCGTTGACCGTGCTCGGTGGCGGTGTCGCGGATGTGGGTGAACGAGCCCGCCGCCGCGATACCGGCCAGCACCACCACCGGCCCCGAATCGGCGACCGTGCCGAGGATGCGGCGGGTCATGCCGCCCGCCCGGAGGTGACGAGGGCCAGGAGCGCGGCCAGTTCGGCGTCACACCGGTGGCTGTCGGCCCAGTCATCGACCTCACCGCAGGACGAGGAGGCGAACGACTCGGCGCAGCGCTGGCAGCGGGCGACGTGCAGGGAGCGGAACTCGTCCCACTCGACGCCGATCCGCCACACGTCCCAGGACGACACCACCGACGACCGGGACGAACCCGAGGACGACGAGCCGGACGGCCAAGACGGGGACGACGGGGACGGGACGGCGACGAACCGGGGACGAGGACGGGGACGAAGAAACCGGACGCGAGCGACCATCGGGCAGCCTCCAGGACGAGTTCCGGGCATGGGGCGGGTAGGGACGTGGCGCGATCAGGGCTCACACCGAGCCGAAGGAGAGGGAAGGGAGCGGAGGAGGGCCGGTTAGGCGGCCGGGTCGACGGCCGGGACCGAGCCGATCAGCGCGTCCCAGTCCGGGGTCAGGTGCGCGTACTCACGCGCCGCGTGTTCGGCTTCGCTCTCGGGGACGTAGACCGAGCGGGCACGGTGCCAGGTGCCGTCCTGCCCGGAGACCACGCACACCCCCGGAGTCTCGGCGGGGATGGCACGAGCGGTGTCGCTGGCGGCCGGGTCGAGGTCGCTGAGGGTCATGTTGGCGGTTTCGGGGTCGTTGACCCGATGGCACACCCGCCCGGAGAGCTGAGCGCGTAGTGCGGTGACGCCGGGGCCGAGGTCGGAGCCGATGCGCTGCCCGCACACGATCAGGTGGACGGCGAACGCGCGGCCGAGCTGGGCGACCCGCAGCAGCGCGGTAGCGGTCCGCGACACCTCCTCCTTCTCGGACTTGTCGGCCATCAGGAACAGCTCTGCGACCTCGTCCACCAGGACCACGACAGGGACGGGCCGCAGGTGTTCGGGGAGCGTCCACACGTTGCGGGCACCATGCGCGCGGCACGTGGCCATGCGGTTCTCGACCTCGCCGACCAGATCGGCCAGCAGGTCGACCGACTCTTTGCGGGTCGTGGCCAGCGCCGACAACCGCGGCGCGTAGGGGGTGAACTCGACGCCGCCTTTGAGGTCGAAGCCGACCAGCGCGACCGGCTGCGGGGCCAGGTCACGGAGGATGGCGTTCGCCAGGTTGGACTTGCCCGACTGTGTCGCCCCGGCGTTGAGCCAGTGCGGCACGGTCCGGAAGTCCATCACCCAGTCGTGCCCGTTCTCCAGCTTGCCGGGCCGCACCCGCAGCAGTTCCACCGGCGCCGGCGACACCGTGACCTCGGTGAGCGGGTCACGCATGGTCGCCCACAGGGTGACGTAGCCGGGCCGCACATCGACCACCCGAACCGAGTGGACGCGCCAGGCGTGCGCGATCCCCTCCGCCGCCTTCTCGTAGTCCGCCGGTACCTGCCCATCGTGAAGGCGCAGCCGCATGCGCCAGCCGAGCCGCGTCGGGCGCAAAAGGCCGAGGCGGGGAGCGCGCTCGACGTCGACCCACCGCACCCGCCGCTTCTGCTCGACCACGGTCGCGGCGTTGCGGGACGCCGGGCCGACGAGCGGGACGGCGTCGAGAGTGAGCCGGAGCCGCCGCCGCTGCCGGGTCAGCTTGCAGCCCGAGGCGACGTGATGCCACGTCAGATACACCAGCACCGCACGGGCGGGGAAGCCGACGCCGTACCAGAACGAGGCCGGGTGCCAGCGGCGCCAGGCCCAGAGCCCGGCCGCCGCAGCGGCCAGGACCCCGAGCACCGGGAGCAGGTCACTCATGACCGGGCCGCCGTTCAGGCCACGCCCGCCGAAGCGGACGTATCCGACGAGCCCGACGACGAGCCCGACGACGAGGAGGCCGAGGGCGGGGCGGCCGAGGAGACGGGCGCGATGCGGTCGGCGCGGTAGGCCACACCCCACCGCTTCTCACCGCCGAGGACCGCTTCCCAGGGGAAGGCGACGAGGCCGACCGGCGTCACGACCTCCCCGATCGTCACCGACTGGTCGCCCGTCACCGCGACGTTGAGCAGGTCCACCCGCCCCGACGCGTCGGCGGCCGACAGACCCACCGTGAACACCGTCTGACCGTTGCGGTCGGTCTTCACCTCGCCGGTGTCCTGGTTGACCAGCTTGGGGCGCGGTGGCGACACGCACACGAACGTCAGCGCCGACACGTCCACCGGGATGTTGCGCACAAGGTCCTCCTGTCGTCCACCCCCCTAGACACTAGGGTCCGACCCGTTTCGCGAGCGAACTGTCTAGAGGGGTACACAGTGAAGGTAAGGGATGAACCGGCGACTGTCTAGGGGGGTCTACAGAGACTCGGGGCTCAGCCCCGGATGGCCCAGTAGACGGCGCTGGCGTCGTCGGATGCCTTGCCACGTGGCCAGCGCACGCCGTCCGGGTCGGACGCCTCAGCCTCACGGGTCCGTGCGATCAGTTCCCCAGGTCCGCCCTTGCGCAGGATGCCGAGCACGTCAGGCCAGGTCATCAGGTCGAAGCGGTCGGCCAACCGGCTGGCACCGTCGCTCAGCAGCGCGACCGCGTCCAGGTCGGCGAGGGGCGTGGACCCCATCAGCGCCTCATGCGCTGCTTCCGGTTTCGTGCTGGCCACCCAGAAGCCGCCCGGCTGATTGCGGTACTCGGCGAGCCGTTCCACTCGGCTCCGCAGGCGGCCCGCGTGTTCGTCACTGCCGACGGCGGGGCGGTCGTCCGGTTCGTCCAACCGCGCGATCACCTCAGCCAGCCGCCCATCCGTGACGACGGTCGGCCCCTGGTCGCGGCGGTCGAGGACGAGAACAGCGTCCGAGAGCACCAGGTGTTCAAGCCACCCGTCATGTACCCTTGCCAGCGCCACAGTCGCGGAGGGCGAGCCAGGGTGCCGAAGGTCGCATGTCGTCGCGTGCAGCGCGTTGACGCGCTCGATGCTCACCGCAAGCGCCTCGCCCAGGCCCACGCCGACGTCGGCAGCAGCGGCGAGCAGCAGCCCGCCGAGGTTGTGCGCGTACCAGGACACCGAATGCACGCACCCCGACTCGACTCCGGCCGGAGCGCCGGCACCGTCGACCACGAGCAGCAGCCCAGGTGCCGCCGCCGCGAAGTCCTCGTTGTCCCGCTCGGGGCGTCCCGGTTCGCTGGCGATCAGCACACGCATACATACGTTCCTCGTCAGGTCGGCGCCTCATCGTGCCGGTAGATCGGGGTCAGCAGCTCCGTCCGCACCGGCTCATGGGTGTCCGGGGCGTACTCGGTACCGACCACGACCGAGAACCGGTCGTTGCCGACTTGCCCCCACAGACTGCCGATATCCGTGGTCAGCAGATGCACCACACCCAACGACCCCTCCGGATGGACGCCCGCAATCGCGATGAAGCTGCCGTTGCCGTCCGGCCGGGGCAGCCGCCCGAGGTATCCGATGTCGTACGGCCGAGGAGGGTCGTCCTCCTGTCCCGACCGGTGCTCGTCGCCCGTCCGGGTGTCGCGCAGCAGCCATCCGACCTCGTCCCGCTCCCATTCCAGGACCGGGTCCTTGTCGTAGGCCTCACGCATTGCAGGCGACATCCGAGGCCCGCAGATCACCAGCAGACCAGGCCGGTTCAGATCGATCCCGCCGTCGATCCCCACGTGATCGGAGTTCACCGACAGGTCGAACGTCCGGGCCAGTTCCTCCACGCGCTGCCCGGTCTTGAGGTCGTCCAGGGCGACATACGTCCGATCGCTGGCAGGGTCGGGCCGCAGCGGAGTCACCACGGTGACCTCACCCGAGCCGAGGAACGCCCCCTCAGGCGCCGGCCCCGTGTGCCGGATCTGATGGATGCGCCCGCGGCTCAGTCCCGCCGCTTGCGCGATCTGCGCGTACGACATCCCTTGCGCATGCAGGTCCTGAATCAGCCGCCGCCGGAGCCGCGCCAGTTCGGTGACCTCCTGCTGAGCCTCCGCCAGGCGCTCAGTCGCCGCGCGAAGCAGCTCGTACGGGTCATCGATCTGCGCGATGCGCTCCAACTCGCCTGGCATGACACCTCCTCCGGCCTCCACCAGGGAGTCTAGGACTCTAGACACTGTGCCGGAAAGCTCATGACCCGTCGAAGAACTGACAGCGCGTAAGCGTCGCCGACGACGCGGTATCGGCGGCCCGCTCACACCGCCGCGCCGACGACGTCCGCCCAGACCCGCCGACCGACCCGCACGGGTTCACTGCCCCACGCCTTGGAGACGGCCTCCACGATGAACAGCCCACGCCCGGAAACGGCGTCCGGCCCGCTCGGTTCATCGTTCACCGCCGGTTGCGTCAGGGCGCCCATGTCGACCACGGCGACCCGGACCTGCCCGTCTTGCAACTCCAGTTCGAGGACGTAGCTCCCGCCGTCCTCCCCGCTCGCCGTGTGCTCCACGGCGTTCGTGCACAGCTCACTCACGACCAGTTCGACCAGCCCGGCGACTTCGTCCGGAACACGGTCGGCGATGAAGGCCCGACCGAAGGCTCTGGCTTGACTGATCGAATCGCGTCGGCCCGCGAACAGCCGGGACAAGCGCGTCACGTCGACCACCACCCGCGCGTCTAGGGGGCTAAACACCCCGAGGAAGACGCAGCGTATGACAGATCTAGGGGACTATTCAATACGCTCAGTGAATAGAGCTTAGAACTTTTTGCAGATCACGGCCCGCCCGTTCCACCAGACGCCGCGCCTCGTCCCCGAACACGGCCGCCCGCTCGAACCCCTCGAAGATCTCCACGTACGCCCGGACCTCGTCCGCATCGGTCAAGGTCAGCTCACGCGTGAACGTCTCCACCGACACGGCCGCATCGTCGTACACCGAGAACCCATGCAGCGGCACACGAGGCACCCCCGCCCCAGGCACGACCCCGAACCGCACGTTCGCCAGCCCAGACACCTCCACCAGCCGCGCGAGCTGCCCCGCCATGCACTCCCCCGACCCCGGCCACGTCCGCAAGGCAGCCTCAGCCACTACGACCACGAACCGCCGCCCCTCGTCTTCCAGCACGGAGACCCCATCGACGTCCGCCCCGACCGCAGCCGCATACTCGACCGTCCACAACAACCGAGGAACCACCACAGCCTCAAACGCCCGCACGACCTGAGCTCCAGCAAGCAGCTCCGCACCCGTCCCGCCCCGGAACGACACCCCAGCATCAACCCGACGGGACGTCTCCGCATAAGCCTCACGAACCAGGCCCAACAGCCGCTCAGCCTCAGCCGGCCCCACATCCAAAGCCCCGACCAACCGCGCAACAACCTCCGGATCAGCCACCCGGCGCCCGGTCTCCACCCGAGACACCGTTGGCTGAGGAACCCCAGCCCGAGCCGCCAATCCAACTCCGGACAACCCCGCAGCAGTCCGCAACCGCCGCAACTCCCGCCCGATCTCCTGCAGCCGCTCAGCACCCATAACCGAGCGTTCTACCACCCGAGAACCTCAACCAAGGCCACCACGACGAGACGCGCCAAGCCACCGCCCAAACCCGCAGGTCAACGGACTTCCTAGCCTGCCGGATGAGGACTTTCTATACGTCTTCAAGGGCGCCCGCTACGCGGTCGCCGGCGGCCGCCCGCCCCGACGCGCCGGGCATGCGGCCTGTCCCGTCCGGTCCCGCCGCGCCGGTGCGTGCGGCCGACTGGTCGGTATAGCAGCCTTGGACCGTTTCCGGACCAACCCTCATGAGAACTGCGGAACCGGCCACCAATCCTCATAGGCATACGAGACAATGACCCGCATGAGCATCGAGGCACCTGTCTGGGCATCTATTATCACTGGTACATCAGCATTTATTGTCGGCACCGTAACCTATTTTACGCAACGCTACCTAGCACATGTGCGAATTCGGGTTGATTCTGAACTAAAACTACTCGACATTGACTTGAAGCATTTCGAAGCTCTTCTTCAAATGTGCATCACTGCCGCCAATTCTGCAAATCGCTACATCTTGGCGACGCCGGATATAGATGTTACAAATTGGGAAGAGCGCAAAGAATATATTCTTCCGATAGTGGACTCTCTTGGACCTGCGCGAGCCGAACTGGAAGCGTTGGGAGAATTTGAAGGTAGGGGTCTCGTTAAAGAGGCATTGGATTCCCTCGAAAAAATGATGTCGGCACACAATGCCGGAACCCAAGAGATAAAAGTAGCCTGGAAGCCGGGTCTGCTCGCTGAGGCCATCTATGCCGTGAGTCGTGCTCGGCGGTCCCGTCTTGCTGAGGTTGGCGAGCCTCTGCGTAAGAATCCAAGAAGATTTTTGCGAGGACACTAAATCCTGCCGGTGTCTGCCCCGTTGGCTTGGACGTGCGCGAAGCGGGGGTCTCGCGACCCCCAGCCCCCCGCGGGCCGGAGGGCACGCCCGCGCGCAGCTGTCTGTCACACCCTCTCGCCGTTCGCGCGGGCACACCCTCCGGGGTGGTCGTCCGTGCTAACGCTGACAGAGGGGCGAAGGACATCACGCGCTACCTCGTGCAGTGCTGAGGCGTTCCCGCAGATGCAGAAGCATGCGGGGCTCGCAACGCAGAAACTTGTCCCACACTTGGCAAGCGAACTAAGATCTGAGGTCCAATGATACGAACAGTTGCGGATCTACTTTCAGGGATTCTAGAGACAGAGCTGCAGAAGCTTGACGCAGTGAACATCAAGCATGCGCCGACGATTGGCGACATGTACGAAGGGCTTTCGGCTGATCTCCTAGGTCGCGCGATACCGGGAAGTCTCGGTTTGCGAATAGTAACAGGTTTTGCTGCTGACGGGCACGGCAATATGTCGGGACAGCTGGATTGCATGCTTGTTCGTGGCGATGGAGAAAAACTTCCCTACACCAATGCATATGTGTGGCACGTCAAAGACGTTATCGCCGTTATTGAAGTTAAGAAAAACCTATATAGCGCAGAACTGCGTGAAGCATTTGGTCAACTGCGCACCGTCCACACGCTCGAAGATAACTACCTCTCCTCTCTTGAAGAGGAGGGGGCTTCCGTCGATATTGGCCAAGCCTGGAGATCGTTCGCTCAAATGACCGGAAAGATTGTTGCCGAATCCGGAGATTTGTCTTCACTTTCGTCCGGCGAGAAGGTCATTCTCCGCACACTTATCTTGGAACAAATTTCCAGTGTCCGTATCATCCTCGGGCTCCATGGTTTCAAGAGTGAGCAAGCGTTCCGAAATGCGCTAGTGAAGTTCCTGGAGGAAAATCTGGGAGTCGCGGGCTTTGGCGTGTCCTCCTTTCCTCAGTTGATCGTATCTGGTAACTATTCACTCGCTAAGGCTAATGGACGACCTTATTCTCCCGTGATGAGAGGCGAATGGTGGCCGTTCTGTTTCTCCACTCCGATAAATCCTCTACTTCTGCTGCTGGAGTTCATCTGGACACGTTTGGATGAACTATATGGTCTGGGCTCGGATGCATGGGGAGAAGACCTTGATATCGAAGTCGCGCGGGGTTTGTTGAGTGCGCGCGCCGTCCAGGGGCATGGCCAGGATGGTTGGGAAATGCGAGTACACGAGGCCACTGTCAAGAAGCTGGACGATACTCCGACCCGAAAATCTTGGAGTCCGGCATTTGTGACTTCGGAAGAGTTCGTCATTCTCTCGCAACTCAGCGGAGGGCGAGAGGTTCACCTAGATGATCCCCTGCTGTTGGCCTGGCTTGACGAAACAGGTGTCGCTATAGAAGAGCTGCTTATGCGTTTGTTGGAAACCAGGCTAGTAGCAGTCGATGGCTCTAAGTTGAGGCTCATCACGCGTGAATGCGGACTTGCCATTCTACCTACTGGTGAGCTAGTTGCTGCCGAGAACAATACTGGACGGTTGACCCGCTGGATTGAGCAGCGGAATGCAAGTGGTCGGGATGCCGAGTCGTAGATTAGAGGCGTCGTGGCGCTGGTCAGGCATAGCATTGGGCAGCCCCGATCCGTTGTGGCCGGATGCGCTCTGTCAACTCCTGGCAATACGGCATCACGGGCTGGGGCTGGGCTCGTTTGAACAACCGAGAGGCTTTAGGATTCGAGCCTACGAAGATGAGCCAGTGCCAAGAGGAAAAGCGTAATTAGTGAAATACAACCCCGTCGGCTTAGCCTGCCCAGGTTCGAATCTTTGACCCGCCACCACCACACATAATGGGGCCCTCGATCAGTTACAACGCTGCCAGGGCCACTCTCGTTGGGTGCCGGTAGGCCCGACTGTTCCAGGTGATTGCCGGGCGTTCCCGGGACAGCCACCGGACAGCCACGGGGACAGCTTCGGCTTCAAGATAAGCGCAGAAACGACCCTGATTGACATGCATGCGACAATGTACTCATGGATGCCAACAGTCTGCGGAAGGTCATCGCCAGTCTCATCGCGTCCTTCGAGGGCAACTCTTTTCAGGCGTTCTGTGACCGACTCGGCTCGGAACTTCACCCGGGTGATTATCAGCGCGTACGCGCGGGTGGCCGACACGGGGACACCAAGAATGATGGCTACTGCCCTAAAGCTCGCATCTTCTTCGCTGCCCACGCCACTCGCGGAGAAACGGCAGCGAAGACCAAAAGCAAAATCAAGGGTGATTTGGAAGGTTGTATTGCTCAACATCGTGATATGCGAGTGTGGCGGTATCTGACGAATGACACGCTGATTGGCGAGGTCGATGCGTTCGTAGACAATGAATTGCGTCTCACCTACCCGGGCCTCACCATCGAAATATGGGACCATGAACGTTTGGCAGAGGAAATCGGAAAACTTGAGATATCACAGATCGAGAAGATTCTCGATGTGATCATTAGGTCGGATGGCGTCTTCCTCAAGGGAGAGGCTGCCAACAAGCCGATGCGGGTAGTACCAGATCCTGACCAACCAGAAGGGATGATGCTTCGAGAACTCACTACCGGCTTAGACGTTTGGAACGTAGTCGCGAACGCCCATCAGTATAAGTTCGGTTATCCAACGGATGGAACGGATGACGAACTCGATGAACTGGCTGTTATTTTTGACCAGATCAAAGATTGGGGCGAGATAGCGGGCGACCTACTGTCCATGATCCACCAGCGTGATGCGCAACGAAGCCTGTCCGGGCTCCTTAAGCAAGCTGAAGAAGTGGGCTTTATTCTTTTCGGCGCCCAGGAGCGAATGCTATTGACTGGAGGAGTGTACGCCTCTCCATCGCCCTGGCTCCGAGCGATCATCGATCCGCTGCGGGTCAGTGAAGTTGAGAAGCTGAAGAAGAGCAGATTTCGTGCTTCTCGACCGGTTGCAGACGAGTCAGATCAGGGAAAGGTGTGAGCGAAACGCGCGGTAAGCGAACGTGTCACCAAAGGCCTGTGATCGGCGAATGGCCTCATCGCCTTCTATTATTCAGATCTACGCTTGGTCGCTGTTCTGAAGCTTATCTGACTGAAATTGCACGGGGGGCGAGCGTTTGACGCTCGGCGTACGCTGGATCATTCCGTCTAGTGAAGAAGGCGAGGCCGAAGCGAGAGGCTCGCGGCCCCCGGCCCCCGCGGGCCGGAGGGCACGCCCGCGCGAATCGGTCTGTCGCACGGTCTCGCCGTTCGCGCGAGCGAGCACCCGGGAGGGCAGCGCGAACGCTCAGTCGCCGACCGGGTAGCCAAGAAGTACAGCACGGAAGTACCGCAACAGAGGCTTACAACTGCTGGCCTCCACGACCACGCGCAGACGGATTTAGCTGCGGTGATGGCTCCGGTTGCGGGGCGGCCGGTTTCTTGTAAACAGAAGGTTAGGGGTTCAAGTCCCCTCGCCGGCTCCCAGTTCCGAGGCCCCTCGCGATCTTCGGCAGGGGCCTTTGCTGACGGTAGTGCTGCGGCTCGCGGAGCGTGGTGGCGGTGAATCGGGCCGGGATGTCGTGGCGGGCTGGTCGAACCAGTCCGGGTAGGTGATGGCGCCGAGTTGCGTCTCCTCCACTGGCACCAGCGACCCCACGCCTGCCGCCTCTTCCTTCGGCGGCTTGGCGGTGGAGGTCTGGCAGGTCCTCGCCGGGCATGGCATGGAGGCCTGTCTTTGGTGAGGCGGCCGCGGCCTCGTGGCCGCGGCCGTCTCACCATCAGGAGGCGCAGATCGCCCGGCCGGCCTGACCCCGAGATCGCCGCCGGGCCGTTCATCAGTCCGGGACGGGGACCATCACTGAGCTGATTCCAACCTCATTCGGCCTGGTGGTGAAGAGTGAGGATGGCTTGGACGATGGCGGTCAGGCGGCTGGGTGAGCAGCGGGCCTTCCGCAGGATGTGCCAGCGCTTGAGGGTCGCGGCG
>NZ_SMJW01000339.1 GCF_004348335.1 Actinomadura bangladeshensis | reverse complement strand
CCCGGCTCGGCCGCCCCCTCCGCCTCCGCTTCCGCGTCCGCCTCTGCGTCCGGGGCGCGGGTCGTCCGGGTCGCGGTGACCGTGGCGGGCGGGAAGGCGCGCACCGCGCACCGGCGCGTGAAGGTCCCGCGCGGCGCCGTCGTCGAGATCACCGTCACCGGCGACACCGCCGACGAGTTCCACCTGCACGGCTACGACCGCGAGCTGGCCATCACCCCCGGGCGTCCCGCGACGCTGCGGTTCACCGCCGGCACGCCCGGGGTGTTCGAGGCCGAGCTGCACCACTCCGGCGCCCGCGTGCTCGAACTGCAGGTCGGGTGACCGTGACCGCCACCGCCGCCGGCGCGCACGTCCTCGCGCACGGGCTCGGCGGCCGCACCGACCTGCCGCTGGACGCCGTCGCCGCCATCGCCGGCGGCGGCATCGCGGTGGCGGCCTCGTTCGCCGCGCTCACGGCCGCGTGGAAACGGCCCCGCCTGCACCCGGACGCGGGACGGCCCCTGCCCGCCGCGCTCGCCCGCGTCCTGGACGCCCCCGCCCTCACCCGCACCGGCCGCGCCCTCGCCCTGGCCGCGACCGCGTTCGTCGTCGCGGCCGCGTTCGCCGGACCGCCCGAGGCCGACGCCAACCTGGCGCCGTGGGCGCTGTTCGTGACGTTCTGGGTCGGGCTCGTCCCCGCCAGCGTCCTGCTCGGGCCCGTGTGGCGGCGCGTCAACCCGCTGCGGACCCTGCACGCCGCCCTCTGCCGCCTCACCCGCACCTCCCCGGCGGGGCGCCGCGCCCTCCCCGCACGGCTCGGATACTGGCCCGCGGCGGCCTGGCTCACCGCGTTCGTGTGGCTGGAACTGGTCGCGCCCGGACGGTCCGACCCCCGCGCCGTCGGGACGCTCATCCTCGCCTACGCGGCCGCGAACACCGTGCCGGCCTGGTGGTTCGGCCGCGACTGGTTCACCCGCGGCGACGGGTTCGAGGCCTACTCCAGCCTCCTGGCCCGGCTGTGCCCCCTCGGGCGGCGCGGCGACGGGACCCTGGTCGCGCGGACCCCGCTCACCGGCCTCATGGCCGGCGCGCCCGAACCCGGCCTCGCCGCGGCGGCGTGCGTGCTCATCGGCTCCACCGGGTTCGACGGCATCACCCGCACCACCTACTGGCGCGACAACGTCGACCCCTCCAGCGTCCCCGCCGGGACCCTGGGGCTCGCCGCCGCGGTCGGCGCCGTCGCGGTCCTGTACGTCGGCGCGCTGCGGCTCAGCGCGCGGCTGACCGGCCAGGACCCGGCCGCCCTCCCCGGGCGGTTCGCCGCGACGCTCCTGCCGATCGCGCTCGGCTACACCCTCGCCCACTACTTCTCGTTCTTCGTCCTGGAGGGGCAGACCACGTTCATCCTCGCCAGCGACCCGTTCGGGACGGGCGCGGACCTGCTCGGCTCCACCGGCAACCGCATCGACTACGGCCTCGCCGGGCCGACGCTCACCGCGCAGGTCCAGGTCAACGCCATCGTCCTCGGCCACATCGCCGGCACCGTCGCCGCGCACGACCTCGCCCTGCGCGGCCCCGGCGGAACCCTGCGCGGGCAGCTCCCGGTCGCCGCGGTCATGGTCGCGCTCACCTGCGCCGGCCTGTTCGCCCTGCTCAGCGGCTGACCCCCGGCGCGGCGCCGCACCTGCCCGGCTCGCGATCCCGGCCGCGATCCCGGCCGTGGAGCGGCGCCGGGACGGTCAGGACGCGAAGCGCCACCGGGCCGCGCCGTAGGGCTCGACCGTGCTCAGCGCCACCACGGTGTGGAAGTCGAACCGGTACAGGTGCCAGGGCGGCGGGCCGGCGCTCTGCGCGCTGAACGGCGCGGTGAAGGCCTCGCCCTCGACCTGCGCGGGCCAGCCGCCCTCCCGGTAGGCGGCGGCGACCGGCTCCAGCACGCCCGGGTCGGTGACGCGCTCGGCCGTCCCCTCCAGCACGACGTCGCCGCTCGGCGTGCGGACCGACAGCGTGCACGCCGGGTTCGCCGCCAGGTTGCGGGACTTGCGGGTGC
The DNA here is from genome assembly GCF_004348335.1 of Actinomadura bangladeshensis. Lineage (GTDB taxonomy): Bacteria > Actinomycetota > Actinomycetes > Streptosporangiales > Streptosporangiaceae > Spirillospora > Spirillospora bangladeshensis. The sequence continues at coordinate 5,252 of NZ_SMJW01000339.1, read as the reverse complement.
CCGGCCCGCTGACGAAGAAGATCTCCCCGTCCCGCCACAGCGGGCCGATGCCCGCCGCGTGCGGGCGCCCGTCCGGGCGGACGGTCCCGAGGAACGCCGCGGTCTCCATCTTCGGCAGCGCCTCCACCAGCGCGTCCCGCACACCGTCCCACGCCAGCTCCGGGCTGCCGTAGATGTCGAGGTTGCGGGCCTCCACGGGCTCACGGTCGGTCATCGCGTCCTCCTTCGGCTCGGCACTCGCGGACTCCCGCGAGCTCTCCCGGTGCAGACCGCGCGGCGCCGCCGAACTCATCGGCGCCCCGGTCCCTAGAGTGGAGGCCATGGCTCCTTCGATCGCCACCGCCGACCGTGTCGGCCGCCCCGAGCTGCTGGACTTCCTGCGGCCCCGCCACCACGCCCTGCTGTCCACCGCCCGCGCCGACGGCCGCCCCCAGATGTCGCCGGTGACCTGCGGCGTCGACGGGCAGGGCCGCATCGTCATCTCCACCTACCCCGAACGCGCCAAGGCCCGCAACGCCCGCCGCGACCCGCGCGTGTCGCTGTGCGTGCTGTCGGACGACTTCAACGGCCCCTACGTGCAGGTCGACGGGACCGCCGAGGTCATCGACATGCCCGACGCCGCCGACGCGCTCGTCGACTACTACCGGTGCATCGCCGGGGAGCACCCCGACTGGGACGAGTACCGCGCCGCGATGCGCCGCCAGGGCAAGTCGCTGATCCGCGTCACCATCGACCGGTGGGGCCCGATCGCCACCGGCGGCTTCCCCGCCCGCCTCGCCGACGGCGACTGACCCACCCGCAGCCGGCAGGCGCCGCTCGCGCAGCCGGCGACCCCGCCGGCCGCCCCGCACCCGCACGTCCGGCCGGGGCCGGCCACGGCGGAGTCGGCGAACTGGTGCGCATCCGACGGGCCGTACCTGACAGGAGATGTCAGCTTCTCCTGGAAATGTGAGGGGCGTTCCCGAAATAAAGGAGTCGCACATGTCCGGTATCGCGGAGTTCGCCGCCGTCACCATCGACTGCCCGGAGCCGCCCGCCCTCGCGGCGTTCTACGCGGCGCTCACCGGCGGCGAGATCACCTACGACACCGCCGAGGCCGCCGCCGTCAAGCTGCCGGGCGGCCCGGACGTCTACTTCCAGGGCGTCGCCGGGCACCGTCCGCCGACGTGGCCCGAGGGGGACCGGCCCCAGCAGTTCCACCTCGACCTGTACGTCGACGACCTGGACAAGGCCGAGGCGCGGGTCGCCGAACTCGGCGGCACCCGGCCGCAGTTCCAGCCCGGCGAGGGCCGCTGGCGGGTGCTGGCCGACCCGGCCGGGCACCCGTTCTGCGTGTGCCTGCGCCAGGGCTAGAGCACCCGCACGGGCAGGCCGGCGCGCGGCCGCATCGCGGTCACGCTCGTCGGGGTGACGGCGGGGGAGAGCAGGCGCAGCCGGGTGCGGCGCAGCAGGCACGCCGGCATCGTCTTGATCTCCACCGTCGCCAGCGCCGAGCCGATGCAGCGGTGCGGCCCGCCGCCGAACGGCAGGTACGTCGACGCGGTGGCGGGGCGGTACAGCGCGCAGGACGGGTCCCAGCGGTCGGGGCGGAACCGCCCCGCCAGCGGCCGCACCTCCGGCGGGTTGCGCGCGAACGCGATCCCGTGCCGGGCCGTCAGCGACGGCGAGGGCCCCCGGGCCCTGCGGTTCGTGGGTCGGGAGGTCTCGCGCACCGGGGAGTGGGGGGCCACCCGCCCACTATGGCACGCCCCCCGGGCGGGGCGGCGGCGGGCGCGGTGGGAGGATGGGACCCGTGACGGACGACATCGGCGCCGTCCCCGCCGCGCGGACGCGGGAGCGCACGGAAGGGGCCCCTCGGCCCAAGCCGGGAACGCAGACCGTGGACCGGTCGGTGGCGGTACTGCGCTCCTTCGAGGACGCCTCCCGGCAGACCCCCACCGAGATCGCGCACCGGCTCGGGCTGTCGGTCAGCACCGCGCACCGCATCGTGCACGCCCTGCAGGCCACCGGGATGCTGGCGCAGGACCCGGCGACCGAGCGGTACTTCCTCGGCCCCACCACCGCGATCCTCGGCCGGCTCGCGCTGGAGCGGATGGGCGCCACGCTGCTGCAGCCGGAGCTGACCGCGCTGCGCGACGGCACCGGCGAGTCGGTCAGCCTCGGCGTGCGGGCCGGCGACGAGGTCGCGATCCTGCTGCACCTGCCGTCGGTGCATCCGCTGCGCTACGACCAGCCGCCCGGCGACCGCAACCCGATCCACACCTGCGCGATGGGCAAGGTGCTGCTGGCCTACGGCGGCGACCCGGTCGCGATGGACGAGCCGTTCCACCGCTACACCCCCGCCACCCTCACCACCCGCGGCGGGCTGGAGGACGACCTGCGGCGCGTCCGCGACCGCGGCTACGCGCTCAACGACGAGGAGCGGCTGGTCGGGGTCCGGGCGGTGGCGGCGCCGGTCCGCGACGGCGGCGGCCGGGTGTTCGCGGCGGTCGCGCTGCAGGGCCCGGCGGTGCGGTTCGGCGACGACCGGCTGCCGGGCCTGGCCGAGGCCGTCCGCGCCGCCGCCGGCCGCCTCACCGGCCTGCACCGGCACCTGACGGCGCCGTAGACCCCCCGGCAGAGGCGTCCGAGGCTGCGTCGGAGGCTGCGGAGGCGACGGCGGTGAGCTCCTCCAGCAGCGCCGCCACCGCGGGCGGGCGCGGCCCGGCCGCCACGACCGCGCTGATGCGGCGGCTCCCGACGGCGGGCACGCCGGGGACGGCGACGCCCGGCTCGGTGTGCAGGCCGAGCGCCAGCGCCGGCAGCGTCGTGACGGCCAGGCCCCGCGCGACCAGCCGCTGGATCGCGACGTGGTCCTCGGTGGCGAACGCGATGTCGGGGACGAACCCGGCCCGCCCGCACGTCCACCGCAGGTGGTCGCGGCACCGGGCGCAGCCCGACGCCCACGTCTCGCCGGCCAGGTCCTCCAGCCGCGGCCTCTCCGCCGCCGCCAGGGGGTGCCCGGCGGGGACCAGGAGCCTCAGCGGGTCCTCGGCCAGCACCACCTCCCGGAACCGGGCGTCGGTGTCGGGCGGCGTGTGCGCGTAGCGGAACACGACCGCGATGTCGGTGTCGCCCGCGCGCAGCAGGGACAGCGCCTGCGGCGGCTCGGCGTCCACCAGGGTGACCGCCACCCCCGGTGCCCGCTCGGCCAGCCGCGCCAGCGCGTCCGGGAGCAGCCCCCCGACCGCCGTCGGGAACACCGCGACCCGGACCCGCCCGGCGCGCAGCCCCGCGATCGCCGCGATCCGCTCCCGCGCGTCGTCCATGCGGGCCAGGACGTCCTCGACGTGCTCGACCAGGACCCGGCCCGCCTCGGTCAGCCGCACCCCGCGGCCGTGCCGCACCACCAGCGGCGTGCCCACCTCGGCCTCCAGCCGCGCGATGTGGTGCGACACCGCCGGCTGGGTGTAGTTCAGGGACCGCGCGGCGGCGGTCATCGACCCCAGCCGCGCCACCTCCCGCAGGATCCGGCCCCGGTGCAGGTCCAGCATCCCCGCAACATATCAACCGCACTTATGGGACGCCCAGGAAACCGTACTTTGTGCTATGGCGTCGCGGGGGACGACGATCAGTGCATGAGCCTTTCCATCGCACAAGCCCAGCGCGAGTTCGGCGCCGGCGTCGCCTACCTCAACACCGCCACCTACGGGCTGCCGCCGCGCGCCGCGCACGAGGCGATGCTCGCCGCCGAACGCGGCCGCGCCGCCGGGCTCATGGTCCCCGCCGACCTGGACGAGGCCGTCACCCGGTCGCGGGAGGCGTTCGCGCGGCTGCTCGGCGTCCCCGCCGACCGGGTCGCCTGCGGGCCGCAGGTGTCCTACTTCACCGGCCTCGTCGCGGCGTCGCTGCCCGCCGGCACCGAGGTCCTGGTCGCCGACGGCGACTTCACCTCCCTGCTGTTCCCCTTCGCCGCCCGCCCGCAGCTGACCGTCCGGTCGGTGCCGCTGGAGCGGATCGCCGCCGAGGTCCGCGCCGGCACCGGCCTGGTCGCGGTGTCGGCGGTGCAGTCCGCCGACGGCCGCATCGCCCCCATGGACGACCTGATCGGCGCGGCCCGCGCGCACGGCGCCCGGATCCTGCTGGACGCCACCCAGGCCGCCGGATGGCTGCCGCTGCCCGCCGGCCGCGTCGACTGGCTCGTCGCCGGCGGCTACAAGTGGCTGCTCGGCCCCCGCGGCACCTGCTTCCTCACCGGCACCGCCGAGGCCCTGGACGCGCTCCCGGCCATCGGCGCCGGCTGGTACGCCGGCGCCGACATCTGGGACTCCATCTACGGGCTGCCGCTGCGGCTGGCCGCCGGCGCGCGCCGCCTGGACCTGTCCCCGGCCTGGCAGAGCTGGGCCGGGCACGCCCCCGCCCTGGAACTGCTCGAACGGGTCGGGATCGCGGCGGTCCACGACCACGACGTCGCGCTGGCCCGCCGGTTCCGCGCCGGGCTCGGCCTGCCGCCCGGCGACTCGGCGATCGTCGCGGTCACCGTCCCCGACGGCACCGACGCCCTGCTGCGCCGCGCCGGGGTGATCGCCTCCGTCCGGGCGGGACGGCTGCGCTGCGCGTTCCACCTCACCACCACCGAGGCCGACGTCGACAAGGCCGTCGGACTGCTCGCCCCCCTCACCGCCGCGTAAGCCGCGGGGCGAAGTTCTTACAAGGTTCGAACAAGGTGCGCCGCCAGGGCCCGGCGGGCCGACCGGGGCGCGCCGCGCGGCCTACGTTCGTCGCCATGAACGTACTGCTCACCGGGTCGGCCGGATTCATCGGCTCGCACATCGCCGCGGCGCTGACCGCCGACGGGCACCGCGTCCGCGGACTGGACGCGCGGCCCGACGGGCTCGGCGGCCCGCCCGCCGACGTCCGCGACGCCGCTGCGGTCGCCGCGCGGCTGGCGGGCGTCGACGCCGTCTGCCACCAGGCCGCCAAGGTCGGCCTCGGCGTCGACATCGGCGACCTGCCCGACTACACGTCGGTGAACGTGCAGGGCACCGCCGTGCTGCTGGCGGAGATGGCCCGCGCCGGCGTCGGCGTCCTGGTGCTGGCGTCCTCCATGGTCGTCTACGGGGAGGGCGCCTACTCCTGCGACCGGCACGGGCCCGTCCGGCCGGGGCCCCGCCCCGAGGAGGACCTGGCGGCCGGGCGGTTCGAGCCGGGCTGCCCCGCCTGCGGGCGGCCCCTCGCCCCCGGCACGGTCGCCGAGGACGCCCCGCCCGGCC
>NZ_SMJW01000338.1 GCF_004348335.1 Actinomadura bangladeshensis | reverse complement strand
GGGTGGGGTCGTCATGTGGGGTCTCCGATGTTCGGGGGGATCATGACCCGGATGCGGCAGCCGATCGGGGTGTCCAGGACGGTGATGTCGCCGCCGTGCAGGTCGGTGGCCCAGCTCGCGATGGCGAGGCCGAGGCCGGTGCCGCCGCCGGGCGTTCCCGGGCCGGACACCGAGCCGCGGGAGAAGCGCTCGAAGACGCGGGCGCGCTCTTCGGGTGGAATGCCGGGTCCCTCATCGGTCACTTCGATGACCAGGCCGCCGGGCTGGTTCACGGGACGCGCGGTGACGGTGACCGGACGGCCGTCCGGGCCGTGCCGGGCCGCGTTGTCGAGCAGGTTCGCGACGACCTGGTGCAGCCGGTCGCGGTCGGCCACGGCGTGCAGGCCGGGCGTGACGTCCGTTTCGAACAGGGCCTCGGGGTGGCCGGCGCGGGCCTCGGCCGTGACGTCGTCCACGAACGCGGCGACGTCGATGTCGGACGGGTTCAGCACCGCGGCCCCCGCCTCGACCCGCGAGAGGTCGAGGAGCTGCGTGACGAGCCGTCCGAGCCGCTCGGTCTGGTCGAGCGCCGTTTCGAGGACGTCCGGCGTCGCGGGCGTGACCCCGTCCGCGACGTTCTCCAGGACGGCCCGCAGCGCGCTGATCGGCGTGCGCAACTCGTGCGAGACGTTGGCGACGAACTCGCGGCGCTGCCGTTCGACCTCGGCGAGGTCGGCGGCCATCCGGTTGAACGCCTGCGCCAGCTCGCCGACCTCGTCCCGCGACGTGGCGCGCACCCGGCGGCTGTAGTCGCCGCGCGCCATCGCCCGCGCCGCCGCCGTCATCTCCCGCAGCGGCGCCGTCATCCCGTGCGCGAGCAGCTGTATCACCACCACCGAGATCAGCACGCCGACCGGCATCGTCTGCCGCGCGCGGAACCCCATCGGGTAGCCCCACAGGACGATCAGGACGGCGACGCACGCGGTCACGACGACCACCACGCCGAACTTCACCTTGATCGACCGGAGCGGGTCCAGCGGCCGGGGCAGCCTTGCCCACAGCCTGTGGATGGCCGCGGTCACGACACGACCTCCAGGCTGTAGCCCACCCCGTGCACCGTCCGGATCAGCCCCTGCCCGAGTTTCCGGCGCAACGCCTTCACATGGCTGTCGACGACACGGGTCCCGGAGGCGTCCGCCCAGTCCCACACCTGCTCCAGCAGGACGGCGCGGGTGAGCACCGCCCCCCGGTTGCGCAGCAGGCAGGTCAGCAGGTCGAACTCGGTCGGGGTCAGGTGGACCTCGCGTCCGTCCCGCCGGACCCGCCGGGCCCGCTCGTCGACCTCCAGCTCCCCGACGCGGACCGCCCCGCCGCCCGCCGCGCCGTGTGCCGCGCCGTGTGCCGCGTCCAGGGCGGGACGCTCGACCCGCCGCAGCACCGCCCGGACGCGTGCGACCAGCTCGCGCATGCTGAACGGCTTGGTCACGTAGTCGTCGGCGCCGACGCCGAGCCCCACGAGCAGGTCGGTCTCGTCGTCGCGCGCCGTCAGCATCAGCACGGGCACCGGACGCTCCGCCTGGACGCGCCGGCACACCTCCAGCCCGTCGAAGCCGGGCAGCATCACGTCCAGGACGATGAGGTGCGGCTCGTAGGCGTGCGCGCGCTCGACGGCCGACGGCCCGTCCCCGGCCACCTCGACGGCGAACCCCTCGGCCACCAGCCGGTCCGCCACGGCCCGTGCGATCGTCGGCTCGTCCTCGACCACCAAGACCCGAGTCTCGTTCCCAGTCACGCCCCAGACTCTAAGAGCCCGTTATGCGCACAACGAGCTGGAAATGTGCAGGGCTCGTGAAGATCACCCCCGTCGTGCGGATCGGCCGGCTCTCATCGGGGGTTCCAGGGGGTCGCCCCCTGGGCATCAGGGCCCTATCGGCCACAGGTGAACCGGTGTGTTCTCGCGCATGTGCTCCGCGTACGAGCGGACCATCATCCGCAGGGCGTCGTGGCGCGGGGTGCCGTAGGACTCCTCGATGGCGTCGACGGTGGCGATCTGCCAGGCGGCGCCGGTCTGGCCGGTGACGCAGCGGCGTTCGATGATGCCGAGGAGGCGGTCGCGGCGGGCCGGGTCGACGCCCCAGCGGTCGAGGCCCTCGTGGGCGAGCGGCAGCAGTTTGCGGAGGACGAGTTCGGCGGCGGGAACCTCGCCCATGCCGGGCCAGTACTGGGTGGCGTCGAGGCCGTCGCGGGCGGCGCGGTGGAGGTTCTCCTCGGCGGTGGCGAAGGACATGCGGGTCCAGACGGGGCGGTCGGCCTCGGCGAGCATGCGGACGACGCCGTAGTAGAAGGCGCCGTTGGCGACGACGTCGGCGACGGTCGGCCCGGCGGGCAGCACGCGGTTCTCGACGCGCAGGTGGGGCCGGCCCTTCACGACCGCGTAGATGGGACGGTTCCAGCGGTAGATCGTCCCGTTGTGGAGGGTGAGCTCGCCGAGTTCGGGGATGCCGCCGCCGTCCAGGACGTCGCGGGGCTCCTCGTCGTCGCAGAGCGGCAGCAGGGACGGGAAGTAGCGGGTGTTCTCCTCGAACAGGTCGAAGACGGAGGTGATCCAGCGTTCGCCGAACCACACCCGGGGCCGGACGCCCTGCGTCTTCAGCTCGTCGGGGCGGGTGTCGGTGGCCTGCTCGAACAGGGTGATCCGGGTCTCCTGCCAGAGCCGGTGCCCGAACAGGAACGGCGAGTTCGCGCCCATCGCGACCTGGGCGCCGGCGATGGCCTGGGCGGCGTTCCAGTAGGCGCCGAACTGGTCGGGGCTGACCTGGAGGTGGAACTGGACGCTGGTGCAGGCGGCCTCGGGGATGATCGTGTCGGCGTGCATGTGCAGCGGCTCGTGCCCGGGGATGTCGATGCGCATCTCCTCGCCGCGGGCCGCGAAGATCTGGTCGTTCAGCATCTTGTAGCGGGCGTTGGCGGAGAGGGTCTCCTCTCCGATGTCGGAGCGCCGCAGGGTCGGCAGGATGCCGATCATGACGAGCCCGCCGCCGACCTCGTTGGCGCGGCGGTCGGCGTGCTGGAGGTGGTCGCGGACCTCGGCCTCCAGCTCGCCGGTGCCCTCCCCGCCGAGTTCGCGGGGCGGGATGTTGATCTCCAGGTTGAACTGGCCGAGCTCCGTCGCCCAGGCCGGGTCGGCGATCGCCTTGAGGACGTCCGCGTTGCGCATCAGCGGATCGCCGATCGCGTCGATCAGGTTCAGCTCGATCTCCAGGCCGATATGGGGGCGCTCGAAGTCGAACTGGGATTCGCCCAGCATGCGGGCCAGCACGTCGAGGCACCTGCGTACCTTCTCGCGATACCGCCGCCGGTCCTCGCCGCTGATGGTGACCGAAGCCACGTCCCTGCCCATGTGTCCGTCCCTGTGCTTCGGAGGAACCGTCATAAAACGGGATGTCCCGGTGAGCGAAGGTGAAAACCAGGCGCCCGTTTTTCGGGCTCCCCATTTGTGAGCGGTCGATAACGTGTGGCACCGGGAGGAACCATGCGCTTGCGCCCCCGGTCCATCCGGGCCAGGGACACGCTCGTGGCCGCCGTGATCGCCGCCCTGGTGTTCGGGATCACCGCGGCCGGCGTCGATGTCGCCGTGCGCGGCGCGGTCAAGGCCGATCTGCTCCGGCAGACCCAGGTGGACGCCCGGCGGGTGAGCGGCAGCGTCCGCGACGGGTCGCTGCGGGACAGCCCGATCCGCGATCTCACCGGCGGCCGCCTCCGCGTCCAGGTGGTCGAGCCGGGGGGCCGGGTGCGCAACGCCACACCCGCGGTTGCGGGCCGTCCGCCGGTGAGCAGACTCTGGCCGTCGAGCAACCTGCGCGTCCGCGACTACGTCGAGTGCCACGGCGCCTGGCCGGGCCGCGACTGCTCCGTGATCGAGGCGGTCCGGGTCAGCACCGCGCCCGGCTCCGTCGTCGTGTACGCGTCCGGGCGGCTGCCGTCCTACCTGGTGAACGGGCTGCTGGAGGCGGTGCTCGCGGCCTGCGTGCTGCTGCTCGCCGGGGCCGCCGCGTGGATCACCTGGCGGGTCGTCGGCCGCACCCTCGGCCCGGTCGAGGCGATCCGCGCGCAGCTCGCCGAGATCAGCGCCACCGACCTGAGCCGGCGGGTGCCGCAGCCGCCCGGCGAGGACGAGATCGCGCAGCTCGCCCGCACCGCGAACGCGACGCTGGACCGGCTGGAACGCGCGGTCGGGCGGCAGCGGCAGTTCGCCTCGGACGCCTCCCACGAGCTGCGCAGCCCCCTCACCGGGCTGCGCGCGAACCTGGAGGACGCCGCGATGCACCCCGAGGACAACGACCTGCGGGAGGTCGTCCGGTCCGCGCTGCGCGACACCGACCGGCTGGAGTCGATCGTCACCGACCTGCTGCTGCTCGCCCGCATCGGCACCGGCGGGACGGTGATCCAGGAGCCGATCGACCTGTCCGCGCTGGCCGACGCCGAGATCGGCCGCCGGACGTCGCCGTTGGAGATCGTCACGGGGCTGCCGAGCGGGGTGGTCGTCCGCGGGGTGCGCATGCAGCTCGTCCGGCTGCTCGGGAACCTGCTGGACAACGCCGAGCGCTACGCCGACGCCTCCATCGCCGTGGAGGTGGCGCGGGAGGACGGCATGGCGCTGCTCAGCGTCACCGACGACGGCGCCGGCATCGTGCCCGCCGACCGGGAGCGCGTCTTCGAGCGCTTCACCCGCCTGGACACGGCCCGCAGCCGGGACGCGGGCGGCACCGGCCTCGGCCTCGCGATCGCCCGCGAGATCGCGCGGGCGCACGACGGGACGCTGCGGGTCGAGGACCATGCGCCCGGGGCGCGCTTCGTGCTGCGGCTGCCGCTCGTCCCGCCGCCCGGACGCGAGAAGGGCCGCCCGAAACCGGACGGCCCTTCTTGACCGAGAATTTACGCGGTCCCGCGAGCGAGGGCGCGGGCGTTCAACCGCTCAGGCGCGGACGGCCTGGATCTCCAGCTGGATCTCGACCTTGTCGCTGAGCAGGGCCTTCTCGCCCTTCAGCGGGATGTTGAACTCGACGCCCCAGTCCTTGCGGTTGATGGTGGCCGCGGCGGAGAAGCCGGCGCGCGTGCCGCCCCAGGGGTCCTCGCCCACGCCGTTGTACTCGACCGTGAGCGTGAGCGGACGGGTCACGTCCTTGATCGTCAGCTCGCCGTCCAGGAGGTACTCGCCGTCCTCGGCCCGCACGCCCTTGGTCGCGAAGGTCATGGTCGGGAACTTCTCGACGTCCAGGACGTCGGAGGTGCGCACGTGCGCGTCCCGGTCGGGGTTGCGGGTGTCGATCGAGGCGACCTTGATCTCGGCGGTCGCGGTGGACTCCGCCAGCTCCTCGGCGATCTGCACGGACCCGGTGAAATCGGTGAACGTGCCGCGCACCTTGGTCATCAGGTGGCGGATCACGAAGGTGACCTCGGAGTGCCCGGGGTCGATGTTCCAGGTCCCGGCGGTCAGCTCGGGGGCGACGGCGGCGATGCTCATGGTGACTCCCTCTGGTGGATGCTTGAAACTTCAACGACCTCGTCGAGAGGTTAGTTGAGGGTTCAAACACTTGTCAATCCCGGATTGTTCCACCGACGGCGCCGATGGTCCACGGCGGGGTGCGGTCAACAGTCTGCGACTCGGTCCGTACGGCGTGCAACCTCCGGCCCGTCCCGTGCGTAATCAGCGGGCACAGAGGCGAGCCGGAGTCCCTCCGGCGGGATCATTGGGAGTCTTCGTGAGCGATGCACCACCGCGCGCCGTCCTGCCGAGGCCGAACGCCGTCCTGCGGAAGGCGGGCGGCGCGGCCCCGGCCCTGCTGGCGGCGGCCCTGCTCGTGACCGGATGCGGGGGAGGCGGGCGGCCCGCCTCCGCCGGCGCGTCCCCGGCGGGCGGCGCGACAGAACTGCCGCAGGCGACCACCTTCACGACCCTGGACGACCTACCGCGGGACACCTCCGCCCCCACCGCGGGCAGCGGGACGGTGGTGCACCCCTCCGCCGCGACGCCGATCTCCGCCAAGCCGGGCGCGCCCGCGGTCGCCGAACTGCCGAGCACCCAGCTCAAGGGCCCCACCTGGGTGCCCGTGGTGGAGTCCAGGCCCGGCTGGCGGCGCGTGCTTCTCCCGAGCCGCCCCAACGGGGTCACCGGGTGGATCCCGGAGACCGGCCTCCAGACCGCGCGCAGCAGCCAGGTCGTCAAAGTCGACCTCAGCGACCGCAGGCTGGCGCTCTACAAGGCGGGCCGCAAGGCCGGCACCTGGACCGTGGCCGTCGGCGCGCCGAAGACGCCGACCCCCACCGGACGGACGTTCATGCTCGCCTCCCTCGCCCCCGCGAACCCGACCTACAGCCCGCTGATCCTGCCGGTCGGCGCGCACTCCGCGACGCTCGACACGTTCGGCGGCGGTCCGGGCACGGTCGCGTTCCACGGCTGGCCGTCGACGTCCGTCTTCGGCAAGGCCGTCACCCACGGCTGCGTGCGCGTCCCGGCGGACGCGCTGAAGCGGCTCGCCAAGGTCCCGCTCGGGTCGCCCGTCCTCATCACGGACTGACGGCCCCCTCCCGATCACGAACCCCAAGGAGAAACAGTGCGTTTGTCGACCCTCACCAAGTGCGCGGCGGCCGCCGGTGCCCTCGTCCTGCCGTTCGCGCTGGTGCCCGCCGCGTCCGCGACGAGCGGCGGCACCGGCTCGGCCCACGCGATCGCCGCGTCCGGCCCGGTCGCGATCCCGGCGACCCCCTCGGTCGCGTCGTCCGCGCAGCGGCCGACCCGCAAGAGCGTCGCCGAGCTGCCCGCCAACCCCCTCGTCGAGGCGCGGCTGCTGAACGCCGCCGCCTGGTCCGGCCACGGCCGCGCGTCCGTCGCCGACCTGAAGGTGGCGAAGCTCGGCCTCTCCGCGCACGCCGTCACCGCCAAGTGCGAGAACGGCAACGGCGTCTCCCACCTGACGAAGGCCACGCTGAACGGCCGGACGCTGAAGCTCGGCGCCACCCCCAACACGGCGGTCAACGCCGACCTGAAGGGCCTCGGCACCGCCACGGTCACGCTGAACAAGCACGTCAAGGACAAGGACGGCACCCTCACCATCACCGCCATCGAGGTGGTCGCGAAGCTCGCCGGCAAGACGCAGACGCTCAGCATCGCGTCCGTGACCTGCGGCAAGGCCGGCGGCAACGGCGGCACCCCGGGGCAGCCCGGTAAGCCGGCCGAGCCCGGACAGCCGTCCAAGCCGGGCACGCCGTCCAAGCCCGACACCCCGCCGAGCGAGGCCCCCGCCCCGACCC
>NZ_SMJW01000337.1 GCF_004348335.1 Actinomadura bangladeshensis | reverse complement strand
CTCCCCCGCCCCATCGTCGCCCTCGGCCGCACCGACCTGTGGCAGCCGCACCCCACCCTGGTCGGCGAGGTCGAGACGATGTTCGCCCTCAACCCCTGAGCGTCTCCGCGGCCTCGCGGAGGCGGCGGAACTCGGCCGCGATGCGGTCGAGGGGCCAGCTCGCGTTGAGGCCGCTCGGGTTCGGGAGGACCCAGACCCGCGCGGAGCCGAACGCCTCGTCCTGCGGGCCTATCCGCGTGCGGGGACGGCCGAACGCGGTGCGGTAGGCGGTGACTCCGGCGACCGCGAGGTAGGCGGGGCGGTGCCGTTCGACGAGGGCCCGGAGGCGGCGCCCGCCCTCCCGGAGCTCGTCCGCGGTCAGCTCGTCGGCGCGCGCCGTGGTGCGGTGCGCCAGGTTCGTGATGCCGAGGCCGTAGCCGGGCAGGAGGTCCTGCTCGGACGGGTCCAGGAGCCGGTCGGTGAAGCCGGATCGGTGCAGGGCGGGCCAGAAGCGGTTGCCGGGACGCGCGAAGTGGTGCCCGGTGGCGCCGGAGTAGAGGCCGGGGTTGATGCCGCTGAACAGGACGCGGAGGGCCCCGCCGTCCGGGGGCAGGACGTCGGGGATCACGCGGTCGCGGGCGGCCTCCAGGTCGGCCTTCGTGGGGCGCATCAGACCAGGTTACGGACGATCAGCACCACGGCGGACGTCCCGACGACGATGAGCAGCGCCGTGCGGAGCCGTCCGGCGTCCAGGTAGCGGCGCAGCGGCCCCGCGACGAGGAACCCGGTGATGACGAACGGGAGCAGGGCCAGGCCCGCGACGACCTGCCGCACCGGGAGGCGCCCCGCGGCCGCGAGCGTCGTGAGGGACAGCAGCGCGCCGGCGATGAAGAAGACCGCCAGCGTCGCGCGGACGCGCGGGCCGCTCTCCCGCTGGTAGAGCAGCGCGATGGGCGGGCCGCCGATGCCGGACGCGGTCCCGGTCGTCCCGGAGATGACCCCGGCGGCGGCGAGCGTCCCGCGGTTGCGCGGCACCTCCCGCGACCACGTCGTCACCGCCAGCGCCGCGAGGACGACGAGGCCGATCAGCACGCTGAGGACGCGGCCGGGCACGGCGGCGACCAGCCAGACGCCGAACGGCGTCCCCACCAGCCGGCCGCCGAACGCCCAGCCGAGCCCGCGCAGCTCGGCGTGCCGGACCTCCTGGGCGAGGGTCGCGACGGGCAGGACGAGCGCGATGACGAGGATCGCGCCCGGCATCAGCGACGGGTACAGCATCGTCACGATGGGGGTCGCGACCAGCCCGACGCCGAGGCCGACGCTGCCCTGCACGATCGCGCCGGCCAGCGCGGCCAGGCCGCCGAACAGGAGGAAGTCGAGATGCGGCACGCCGAGTGACGCTACATCCCCACTTATCCGGTCTGTATCAGGCGGACGCCTCGGTGAGGCGCTTGAGCTGGTCGCCGGTCAGCGTCGTCCGGACGGCCTCGACGAGGGGCGGCAGCTGGTCGAGGGTGCGGGCGCTGGCGATGGGCGCGGCGACGGTAGGCTGCGCGGCGAGCCAGGCGAGCGCCACGGTCGCGACGGCGGCCCCCTGCTCCTCGGCGACGATGTCGAGCGCGGCCAGCACCGCGCGCCCGCGCTCGGTCTCCAGGTGCTCGGCCGCCCGGCCCGCGCGGACGCTGTCGACCTTGGCGTCCGGGCGGTACTTGCCGGTCAGGAAGCCGGAGGCGAGGCCGTAGTACGGGACGGCGGCCAGCCCGTGCCGTTCGGCGATGTCGCGGCGCGCCCCCTCGTAGGTGTCGCGGGACACGAGGTTGTAGTGCGGCTGGATGGCGACGTAGCGCGCCGTGCCCGCCCGCTCGCTGAACTCCAGCGACGCCTCCAGCCGGTCGAGGTCGATGTTGGACACCGCGATGTGCCGCACCTTGCCCGCGGTGACCAGCTCGTCCAGCGCGGTCATGATGTCCTCGACCGGCACGGACGGGTCGTCGAAGTGCGTGAAGTACAGGTCGATGCGGTCGGTGCGGAGCCGCCGCAGCGAGTCGTCCGCGGCGGCCTTGATGTTCGCCGGGGCGAGCCCGCGCCGCTCGGGGTGCCGGCCGACCTTGGTCGCGATGACGATGTCGTCGCGGTTGCCGCGCGAGGCCGTCCACTCCCCGATGATCGTCTCGGACTCGCCGCCGCTGTTGCCCGGCGCGGACGCCATGTAGGAGTCGGAGGTGTCGATGAAGTTGCCGCCGGCCGCCGCGTAGGCGTCCATGATCTCGAACGAGCGCTCCTTGCCCGCGGTCCAGCCGAAGACGTTGCCGCCGAGGCAGAGCGGGAAGACGTGCAGGTCGCCGATCTTGTTCATGCCAGCCATCCCCTGATCCGATCAGACGGTCCGGAACGGCCATTCCCGCCGGACACCGGAACACTCCTGGCAGTATTTCCGCATGCTCACCGCTTGTCTCGCCTTCGCCGCCGTGGCGGCGCTGCTGACGATCACCCCCGGCGTGGACACGATGCTCGTCCTGCGCAGCACCGTGACCGGCGGGCGGCGGGCCGGTCTGCTCGCCTCGACCGGCGTGGTCACGGGCCTGCTGTGCTGGGCGATGACGAGCGCGGTGGGCCTGACCGCACTGCTGGCCGCGTCCCGCGTGGCCTTCGATGTCCTCCGCATCGCCGGCGCCTGCTACCTCCTGTGGCTCGGCGTGCGCGCCCTCTGGACGGCCCGCCGCGGAAGGCGGGACCCGGCCGAGCCCGCGCAGACCCGGACGTCCGGCCTGACCGCCTTCCGCACCGGCCTGACCACGAACCTGCTCAACCCCAAGGTCGGCGTCTTCTACATGAGCCTGCTGCCCCAGTTCGTCCCCGACGGCGCCTCGATGTTCTGGACGAGCGTGCTCTTCGCCGCCGTCCACGCCGCCGAGAGCCTCCTGTGGCTCGTCCTCATCGTCGCCGCGGCCGCCGCAGCCCGCCGCACCCTGGCCCGCCCCACTGTGAAGCGCCGCCTCCAGCAACTCACCGGCGCGGCCTTCGTAGCCTTCGGCCTCCGCCTCGCCACCGAGCACTAGCCACGCGAAACGGGCCGCCCCCTTCTGGGAGCGGCCCGTTCCGGTGGTGCGGGTTACTTGCGGATCAGGTTGCGGAGGACGTACTGGAGGATGCCGCCGTTGCGGTAGTAGTCCGCCTCGCCCGGGGTGTCGATGCGGACGTCGGCCTTGAACTCCTTGCCGTCGGCCTTCACGGTGACCTCGTCGGGGACGCCGCCCTCGTTCATCGCGGTGACGCCCGTGATGTCGAAGGTCTCGGTGCCGGTGAGGCCGAGCGACTCGGCGGACTCGCCGTCCTTGAACTGCAGCGGCAGGACGCCGAGGCCGATCAGGTTGGAGCGGTGGATGCGCTCGTAGGACTCGGCGATGACGGCGCGGACGCCGAGCAGCGCGGTGCCCTTGGCAGCCCAGTCGCGCGACGAGCCGGAGCCGTACTCCTTGCCCGCGATGACGACGAGCGGGACGCCCTGCTCGATGTAGTTGCGGGAGGCGTCGTAGATGAACGCCTGCGGCGCGCCGTCCTGGGTGAAGTCGCGGGTGTAGCCGCCCTCGACGTCGTCCAGGAGCTGGTTGCGGAGCCGGATGTTGGCGAACGTCCCGCGGATCATGACCTCGTGGTTGCCGCGGCGCGAGCCGTAGGAGTTGAAGTCCTTGATCTCGACGCCGTTGTCCTGGAGGTACTGCGCGGCGGGCGTGCCGACCTTGATGGCCCCGGCCGGGGAGATGTGGTCGGTGGTGACCGAGTCGCCCAGCTTCGCCAGGACGCGGGCGCCGTGGATGTCGGCGACCGGCTCCGGCTCGGCGCCCATGCCGTCGAAGTACGGGGCCTTGCGGACGTAGGTGGACGCGGCGTCCCACTCGAACAGGTCGCCGGTCGGGATGTCGAGGCTGGTCCAGCGCTCGTCGCCCTTGAAGACGTCGGCGTAGCTCTCGGTGAACATGTCCTGGCCGATGGACGACTCGACGATCGCCGAGACCTCCTCCGGCGCGGGCCAGATGTCGCGCAGGTAGACCGGGCCGTCGGTGCCCTCGGCGATCGGGTCGTTGAGGATGTCGATGTCCATCGTCCCGGCGAGCGCGTAGGCGATGACCAGCGGCGGCGACGCGAGGTAGTTCATCTTCACGTCGGGGCTGATGCGGCCCTCGAAGTTGCGGTTGCCGGACAGCACCGCGGTGACCGCCAGGTCGTTGTCGTTGACGGCCTTGGAGATCTCCGGCTGCAGCGGGCCGGTGTTGCCGATGCAGGTGGTGCAGCCGTACCCGACCAGGTTGAAGCCGATCTTGTCGAGGTACGGGGTGAGGCCGGCGCGCTCGTAGTAGTCGGTGACGACCTGCGACCCGGGCGCGAGCGAGGTCTTGACCCACGGCTTGCGCGTGAGCCCCCGCTCCACGGCGTTCTTCGCCAGCAGCGCCGCGCCGATCATCACGTACGGGTTGGACGTGTTGGTGCAGGACGTGATGGCCGCGACGGCGACGTGCCCGTGGTCGAGCTCGAACTCCGTCCCGTCCTCCAGCTTGACCGGGACGCGCTTGTGCGGCCGGCCGGAGCCGTTGGCGTCGACGTGCCGCGGCTTGTCGCCCTCGGTCTCCTGCATGATCGCCGGGGTGTCGGAGGCGGGGAAGCTCTCGTTGGACGCCTCGTCCAGCGCGCCGAGGACGCTCTGGACGTAGTTCTGCACGTCCCGCCGCCAGGTCGCCTTGGCGTTGGCCAGGGAGATGCGGTCCTGCGGGCGCTTCGGGCCGGCCAGCGACGGGACGACCGTGCCGAGGTCGAGCTCCAGGTACTCGGAGAACTCGGGCTCCACCGACGGGTCGAGCCACATGCCCTGCGCCTTGGCGTACGCCTCGACGAGCGCGATCTGCTCTTCGCCGCGCCCGGTGAGCCGCAGGTACTTCAGCGTCTCGTCGTCGATCGGGAAGATGGCGCAGGTGGAGCCGAACTCGGGGCTCATGTTGCCGATCGTGGCGCGGTTCGCCAGCGGCAGCGCGTGGACGCCCTCGCCGTAGAACTCGACGAACTTGCCGACCACGCCGTGCTCGCGCAGCATCTCGGTGATCGTGAGCACCAGGTCGGTCGCGGTCGTCCCGGCGGGCAGCTCACCGGTCAGCTTGAAGCCGACGACGCGCGGGATGAGCATCGAGATCGGCTGGCCGAGCATCGCGGCCTCGGCCTCGATGCCGCCGACGCCCCACCCGAGCACGCCGATGCCGTTCTCCATCGTCGTGTGCGAGTCGGTGCCGACGCACGTGTCCGGGTAGGCGACCCCGTTCCGGTCGAACACGACGCGTGCCAGGTGCTCGATGTTCACCTGGTGGACGATGCCGGTGCCGGGCGGGACGACCTTGAACTCGTCGAACGCCGTCTGCCCCCACCGCAGGAACTGGTAGCGCTCCTTGTTGCGCTCGTACTCCCGCTGCACGTTCCGCTCGAACGCCTGCGGCGTCCCGAAGTAGTCGACGATCACCGAGTGGTCGATGACCATCTCGGCCGGCGCCAGCGGGTTGATCTTCGTCGGGTCGCCCCCGAGGTCCCGTACGGCCTCGCGCATCGTGGCGAGGTCGACCACACAGGGCACACCGGTGAAGTCCTGCATGATCACCCGGGCGGGGGTGAACTGGATCTCCTTGCTCGGCTGGGCCTGCGAGTCCCACTGGGCGAGCGCGCGGATGTGCTCGGCGGTGACGTTCGCGCCGTCCTCGGTGCGCAGCAGGTTCTCCAGCAGCACCTTCAGGCTGTACGGGAGACGGGCCGCGCCCTCGACGGCGTCCAGCCGATAGATGTCGTACGACTTGTCGCCAACCTGCAGCTTGTCAAGGCTGCCGAAGCTGTTCGCGGACACGGACTCCTCCTCCATCGCCACCGCGCGTCCGGTCCGGGACATGAGCGCGCGGCGCTCTTCTTGATCTTCAAGTGTGCCCGTCCCCACGGCCGACACGAGGTGGCGGGACGGGTGCTCGTCTACCTTGATCCTGCCTTAGTCGGCCCCATCACCCGCAATCAGGGCCGCCTAACTTCCGCAGCTTTTCTCTCGACGTCAAGCTATCCCCAATTTATCTCGACATCAAGCTACTTGCACCCCTACGCTCGACCCGCCGGGGACTTCGGATGGAAGGCGGCGGAGTGGGCGTCGACTGGTACCGCATGCGCACCCGCTGCGACGGCGACGCCTTCGAGGCGGCCGTGCGAGCGCAGCGGGCGGCGTTCGTCGCGTCCCGGTGCTGGTTCCCCGACGAGTTCGGCCACCTGGACGCCCCCGGACCCGCCGACGGCCCCGACATCACCGCCCTGGTCGACGTCGACACCGGCCCCGGCAACGCGCATCGGGTGAACGCGCTCGTCCTCACCCCTCTCCTACCCGCCGAATGGCGCTTCACCATGTACCGGAGCTTCCACCCGCACGAACTCGCCCCACACGTGCGGCAATGGCGGACTCACATCAAAGAGGTGCGGGACGGCGGGCACCGACCGTACTTGCACGCCTGGCACACCTACTCAACGGGCCGGCGCCTTGCCGACGAGTGGTCGTCACTCCGGCGGCGGGCCTCGGACTCGGTTACGCGCACGAACGCGTGGGCCGTCCGTCCCGAGTTGGTGGACGTACGCGAACACATCCTGTCGCTGCCGCCTCCCACCGCAAGCCCGGCACCCCGCTGGGGCGACGAGTGCCAGGCCACCACCATCGACGCCGCCCCGTACGTCCGTCTAGCCCGGGAGTGGAACCGGCGCGTCCCCGCCAGCCAGAAGGTGCACGTGACGCAGCCGCCGTCCTTCAGCGACTTCCTGAACGACGACTCCCCAGACGAGACGCTCAACTGGATGGAGGAGGCCGCCGAAGAGGGCTACGGCCTGCTCCTCAACTGGTGAACGTCCCGGCAGCCCAACGGCCTCGTTCATCGGGCACCTACAGCGTGGAGCCCCCACCCTTCAGTGCGCGGAGACAACGCGGCACCGGCGGGGAGGACGTCAATCGGAGGCGAGTTTCGCCCACACGATCTTTCCGCCCTCGTTGAGGGGCCGCACACCCCACTCACGGACGAGCTCCACCATGAGCTGGAGCCCGCGTCCCGAGACGGCCGCATGGTTCTGCGACCGGATCACCGGCCGCCCCTCGCCGCCGTCCCAGACCTCGATCACCGGGAGCCCGTCGCGCTCGTCCCGCAGCACCCGCACGACGATCGGACCCTCACCGTGCCGATGTACCGGTAGGCCACTGGCGAGGTGCCCGCCGTCGGCGGGTCCTTTTCCAGTGGCCCCCGGCCCGAACCGGACGTGCACCTTTCAATGCATCCGGCTCTCCAGTGACTACTACGTGTTTGTCGCGGC
>NZ_SMJW01000336.1 GCF_004348335.1 Actinomadura bangladeshensis | reverse complement strand
CCGCCGCGCCGGTCCCCGGGTGCGCTCACGGGACCGGCCGCTCCCCCCGAAGCGGCTCGACCGGCCGTGCGGCGGATGTGAAGAACGTAGCGAGGGAGCCCGGCCGGATCGAGGGTTCGGCGCGCCGAGTCGATGAGCGGACGACGGTGTGCGACGAACGGAACACGCTCCGCGTTCAGCGTCCCGGTCGACGGGGCGTGATGTAATCGGTTCCGGGAGGAATCGGTGATGGTGGGACGCGTGCGGCCGATCACGCTGGTGGGGACGCCCGTCCTGCATCGGCCGTGCCGGCCCGTCGAGGACTTCGACGCGGCGCTGGCGGAACTGGCCGACGACATGTTCGCCAGCATGTACGAGGCGGACGGTGTCGGCCTGGCCGCGAACCAGATCGGCGTCGACCTGCGCGTCTTCGTCTACGACTGCCCGGACGAGGACGGCGAGCGGCGCAGGGGCGTCGTCGTCAACCCGGTCCTGGAACTGCCGACGCTGGAGAACCGGCGGCTGGACGACGACGAAGAGGGCTGCCTGTCCGTGCCGGGGCCGCACGCCCGGCTGGCACGCCCCGACCATGCGACCGTGCACGGCTTCGACGTCACCGGCGCGGAGATCACGGTCGAGGGGACGGGGTTGCTCGCCCGCTGCCTCCAGCACGAGACCGACCACCTTGAGGGCAAGCTCTACATCGACCGGCTCTCGGCCAGGGCGCGCAAGAAGGTGCTCAAGGAGTTCGAGGCCCTGCGCGCGGAGAGCACCGCCGGCTAGCGCAGAACGGGCTGTAATGCGGGAGAGCTAGCCGTCCCACACCGGGAGGTGGATCGCCGACGGGTGGTCCTTGTCGCGGAGGATCTCGAAGCGGGTGCGACGGGACGCGACGGCCCGCCCGGCGGGTTCGCCGGTGCCGTGGTTGCGGGCGAACCTCGGGAACGCGCCGCCCGCCAGCATGACGCGCAGCCGGTGGCCGCGCAGGAACCGGTACGCGGTCGGATGCATCTCGATCTCGGCCCGCACGAGCCCTTCACGTCTGATGCGCAGAATGCCGTCGGTGACGTTGCGGGAGACGCCGTCGCGGTCGACGTCGCAGAGGCGGATGAACAGGTCGCCGTGGCCCGTGCTCGTCCGGACGTGGATCGTCGCCGAGACCGGCCCGATCAGGTCGAGGTCCGCGTCCAGGGGCGCGCCGGTCAGGACAACCACGTCGCCGCGGCGTTCGATCGGTGTGTTGTCCCGCTGCCTGCCCTTGCCGGGCGAGAGGAGCGGTCCGCCTACGTTCGGTGTCGGGTCGAGTGGGTCGTAGGTGAACGTGGCCGGGTCTGCGTCGGGCGGACCGTCCCAGAGCAGGCTTCGGCCGAGGTAGAGCGGCGTCGGCTTGGTTTCGGGCGGGGGCCACTGGTCGAAGTCCATCCAGCGGTCTGCCTTCTGCAGGTGGGGCCTTACCGGCGCCTGACGCAGTTGGGCCTTGTCGCCGTTCAGGTCGGCGTTCAGCCAGGACACCTGGTCGGAGACCATCGCGCGGAGGGCTTTCGTGTCGTGTCCCCATGGGCCGATGGTGATGCGCACCTGGCGTCCGGCGGCGTGGAGGGCGGCGAAGTCGCGCAACTGGCCGCGCAGGAACAGGTCCCACCAGCCCGTCACCATCGTGGTCGGCGTGGTGGTGCCGGGGACGGCGGCGCTGTGGTCGGTGTCGTCCCAGAAGCCGTCGCCTGGCTCGGCGTGGGCGGTGACCTCGCGGAGGAACGTTTCGGGACGTCCGATGGCCGCCGTGTCCGCCTCGCCTAGCGGGAGGTGACGCATCGCCTGCCGGACACGCCTGTTGTGGAGCGGGCGCCTCCTCTCGCCCTGCGTGCCCATCAGCGATGACCAGACGAGCGTGTTGTGGAGGGCGAGCGCCCCACCGGGATAGAAGGAGCTCACGAATTCGGACGCGGTGATGCCGAGCCCCATCGCTTCCAGAGGAGGGTCCGCGTAGGGTGCGAGCGCCCATTCGGTGAAGCCGAGGTAACTCGCACCCACCATGGCGACCTTGCCGTCACACCACGGCTGGTCACGGAGCCATGTGAGCGTCGCGAGACCGTCGTCCTTCTCGTTGTGGAAGGCGTGGAACTCGCCGCCGGAGCCGAGGACTCCGCGCACGTTCTGGATGACGACCTGGAAGCCCCGCCTGGCGAGGACCCCGGCGAACAGCCGCATGATGGGCTGCCGCTTGCCGTAGGGGGTGCGGATCAGTACGGCGGGCATCGGCCCCGCACCGCGGGGACGGTACAGGTCGGCGATGAGCGCGACCCCGTCCGGCATGGGCACACGGAGGTCGCGTCTTATCCCGATGTCCGGTGAGGGCACCTCGGGTAGGCCGAAGAGGCGGTCCACGAGTCGGTCGGCGAGTCGCCCCATCAGGTCGGCCATGTGCCCCCCAGTCCGGTCACGAGGTTACGAGACGCTCGTATTCGTACAGGACGCCGGCGAACTCCCCCGTCGGCAACTCGCAGGCGTGGCCGGGCAGCCACAGGTGCTCCAACCGGACGGTCTGCACATCGACCCGCAGATGGCAGGCGTTCCCCGTGTGCTCCCAGCCTGGACGTGCGGCACGGACGACCTCCAGATGGTGCCGGTGGCTCTGCACATCGTGAAGTAGGAAGGCCGTGAGAACATGACGCGGCCCGTACACCACCTGGGAGAACGTGCTCGCGCTGGACGCCGCGGCCTCCAGATCGACCCCCGAGTCGGCCAGCTCTGGGAAGAACACCCGCACATGCCGGACGACGCCCTCGATCTCGATCGGATGGCAGGGCAGCCGCAGGACGGAATCCGGGTCGATGTAGCCGTGCACCGGTACACCGGCGACGACACCGCACCATGCACCTGGGACGCCGTTGAGGAAACGGGCCTGGGTCAAGGTGCTGCCCAGCTCCGCCATGAGGCGCTCTGGGTCGATCCCGCGCGGCATGAACGTTTTGGTGCCGCCGCGTAGGCGCGTCCCGCTCTCGTCCAGCACGGCGAGGTCGGCCCAGCAGGCACCCGAGCCGGTCTCCAGGACGCCGTGCGGGAGGCAGCCGTCCGGGTGCGGGGTGAGCCCGGCGATGTCCTCCAGCATGGCGCGCGGCGCCTGGATCAGTCCCCAGCCCTGCGTCCGGTTCGAGACCGAGCCGAGGGCGAGCGAGCTCGCGACCGGTTCGCCGTTGCGCGGCTCGCCGAGCACGCGCTCCAGGCTGCGGCGGCTCCGCAGGGCGCCGACCTGCTGGAGGTACTCCTCCAGGCACTGCCGCAGGACGGCCGGGTCCAGGTCGCAGGACGCCCATCCGCCGACGTCCCGCACGTGGACGGTCGTGCCGTCGAAGTCGAGGCGGTGGTAGCGGTAGACCTCCTCCCAGGGCCCGGACGGCCCGCCGCCGCCCAGCCGCCCCTGGGTGCGGGCGATCGCGGAGACGTCCTCGCCCAGGTCGTTGATGAGAAAGTCGCGGAGCGGGGCGTGCAGTGGATCGGTCTCCACCGCCACCCGCCCGCCATCGCTGCGGAACCGCACCGGAAGCGACATCGCCATTCGCGTGATTATGCCGATAAGCGAAGATCATCACTGGTATGGCGGAATGTTCGTTCCGGTCACTCCGGCGTGTCGGCCATGTACGGGGGCGCCGGCTCGTACTGGATGTAGCGGCGCACCGCCCGTGCGTGGTCGCGTCCGTGGAGGCGTCCGACCAGCCAGAGCGCCATGTCGATACCGGCGGACACCCCTTGGCTGGTGATGAGGTTGCCGTCCACGACGTAGCGCGCGTCGCGGACGACGGTCACGTCACCGCGAGCCTCCAGGTCGTCCTCCGATGACCAATGGGTCGCGACCCTTCGCCCCCTGGCCGGGCCTGCGGCGTGGAGCAGGATCGAGCCGGTGCACACGCTCGTCACCCAGTCGGCCTGTTCGGCCGTCTTCGCTATCCAGCCGGTGACGGACGGATTGTGCTGCTGGGTCTCTCTTGCGCCACGTCCACCCGGGACTAGGAGGACGTCCAGCTTCGGATGGTCGTCCAAGGTGTGGTCTGGCACGACCCTCAGGCCCTTGGCGCAGCGCACCGGCCCCGGCTGCTCGGCGACCAGGAAAGCCTTGTCGTCTTCGTCGCGCAGCATGGCCGACGCCGTGAACACCTCCCAGGGGCCCACGAAGTCGAGTTCCTCCGCGGCCTCGAACACCAGCAGCCCGTACGTGGTCATGCGTACTCCCTCGTTCCTCGGAATCGATCCCTGTAGTCGGACGGCGCGACGCCGATGTGCCGGTGGAACGCCCTGCGCAAGGTCTCGCCCGTCCCGAACCCCAGGCGCCGGGCCAGCGTCTCCACCGGCTCGTCGCCCTCCGCCAGTGCCCGCCGCGCCGCCTCGATGCGGATGCGCTCGACGTAGGCGGCGGGCGGCACGCCCAGTTCGGCGGTGAACCGCCGCTGCAGGTGCCGCGCGCTGAGCCCGGACCGCTCGGCCAGGTCGGCGATGGTGTGCCGGGCGCCCGGATCGGCCTGGACGGACGACACCGCCGCCCGGATCGGGTCGCTCGCGGGCTGCGCCGACCACAGCGGGACGCTGAACTGCGACTGGCTGCCCGGCCGCCGCAGGAACATCACCAGTTCCCGCGCCACCGCGTGCGCCGTGTCGCGGCCGTGGTCGTCCTCCACCAGGGCGAGCGCCAGGTCCATGCCGGCCGTGACGCCGGCGGACGTCCACACGCGCCCGTCCCGGATGAAGATCGGGTCGCAGTCGACGTCCAGCCGCGGATACTCCGTCCTGAGCTGCGCCTCGCGCGCCCAGTGCGTGGTGACGCGGCGGCCGTCGAGCACCCCCGCCTCGGCGAGCAGCAGCGCCCCGCTGCACACGGACGCGACCCGCCGCGCGGTCGTCGCGACCTCGGCGATCCAGCCGACCAGCGCCGGGTCCCGCCGCGCCCGGTCGACCCCCTCTCCGCCTGCGACGACGAGCGTGTCGATGCCCTGCGGGGCGACGTCGCGCGTGCCGAAGCCCGCGTGCACCGGCAGCCCGCCGGACGACCGCACGAGGCCCGCCTCGGGCCCGATGACGAGGCATTCGTACCGGCCTGTGTGCTGGAAGACCTCGTGGGGGCCGGTCAGGTCGAGGACCTGGAACCCGTCGAATATCACGAACGCGACGCGCATGACTCCAGGCTGGAGCCGTGCCCGTCATGGCGTCAACGACACGTACCCCACGGATCACGCCACCTTCTCGCACACGGTGTCGCTCGCCCGGCTCTCCCCCTGCTGCACGGGGATGCCGCCGGACGTCCGGATCCGCGTGAAGTCCGGGCCGATGACCAGTTCGACGACACCGGCCGGCGCCTTCGCGCGCGGCGCGACCCGCGCGCCCGGCAGGAGCCCGGCCAGCGCCCGCGCCTGCGCGTCGGCGCCCGTCCCGAACCGGACGTGGGTGGCCCGCGTCCGGGAGGGGAGGTTGCCGACGCCGACGACCTGCCAGCCGCCGTCCTCGAGCTGCGCCGCGACCTGCGCCGCGCGCCCCTCCACGCCGGACGCGTTGTACACGTGCACCTTCCCCGGCGGCACGGCCGGCGCCTTCTGCTGCGCGGGCACGACGACGTCCTTGCGGATCGCGTCGAAGAACTCGTCGGCCGCCGGACGGGTCAGGGCCACCCGGTTCGGGTCCGGGGCGTAGGCGCCCGACGGCACCGTGACGAAGCGGAGCTTGCCGGCGTTCAGGTCGCGCATGCCCTGGGCGATCTTCAGCATCTCCGCGACGGTCAGCGCCTTGTCCGTGGTCAGCGACTCGGCCACCGCGTTGAGCAGCTCGTTCAGGCGTCCGGGATCGGTGAGGACGCCCTTGCCCATCGCCTCCTTGGCCAGCGCGCCGAAGAAGTGCTGCTGCCGCTTGATGCGCGCGGTGTCGCTCTTGTCCCCGAACCCCTTGCGGCTGCGGACGTACGCCAGAGCCTGCTCGCCCTTCAACCTGTGGCTGCCCTTGGTGAGGTTGAGGCCGGAGTCCTTGTCGTGGACATCGCCCCTCACGCACACGGGGACGCCGCCGACCGCGGTGGCGATCCGCTTGAAGCCCACGAAATCCACCTGCACGAAGTGGTCGATGTGGATTTTCGTGACCCGCTCGATGGTCTTGACCGTGCACGCGGGGCCGGCGTGGGCGATCGCCTGGTTCAGCATGGCGACGCTGGTGCCGGGCACCTTCGTGCCGTCCCTGCGCGTGCACTCCGGTATCGGCACCATGAGGTCGCGCGGGAAGCTCACGGCCAGCGCCTGCCCTCCACCCGGCGACAGGTGCAGCAGCACCATCGTGTCGGACGCGGGCGGCTTGTTCCGCAGACCCTTCCCGTACTGCGCGTTGGCGCCCTCCCGCGTGTCGGACCCGATCACCAGGATGTTCCGGGCGCTGTTCAGCTTCTTCGGCCGGTTCCCGCCGATCAGCTTGTCCACGTCCTCGTGCTGGACCGCGTTCTGCAGCTTCCAGTAGTACCCGTACGCGGACAGGCTGCCCGTCACCATCACCGCCGCCGCGGCGACGGCGATCCAAGCCAGCACCTTCATGAAGCCTCCCGGCGATGTATCTCCACTTCCCGCCGTCCGGGTTCACGATCGGATGGAATTAATGGGTTGACACCGCCGGGTGATCTATGGCTAACTCTTACGCATGGAGCTTTGATTCTCTCTGGTCGAGCCGCCCCCGACACCGTCGCCGACATTGGCTTCCACGCCGTCTTGGACGCTTTCGCGGGCCCGCTCCCATCCTCCTCACGGGCGCACTTCTCTTCACTCGCAGGCCACTTGACCTGCGACACGGTCGCGCGCCCGCCTTTTCTCCTCATCGGCCCTCGCACGGCCGATTTCAAGCCCCGCCCGGAGGTGTTGCTTTCATGCGTGCAATTCACAATCCCGACTCCGCCCCCTTCGCCAATTCCAAGAAGAAGGGGAAGCGAAAGAACTCCGACGCCAGGTCGGCCAATCTCGCGAACCAGCGCCGCAACGCCCGGCGGCTGCCTGCCCGGCAGCTCAACCGGGGTCGCTGACCGGCGCGTCCCGGCCCCGCCCGCGCTCCCCCGCGGGCGGGGCCGGGAACTCCGCCCACACCACCGTCCGCGGCCCGTCCGCCCGGAACCCCCAGCGCGCCGCGAGCGCCTCCACGATCCGCATGCCGCGCCCCGTCTCCGCCCCCAGTTCGGCCTTGACATGCGGCCGGCCGCCGGCCGCGCCGTCGTCGGCGACCTCCAGCCGGTAGACGCCGTCGCCCTCCATGAGGACGACCGTCACCCGTCCGCCGGCCAGCCCCGACGCCGTGTGCGTGACCGCGTTGGCGACCGTCTCGCTCACCACCGTCACGAGGTCGTCCACGGCGGGCAGGCCGGCCGCCAGGTCCCGGACGAACCCCCGCGCGACCCCGACCGACCGCCGCACCCCGGGCAGCGTGACCT
>NZ_SMJW01000335.1 GCF_004348335.1 Actinomadura bangladeshensis | reverse complement strand
CCCCGGGACCGCGGCTCCACCTGCGAGGACATGCCCGAGGACGGCCAGCGCGACGCACGCGGTCGCGAAGACGATCGCGCGGGCGGTCCGGAACAGGGGTTCGCGGGGGCGTTCGGACATGACGTGACCATCGTGCCACCACCCCCGCCGGCCCCGCAGCCGACCCTGCCGCCACCCCGGCGGTCCGCCGACACGCCCTACATCTTGGGGTTGCGCAAAGATCGTGAACTAGATGTAGGGTTCAATCCCGTGCTGGTACGCCCCCGCCGCTCGCGGCGGGGGCGTCGTAAGAGGGAACCCGGTGCGAATCCGGGACTGCCCCGCAGCGGTGAGCGGGAACGACCGCCGTCATCGAGCACTGGGCCCATCGCGGGCCCGGGAAGCGACGGCCACTAGGACGCCTTCTCCGGAAGGCGGCGCCCGCGAGTCCGAAGACCTGCCAGTTCGATACGTCCAGGCCTCGCGGGTGGGCCGGAGGGCGGAGCGCGGCGTGCCGCCGCGCGCCGTTCGCATGCCCCCCGCGAGGCGGCTTGCGAGGGGAGAGGCACGTGACACAGGCTCTGGCGGCGCGGCCAGCCACGGCGGCGTCGTGGCGGGGGATCGGCGCGGAGGTCGAGGCCGCCTGCGACGGCATACCGGATGTCGAGCCGGGACGGGTGCTGGCCGCCGTCCGCTCCGGGAACGGGCTGGACGCTGCGGCGCTGCGCGACCTCGCGATCGGCGAGGCCGCCGCGCTGGTGCCCGCCGAACCCGGGTACTCCAAGGTCGCCGCGCGGCTGCTCGGCGCCCGGATCAGGGACGAGGCGGCGTCCGCGGGCGTCGTGACGTTCGCCGAGTCGGTCGCCGCCGCGCACGGCGCGGGCCTGCTGGCGGACGGCCCGGCCGCGTTCGTCGCCGCCAACGCCGGCGCGCTCGACGCGCTCGTCGACGACTCCGCCGACGACCGGTTCGAGTACTTCGGGCTGCGCACGCTCTACGACCGGTACTTGCTGAGGCATCCGCGTTCGCGGCTCGTCCTGGAGCGTCCGCAGCACTTCCTGCTGCGGGTCGCCTGCGGCCTCGCCGACACCGTGGACGAGGCGGCGGAGCTGTACGGGCTGCTCGGCACGCTGCGCTACCTGCCCAGCTCGCCGACGCTGTTCAACGCGGCGGCGCGCCGCCCGCAGCTGTCGTCCTGCTTCCTGCTCGACTCGCCGCGCGACGAGCTGGAGTCGATCTACGACCGGTACGGGCAGGTCGCGCGGCTCAGCAAGTACGCGGGCGGCATCGGCATCTCGTGGACGAAGGTCCGGTCGCGGGGGTCGCTGATCCGCGGCACCAACGGGCATTCGAACGGCATCGTGCCGTGGCTGCGCACGCTGGACGCGTCCGTCGCCGCCGTCAACCAGGGCGGGCGCCGCAAGGGCGCGGCCTGCGTGTACCTGGAGCCGTGGCACGCCGACGTCGAGGAGTTCCTCGAACTGCGCGACAACACGGGCGAGGACGCGCGCCGCACCCACAACCTCAACCTCGCCAACTGGGTCCCGGACGAGTTCATGCGCCGCGTCGAGGACGACGCGGCCTGGTCGCTGTTCGACCCGAAGGAGGTCCCCGAGCTGGCCGACCTGTGGGGCGAGGCGTTCGACGAGGCGTACCGGGCGGCGGAGCGGGACGGGCGGTTCGTCCGGCAGGTCCCGGCGCGCAAGCTGTACGGGCGGATGATGCGCACCCTCGCCGAGACGGGCAACGGATGGATGACGTTCAAGGACGCCGCCAACCGCGCCTGCAACCAGACCGCCGAACCCGGCCAGACCGTCCACCTGTCGAACCTGTGCACGGAGATCCTGGAGGTGACCGGCGACGGCGAGGCGGCCGTCTGCAACCTCGGATCGGTGAATCTGGCCGCGCATGTCACACCGGCAGGGGTCGACTGGGATCGGCTTCGTTCGACCGTCCGCACCGCCGTCCGGTTCTTGGACCGCACCATCGACAGGGGCTTCTACCCCACGCCGGAGGCGGAGAAGGCCAACCGCAAGTGGCGACCGGTCGGCCTGGGGGTGATGGGTCTGGCGGACGTCTTTTTCACGCTGCGCCTTCCGTTCGACTCGGACGAGGCCCGCGCGCTCTCGACGCGGATCGCCGAGGAGATCGCGCTGGCCGCCTACGGCGCGTCCGCCGATCTCGCCGCCGCGCACGGCCCGCTGCCCGCCTACGGCATGACGCGCACCGCTCGCGGCCGGCTCCACGTCGACCACTTCCCGGACGCGGCGCAGACCCGTCCCGAGGCGTGGGCCGAACTCCGGGCGCGGGTCGCCGAGACGGGGCTGCGCAACTCGCTGCTGATCGCGATCGCGCCGACCGCGACGATCGCGTCCATCGCGGGCTGCTACGAGTGCATCGAGCCGCAGGTGTCCAACCTGTTCAAGCGCGAGACGCTGTCCGGGGAGTTCCTGCAGATCAACGGCTACCTGGTCGACGACCTGAAGTCGCTCGGGCTGTGGACGCCGGCCGTCCGGGAGGCGGTGAAGAAGGCGAACGGCTCCGTCCAGGGCCTCACCGGCCTGCCGGACGAGATGCGCACCCTCTACCGGACGGCCTGGGAACTGCCGCAGAAGGCGCTCATCGACCTCGCCGCCGCCCGCACCCCGTACATCGACCAGTCGCAGTCGCTGAACCTGTTCATGGAGACGCCGACGATCGGCAAGCTCTCCTCGATGTACGCGTACGCGTGGCGCGCGGGCCTCAAGACGACCTACTACCTGCGGTCCCGCCCGGCGACGCGCATCGCGCAGACGACCGTCGCGTCCACTGCGGCTACCGCCGCGGCTTCTGCCGTGGACGCGGCCGTGTGCTCCCTGGAGAACCCCGAGACCTGCGAGGCATGCCAGTGAGCGCGCGAACGGAAGGACACGGCATGCTGCTCGACCCCGGCATGGACCTGACCCTGCGGCCCATGCGCTACCCCGACTTCTACGAGCGCTACCGGGCCGCGATCCGCAACACGTGGACGGTGGAGGAAGTGGACCTCGCCTCCGACCTCGCCGACCTGGAGCGGCTCACCCCTGCCGAACTGCACCTCGTGAACCGGCTCGTCGCGTTCTTCGCCACCGGCGACTCGATCGTGGCGAACAACCTGGTGCTGAACCTCTACAAGCACGTGAACGCCCCAGAGGCGCGGCTCTACCTATCGCGGCAGCTCTATGAGGAGGCCGTCCACGTACAGTTCTATCTGACCCTCCTGGACACCTACCTGCCCGATCAGGACGAGCGCGCGCGGGCGTTCGCGGCGATCGAGCACATCCCGTCCATCCGGGCGAAGGCGGAGTTCTGCTTCCGCTGGATCGACTCGCTCGGCTCCCTGGACGAACTCCGGAGCGCCGGCGACCGCCGGACGTTCCTGCTCAACCTCATCTGCTTCGCGGCGTGCATCGAGGGGCTGTTCTTCTACGGTGCCTTCGCGTACGTGTACTGGCTGCGGTCGCGCGGTCTGCTGAACGGCCTCGCCTCCGGGACGAACTGGGTGTTCCGGGACGAGTCGATGCACATGGAATTCGCGTTCTCCGTGGTGGACACCGTGCGCGCCGAGGAGCCGGAGCTGTTCGACGCCGAGCTGACGTCCCAGGTCACCGCGATGCTGGAGGAGGCCGTCCAGGCGGAACTGGCGTTCGCCCGCGACCTGTGCGGCGACGGACTGCCCGGCATGAGCGCCGGCGACATGCGCGCCTACCTCGAATACGTGGCCGACCAGCGGCTCGTCCGGCTCGGGCTCCCGGCCCGCTACGGCACCGCCAACCCGTTCGCGTTCATGGAGCTGCAGGACGTCCAAGAGCTGTCGAACTTCTTCGAGCGCCGGGTTTCGGCGTACCAGATCGGCGTAGAGGGGAGCGTCACCCTGGACGAGGCGTTCTGAACTTCTCGGGCCGGGCACTCGTTGTAGGGAGACCCCAGGCCGAGGAGGACGACCATGCCGTCCGTCGTCAACAAGATCATGAGGTACGTCCGGAGCCCGCAGGGACGCAGGATGCGGGCGAAGGCCGAGCGGTACGCCCGCGACCCGCGCACCCAGGCCAAGGTGCGCGGGCTCCTCGCCCGGTTCCGGGGCGGTGGTGGGCGGCGCCGCTGAGCCCCGGCGGCGCCGCTGAGACCCCGGCGGCGCCGCGGGCTCAGGGCAGGCTGTCGCCGGCTTCGCCGGCGCGGTGGGTGGTGACCTTCGTCCCGGTGACGACGTGCACGTAGTCGCCGATCATCGCCACGACCCGGTCCCCGGACACCTGGAACATCGTCGGCGCCAGCGGATCGCTCGGCGGCAGGGCCACCCGGCGCGTGATCGTCTTGGTGGCCGGCGCGTACCAGACCACGTGGTTCTGCCCGCCGTCGCGCACCAGGGCCACGATGTGCGTACCGTCCTTGCCGAACGCGGCACCGCGCAACGTCGTGTCACCGGCTCCCAACCGGATCGCGCTCACCTTGCCCGTCGACGTGTCGAGGGTGCTCAGGCCGCGGTCCAGGTACTCGCCCATGGTCTGGAACACCAGCTCCCGGCCGTTCGGCGCCCAGTACAGGTCGGTGGCGAAGGCGGGGAGGGGGAGCCGGGTGACGCGGCGGTCACCGGTCACGGTGTCGATGACCGTGACGGTCCCCTTGGCGGAATCGCCGCCGCATTCCCGGCCCGCGTACGCGATACGGCGTGCGCCGGGGGCCACGGCCAGTGGGGCGAGCGCCTCGCTCGTCCGCTGCCGCAGCCCGGTGCCGCGCATCTCGGTCAGCGGCCCCTTCGGCCGGCCGTCGGCGCCGAGCGTGAGCCGGTAGAAGCCGATCGTGCACGCCTGCGGGTCGGCGGTGGTGAGGACGAAGGTCCGGTTGTCCCCGGAGTCGGCGGAGTAGCGGAAGCCGGACGTTCCCGCCGGCGCGGGCAGCGTCGCGATCGCCCGGCCGGTATCGGTGCTGCGTATCGTCACCGAGGGCCCGCCGGGAGGCTGCGCCCCGTCGAGGATGTAGTCGGCTCCCCCGTAGGCCGCGAGGGCGAAGGGAGGACGGGCGCCGTCCCGTCCGTGCCCCGACCACGGCGCGACGAGGACGACCGCGACGACCGCGGCGACGGCGACCGCCGCGGCGGTCAGCGCGGCGAGCGGCGGGAAGAGCGGGCGGCGGCGCCGGGACGGGGCGGGCAGCGGCCGCAACTCCTCTTGGCGGACGGTGCCGGCCGCATCGGCCAGGGCCGCCCGCAGCAGCTCGTCGGAGAACCCGGTCATCGTTCCTCCTCGTACCGGTCGCGGAGCGCGTCCAGGCCCCGGGAGATGGTCGACTTGACGGTGCCCGGCCGGACGCCCATGGCCGCGGCGATCTCCACCTCGGACAGGTCGAGGTAGTAGCGGAGGACGATCGCCTCCCGCTGCCGGGCGGGCAGGCGGCCCAGCGCGTGCAGCACCCGCCGCCGGTCGTCGGCGACCAGCGCGTCGTTCTCCGCCGACCACACCGGCTGGGGAGCCTGGAACAGCCGGTGCGTCAGGGCCCGGCGGCGCAGCAGCGTCCGGCCGGCGTTCAGGACCGCGGTGCGCGCGTAGGCGAGCAGTTCCGGCTGCGTGGAGGGCAGGCCGCTCCCTCCGCCTCGCCGCTCGTGGCGCCGCTGCATCCGGGCGTACACGTCCTGGACCACGTCCTCCGCGCCGGCCTGGTCGCCCACGAGCAGCACCGCGAGCCGCACCAGCGACAGGTGGTGGGTGCGGAACAGCGCCGCCAGCACATGACCGGTCACGCGCTCGCCGTCGGCGGCCGGCGTCCCATCGGCGGCCGTGGCGTCCGCGAGGCTGCCGCCGGGTTCACCGCCGTCAGGTACGGCGCTGCCGGATATGCCGCCGGCGGGCGTGCCGTCGCCCGCCGCGGCCAGTCCGAGATGCAATCTCATGCCTTGAGAACCAACGAAGCCGGAAAAGGTTGCTTCCGCCCCGGTATTTTCCCGCGACGTCTCCCGACTTCCCTGCGGCCTCGTGAACGCCGCCTCCGCATCGGGCTCGGGCGCGTTGGGCATGGGCCCTGGCCCGCCCGGACGCCGTTTTGCATGGTCACCGTCCTGCCGGGCCGGTGCGGCACCGCCGCCGGGCCGCCCCTAGGCTGCCCATCATGACCGGCGAGTACCAGCACTGGGAGAACGTCCCGACCCGGTGGAAGGACAACGACGTCTACGGGCACGTCAACAATGTCGTCCACTACTCGCTCATGGACACCGTCATCAACGAGTGGATGATCCGGACGGCCGGTTTCGACCCCGCGACGTCCGCCGCCATCGGGCTGTGCGTCGAGTCGCACTGCGAGTACAAGGCCGAGGTGTCGTTCCCGGACGCGATCAAGGTCGGGCTGCGCATCGGCAGGCTGGGCCGCTCCAGCGTCCGCTGGGAGATCGGGATGTTCCGGGCGTCCGACGGGACGCTCGTCGCCGAGGGCCACTTCGTGCACGTCTTCGTCGACCGGCGCACCCGCCGCCCGGTCGAGATCACGGGCGCGGTCCGCGCCGAAATGGAGAAGCTGCTCACCCCATGACCGAGACCCGCGCCGCCGTCCTGGTCGAGTCGGGACGGCCCGCTCCGTACGCCGCGTCCCGCCCGCTGGAGATCGCCGACCTGCGCCTCGACCCGCCCGGCCCCGGCGAGCTCCTGATCAGGATCGGCGCGGCGGGGCTGTGCCACTCCGACCTCTCCGTGATCAACGGGTTTCGCCCCCGCCCGCTGCCGATGGCGCTCGGCCACGAGGCCGCCGGCGAAGTCGTGGAAACCGGCCCGGGGACCGAATTCGTCCCCGGTGACCATGTCGTCCTGGCGTTCGTCCCGGCCTGCGGCCACTGCGAACGCTGCGTCGGCGGACGTCCCGCCCTCTGCGGCCCCGGCGCGGCGGCCAACGGCGCGGGCACCCTGCTCGGCGGCGGCATGCGCTTCGTCGCCCCGGACGGCACCCGCCCCAACCACCACCTGGGCGTTTCGGCGTTCTCGGAGTACACCGTCGTCTCGTCCCGCTCCGCCGTGAAGATCGACCGCGACCTGCCGTTCGACATCGCGGCGCTCTTCGGCTGCGCCGTCCTCACCGGCGCCGGCGCCGCCCTCTACAGCGCCGCCGTGACCCCCGGCGACACCGTCGCCGTCTTCGGCCTGGGCGGCGTCGGCCTCGCCGCCGTCCTCGCCGCGAAGGCCGCCGGCGCCGCGAAGATCTACGCGATCGACCTCGTCCCGGACAAACTAGACCTGGCGGAGAAGCTGGGCGCCCACTCCGTCCAGGGCGGCCCGGACGCGACCGACGCCCTCCGCGACCTGACCTCCGGCGGCGCCGAGAAGGTCATCGACACGACGGGCGTCGTCCCCGTCCTGGAACAGGCGTACGCCGCCACCCGCCCAGGCGGTACCACGGTCACCGTCGGCCTGCCCGCCCCCGGTGCGCCCCTGTCGCTCCCGGCCCTCAGCCTCGTCGCTG
>NZ_SMJW01000334.1 GCF_004348335.1 Actinomadura bangladeshensis | reverse complement strand
GGGCCGAGGGGATCGCGGGAGTCGGTGCCGTCGGTGCGGCGCCGCCCAGTGGGGCGGCGGGGCCGCTCGGGACCGCGTGGCCCCCCATGAAACCGGCGTCCGGTGTCCCCTGGGCGCCAGAGTTCTGTGACTCGCCGGGCAGGCCGGAGGCGTCCGGGCGTGCGGAGTCGCCGGGACGGGGGTTCTGCTGCCCGCCCGGCCCGTGCGACCCGGGTTCCGGTCGGGGCTGGCTTGGATTACTCACGCGACCTCATCAACAGGGGACAACGGTGGTTGCCAGGGGCCCTGGGGCGGCCCTCCGGCCCTTGTTGCGACTCGTGCGCCGTCCGAAGAGTACTGTGCGGGCTGGTGAGCGGGGGGAGCGCGTGCACCGCGAAGCACCATCCGGGCCGGTCAACGCCCCCGCCGATGGAAACGGCCGGGTTGCTCCTCCTTGTTCGTCCGCCGTCCGGGGCGCCGCGCCCCGTGGCCGAGGACGCTCGACATGGCCGGGTGGTATCAGCCGCAACTTTGGCACACTTCGGCCATATACACCCTGAATTCTCCGCATTCGGCGTCCGACCTCGGCGGTCGTCCCGCCCGTGCGGCTGAAGATCGTCTTCGCGCGGGCCGCCGGCGCGGCTGGATGGGGTCACACCGTCCTGTACGAAGCGGCGCCCGGCCACGGCTCGATCGCGCGGAGTTTCCGGGTTTGGACGGTCCACTTGCCATGACGGGACGCCGTACGTATCTTGTCGATGTATCGAGTCGATACATTCACTCGATACATCAGATCGAGACATCGGCTTCTGCGGAAGAGGGGACCGGATGGCGGCCAGGAAGGGCGCGGGCGTGCTGGAGCTCGCCGTGCTCGGCCTGCTGCACGAGGCCCCGATGCACGGCTACGAGCTGCGCAAGCGGCTCAACGCCCTGCTGGGCATGTTCCGGGCGTTCTCCTACGGCTCCCTCTATCCGTGCCTGAAGCAGCTTCTCGCGGACGGCATGATCGTCGAAGACCGTTCGGCCGAGGAGAACACGCCCCTGGCCCTGCAGAGCCGCCGGTCGAAGATCGTTTACAAGCTCACCGCCGACGGCAAGGAGCGCCTCCAGCGGCTCCTGACCGAGGCCGGACCGGCGGCGTGGGAGGACGAGGGGTTCGGCGTGCACTTCGCCTTCTTCTCGCACACCCGCGCCGACGTCCGGCTGCGCATCCTCGAAGGCCGGCGAAGCCGGCTGGAGGAGCGGCTGGAGAGCGTCCGGGCCGCATTGGCGCGGACCCGCGAACGGGTCGACTCCTACACCCTGGAGCTGCAGAACCACGGGCTGGAGTCGGTCGAGCGCGAGGTCAGGTGGCTCAACGAGCTCATCGGGCGCGAGCGGGCCGAGCAGGAACAGCAAGCACTGTCAGCTAAGCGAATTGACCAGGACATGCCTCGGGACGAGGGCCGCTGAGCGGCGACCCGGCGCCCTCGGGGGCGGGTGAAACCACATGTTCCGCAAGAGAGAAGGAGCAACCGGATGGGTTCGGTGCGCGTAGCCATCGTGGGTGTGGGCAACTGCGCCTCTTCACTCGTCCAAGGTGTCGAGTTCTACAAGGACGCGGCCCTCGACACGCGAGTCCCCGGCCTGATGCACGTGCAGTTCGGTGAGTACCACGTGGGCGACGTGGAGTTCGTCGCGGCGTTCGACGTGGACGCCAAGAAGGTCGGGATGGACCTGTCCGAGGCCATCCACGCCAGCGAGAACAACACGATCAAGTTCGCCGACGTCCCGCCGACCGGCGTGACCGTCCAGCGCGGCCACACCTTCGACGGCCTCGGCCAGTACTACCTCGACATGGTCGAGGAGTCCGACGCCGAGCCGGTGGACGTCGTGCAGGTGCTGAAGGACGCCGAGGTCGACGTCCTGGTGTCGTACCTGCCGGTGGGCTCGGAGGAGGCCGACCGCTTCTACGCCCAGTGCGCGATCGACGCCAAGGTCGCGTTCGTGAACGCGCTGCCGGTGTTCATCGCGAGCGACCCCGAGTGGGCCCAGAAGTTCACCGACGCGGGCGTCCCGATCGTCGGCGACGACATCAAGTCGCAGGTCGGCGCGACCATCACGCACCGCGTCATGGCCCGCCTCTTCGAGGACCGCGGTGTCGAGCTGCTGCGCACGTACCAGCTCAACTTCGGCGGCAACATGGACTTCATGAACATGCTGGAGCGCAAGCGCCTCCAGTCGAAGAAGATCTCCAAGACGCAGTCGGTCACCTCGCAGATCCCGCACGAGATGGCGAAGGCCGACGTGCACATCGGCCCGTCCGACCACGTGCCGTGGCTGGACGACCGCAAGTGGGCCTACGTCCGGCTGGAGGGCAAGTCCTTCGGCGACACCCCCCTCAACCTGGAGTACAAGCTCGAGGTCTGGGACTCCCCGAACTCCGCCGGCGTCATCATCGACGCGGTGCGCGCCGCGAAGATCGCCAAGGACCGCGGCATCGGCGGCCCGATCCTGTCGGCGTCCTCCTACTTCATGAAGTCGCCCCCGGAGCAGTACACCGACGACCAGGCGCACGAGGCCGTGGAGAAGTTCATCCGCGGCGAGGTCGAGCGCTGACCCCCGTCCGGTGCTCGATCCGGGCTCGCTGAGAGTCTGATCACAAAGTCTCCAAGGGACGCCCTGACAGTGGACTTCCACTGTCAGGGCGTCCTTACTTCTAGAGAGAAAACGGTGATGTACCGGCCCTTTGTCACTCTGCGGCCCTACTGTGACACTGCCGGTGACCGCGCGCCAGGTTCGGAGTTCGAGGTGGGAACGTGACGGCACGCCAGATGTTCAAGGTGACGGTGGGGCTGACGGGGCTGATGGTGGGCCTCGCGGGATGCGCGGGGGGAGGTGACGACGCGTCCGCGTCGGGCGAGGGCCGCGACGGCGGGACGCTGCGGATCATCGGGTCGTCCGATGTGGAGCACCTCGACCCGACGGCGGTGGCGAGCGTCGGGGCGTACGGTCTGACGCGCACGTTCGCGCGGACGCTGTTCGGGACGCGGGCGTCCAACGACTTCCAGGAGACGGTCCCCGTCCGGCCGGACGTGGCGGAGCGGATCCCGACCCGCGAGAACGGCGGCGTCGGCAAGGACCGGCGCACCTACACGGTGCGGCTGCGCGAGGGCGTCCAGTGGAACACGAAACCGCCGCGGCCGGTCACCGCGCAGGACTTCGTCCGCGGCTTCGAGCGGCTGTGCAACCCGGCGGCGCCGTCCGCCGGCAAGGGCTACTTCATCTCCACCCTGAAGGGGATGGACGAGTTCTGCCGCGGCTACGGCGACGTCGACGGCAAGGACCCCGCGGCCATGACCGCCTACCAGCGCGGCCACGAGATCGAGGGCGTCCGCGCCAAGGACGACCGGACGCTCGTGTTCAAGCTGCGCCGCCCCGCCAGCGACTTCCTGAACCTGCTGACGCTGCCGTACACCGCCGCCGCGCCGAAGGAGTACGACGCCTACGTCCCGGACGGCGCGGAACTCCGCCGCCACACGATCTCCGACGGCCCCTACCAGATCACCGAGTACCGCCCGGGGCTGTCGTACCTGCTCTCCCGCAACCCGGCCTGGCGGGCGGGCGGCGACCCGCTCCGCGAGGCGCACGTCGCGAAGATCCGGATCACCCTCGGGCAGGACTCTCCCGAGGCCGTCCAGCAGCAGATCGAGCAGGGCACCGCCGACCTCGCGTGGGACCAGCCCGTCCCGACGTCGGCGATCCCCCGGCTGCGCGACGATCCCCGGTTCGCGATCCGGGAGACGCCGAACAACAGCCCGTACCTGGTGTTCAACACGCGCAGCCCGAACAACGGCGGCGCGCTCGGCAGGCGGGAGGTCCGGCAGGCGCTGGAGTACGCGATCGACCGCAGCGCGCTCATCAAGATCGTCGGCGGGCCGTCGGTGGCGCGGCCGCTGCACACGGTGATCCCGCCGGGGAACTCCGGATACTCGGCGACCGACCTCTACCCGACGCCCGGCGAGTCGGGCGACCCGGCCAAATGCCGCGAGCTGCTCGGGCAGGCGGGGCGGCCGAAGCTCACGCTGAAGTTCCCGTACCGGACGAACAGCGTCCACAAGCTCATCGCCCAGTCCATCGCGGAGAACCTGGACGCCTGCGGCGTCGAGACCGAGCTCGTGGCCGACTCGGGCGGCTCCTTCTACGCCGGCACCCTCGGCACGCCCGCCCGCGCCCGCGCCGGCGAGTGGGACATCGCCGCGCCCGGCTGGGTGCCCGACTGGTACGGCAACAACGGCCGCTCGATCATCCAGCCGCTGTTCGACGGCCGCACCTACGGGCAGAACTCCACCAACTACGGCGGCTACGACAACCCGCAGGTCAACGCACTGATCGATGCGGCACTCACCGCGCCGGACGCCGAGCGCGCGGCCGGCTACTGGCAGCAGGCCGACCAGAAGATCATGGAGGACGCGGCGATCGTGCCGCTCCTCGACCGCGCGCAGACGCTCTTCCACTCGTCCCGCGTCCACGGCGCCGTCTACCTGCCGACCACCGCGGGCTACGACTACACGCGGCTGTGGCTGAGCGGCGACTGACGACGCATAAGGTGATCGCGTGAAGGCTGGACAGGTGCGGGAGATCCTGCGCGGGCGGGATTTCCGGCGGCTGTACGGCACGCGGCTCGCCTCGCAGTTCAGCGACGGCGTGTTCCAGGTCGCGCTCGCCGGCCATGTGTTCTTCTCCCCCGAGCGGCAGACGACGGCCGGCAAGGCCGCGGCGGCGTTCGCGGTGACACTGCTGCCGTACTCGGTGCTCGGCCCGTTCGCCGGGGTGTTCATCGACCGGTGGCGGCGCCGGCAGATCCTCGTGTGGACGCCGGTCCTGCGGGCGCTGCTCGTCCTTGTCGTCGCGGGGCTCGTGGCCGCCGGCCAGGACGGCGCGGTCTTCTTCCTCGGCGTCCTCGTCGTGCTGGGCGTCAACCGGTTCTTCCTCGCGGCGCTGTCGGCGGCGCTCCCGCATGTCGTGCGGCGCGACCAGCTGGTGACGGCGAACGCGTTCACGGTCACGTCCGGGACGATCATCGCGTTCGCGGGCGGCGGCGCCGGCTACCTGCTGCGCCTGCTCTTCGGCTCCGGGCACGAGGGGACGGCGCTGATCCTCGTGGCGGCGGCGTCCCTGTACGTGCTGGCCGGCCTGGTCGCGACGACGCTGCCGAAAGCGCTGCTGGGGCCGGACGTGCCCGACATGTCACGCGTCCGCGACACGCTGGGCGGCGTCGTGTCCGGCCTCGCGGACGGGGCGCGGCATCTCGCCCGGCGGCCGCAGGCGGCGCTGGCGCTCGGCGCGATCTCGTTCCACCGGTTCCTGTACGGCGTCGTCCTGATCATGACGCTGCTGCTGTGCCGCAACCACTTCGCGGACGACCCCGACCGGGGGCTGGAGAAGTTCGCGCTCATGCTCGGGGTGTCCGGCGCCGGGTACTTCGCGGCGGCGCTGATCACCCCGGCGGTGGTGCGGCGGATCAGCAAGCAGGCGTGGACGGCGTGGCTGCTCGCCGCGGCGGCGCTGAGCCTGCTGCTGTTCGGAACGCCGTTCGCGGAGCGCCCCTGGGCGGCCGGCGCCTTCCTGCTGGGCGTCGTGTCGCAGGGCGTGAAGCTGTGCGTCGACACGACGCTGCAGGAGATCATCGACGACGGCTACCGGGGGCGGGTGTTCGCCGTCTACGACATGCTGTTCAACGCGACGTTCGCCGCCGCGGCGGCGGCCGCCGCGACCTGGCTCCCGGCGGACGGCCACGCCGTCCCGACCCTGCTGGCGGTGGTCGCCGCCTACGCCGCCGGCGCGGTCGCCTACCGCACCGCCGCATCCCGCATCCGCCGCCCCGCCCCGGCCCTCCGCTGACCCGCCACCGCACCGGGCACCGCCCGGTCGCCGGGCACCCACCGGACTGGCAGGGCAGCCGCCGATCGCAGGACGCCGCCGGCAGTGCGCCGGACCGGATGGCGGGCGCCGGACGTCGAGGGCGCCCGGGGCGCGGGCGTCAGAGGGCCTCGGCGATGGCGTGGAGGGCGGCGGCGATGTGGAGGACCTCGTCCTCCGTGCAGACGTACGGTGGCATCGTGTAGACGAGCTTGCCGAACGGGCGCAGCCAGACGCCGTGCGCCATGGCGATCTCCTGCACGGACGCCACGTCCACCGGCTCCCGCGCCTCGATGACGCCGATCGCGCCGAGGACGCGGACGTCCGCCACCCCCGGGAACTCGGCGGCACCGTCGAGTTCGCTGGTGAGGATCGCCTCGATGGTGTCGACCTCGTCCCGCCAGTCGCGGGACAGCAGCAGGTCGATCGACGCGGACGCCACGGCGGCGGCCAGCGGGTTCGCCATGTACGTGGGGCCGTGCATCAGGACGCCCGCCTCGCCGGAGGAGATGCCCTCTGCGACGCGGTCGGTGCACATGGTGGCGGCCATCGTCATGTATCCGCCGGTCAGGGCCTTGCCGAGGCACATGATGTCGGGCGTGACCTCGGCGTGGTCGCAGCCCCACAGCTCGCCCGTCCGGCCGAACCCGGTGGCGATCTCGTCCAGGATCAGCAGGATGCCGTGCTCGTCGGCGATCTCGCGGAGCGCGGCCAGGTACTCGGGGGCGTAGAAGCGCATCCCGCCGGCGCCCTGGACGATCGGCTCGACGATGATCCCGGCCAGCTCGCCCGCGTGCTCGGCGGCGAGCCGGGACAGCTCGTCCAGGTAGGAGTCATCGGGGTCGGCGGCGTACCCGAGCGGGGGCGGCGGCGCGAACACGTGCTTCGCGAGGACGTCGGCGAACAGGTGGTGCATCCCGTTCACCGGGTCGCAGACCGCCATGTCGCCGAACGTGTCGCCGTGGTACCCGCCCCGGACGGTGAGCAGCCGGTGCCGCTCGGGCCGCCCCTGCGACCGCCAGAACTGCAGCGCCATCTTGATCGCGACCTCGACCGCCACGGATCCGGAGTCGGCGAAGAACACCTTCGTCAGCGGCTCCGGCGTGATCTCGACGAGGCGCTCGGCGAGCCGCACCGCCGGCGGATGCGTGAGCCCGCCGAACATCACGTGCGCCATCTTGCCGAGCTGCCCGGTGACGGCCGCGTTCAGTTTCGGGTGGTTGTACCCGTGGACGGCCGCCCACCACGACGACATCCCGTCGATCAGCTCACTGCCGTCCGCGAGCGTCAGCCGCACACCGCTCGCCGACACGACCGGCAGCGTCGGCGCGGACGCGGGCATCGGCGCGTACGGATGCCAGATGTGCTCCCGGTCGAAGGCCAGCATCCGCTCGGCCTCCCGCGGACTCATCCGCCCGAGCTGCAACGGAATCACGCCGCACCCCCGCCGGCTCCCACGCCACCGTCGCTCCTGCCGCCCTCGGCCGCGCCGGACTCGGCCGGGCCCTCGTTGCTGCCGCTCTCGGCTGCGCCGGGCTCGGCCGCGCCGCCTTCGTTCGTGCCGTTCTCGGCGGTCGCGGAGGGGGTGGTGGGGGCGG
>NZ_SMJW01000333.1 GCF_004348335.1 Actinomadura bangladeshensis | reverse complement strand
GGCGGGCGGGTCCCGCTCGTCCTCGGCGGACCCCGCGAACGCCAGCCCCTTCCACAGGGAACCGATCACGATCACGCAGACCACGACGAGGACGGCCGCGACGGACGCGTACGTCACCGCGGTGCGTCGTTGCACTGTCCCGTCCGTGAGGCTATCTGCCGCTCGGTCAGCGTCAAATCCCGACGAAGGAGCCGATTGGGTAACGATGGGGTCTCTGCCGGGAGAGACCACCGTGCCCGGCCGCGCCGCGGGCCGTGCCCCGGACTGCGCACCGGACCGTCCACCGGGCTGCGCCCCGGGTCGCGCACCGAACGGCGCGCCGACCAGCGCCGCGCGGATCGCCAGCGCCCGGGCCGCGACCGCCCCGGCGTCCCGCGGGCGGTCCAGCGGGTCCTTCGCGAGCATCTCCATGATCAGCTCGCGGGCGGCCGCCGGCACCCGGGCCGGCAGCTCCGCCGGCGCGTCCCGGACGTGCTTGAGCGCCACCTCCACCGGCGTCGACCCGTCGAACGGCGGCGCGCCCGTCAGGCACTCGTAGGCCACCACGCCCAGCGAGTACAGGTCCGCCTTCGGCGACAGCTCCTTGCCCTGCGCCTGCTCGGGCGAGATGTAGTGCGCCGTCCCCATGACCATGCCGGTCTGGGTCTGCGACGCCGCCGCCAGCCGCCGGGCGATCCCGAAGTCGGTGATCTTCAGGATGCCGTCCGGGGACACCATCAGGTTCGCCGGCTTGACGTCCCGGTGCACGATCCCCGCGTCGTGCGCGACCGTCAGCGCCCGTCCCGCCTGCACCACCAGGTCGAGGACGGCCTCCAGCGGCAGCCCGCCGCCCCGCGCGAGGACCTCGTCGAGCGGCTCGCCCGCCACCAGCTCCATCACCAGGAACGTCCGGCCGCCGTGCTCGCCGAAGTCGAACGCCCGCGCGATGCCCGGATGCCGCAACTCCATCGCGAACCGCGCCTCGGACTCGAACCGGCCCCGCGCCCGCATGTCCGAGCCGAGCTCCAGCCGCAGCAGCTTCACCGCGACCTCCCGGCCGGAGCGCACGTCCACCGCGCGCCAGACCTCGCCCATCCCGCCGACCGCCAGCCGCTCCAGCAGCCGGTACCGGTCGTTCAGGACGAGGCCCGTGCTCACTTCTGCAGGACCTTCGCCATGATCGCCCCGGCGATCGGGCCCGCGTTGCCGGCGCCCGAGCCCGGCGCCTCGGTCATCACCGCGAACGCGTAGCGCGGGTTGTCGACCGGGCTGAACCCGACGAACCAGTTGGCGTTGGGGTTGCCGGGGCCCTGCTCGGCGGTGCCGGTCTTACCGGCGATCCGCTGGCCCTGCAGGTTCTTCGCGGTGCCCTCGGAGACCACCGCGCGCATCATGTCCTCCAGCTGCCCGGCCTGGTCGCCGCTGATCGGCTTCGCGAACTCCTCCGGCGAGGCGCCGTACAACTGGCTCTGGTCCTTGGCCCGCACCGTCTGCACCACGTACGGCTTCATGATCTTGCCGCCGTTGGCGACCGCGCACGCGACCATCGCCATCTGCAGCGGCGTGGCGCGCACGTTCTCCTGGCCGATGCCGGACCGGGCCGTCCCGTCCTGGCCGGTCGGGGTGGTCTTGCCGCTCGCGTCGGTGTAGGCCACCGGGACGTCGCTCTCGGCCGTGTAGAAGTCGGGCTCGAGCTGGATCCGCTTGTTGAACCCGAACTCCCCGGAGCCGTCGTGCAGCTTCTGGATGCCCATGTTCAGCGCCATCTTCGCGAACGTCGTGTTGCAGGACTCGGCGAACGCGCCGCGCAGCGAGGCCGACCCGCCGCAGCTGCCGCTGTCGTGCGAGTTCGGCAGCGGGCGCCCCGACTCCGGCAGGAGCAGCTGGCCGGTGTCGACGGTCGTCGAGCTGGTGGCGCCGAGGGTCTTCATCGCCAGCGCCGACACCACCGTCTTGAACGAGGAACCGGGCGGGAACGTCTGGCTCAGCGCGTTGTCGATCAGCGGCTTCACCACGCCTTCGCCCTCGTTGAGCTGCTCCAGCCGCTTCCCGCCCTTGGTGCCGGTCTGCGGCGCCACCTCGTTCGGGTCGAACGACGGCCACGACGCCGCCACCTTCACCGCGCCGGTCTTCACGTCGATCACCACGGCGCCGCCGCGGCGGCCCTGCTGCGTCTTGGCCTTCAGCTGCGCGTACGCGGTGCGCTGCGCGTCCGGGTCGATCGTCAGCTCGACGTTCGCGCCGTCGGCCTTCTTGCCGATGAACACGTCGAACCAGTGCTGCTGGGTGATCCGCTTGTCCTTGCCGCCGAGCAGCGAGTTGTAGGCGCGCTCGACCTGCGTGGCGCCGCCGTTGAAGTAGC
This sequence comes from Actinomadura bangladeshensis, assembly GCF_004348335.1. Classification (GTDB taxonomy): domain Bacteria; phylum Actinomycetota; class Actinomycetes; order Streptosporangiales; family Streptosporangiaceae; genus Spirillospora; species Spirillospora bangladeshensis. The sequence continues at coordinate 5,139 of NZ_SMJW01000333.1, read as the reverse complement.
CCGTGACCGGGGCGAAGATCGGCCCGTCCTTGTAGGACCGGCCGTACTTCGGGTTGTCCTTCCCGGTCTCCTTGGACGTCACCAGCACCTCGCCGCCCGCGGAGATCTGGCCCCGCGGCGAGTTGAACACGTCCGCGTACTGCCGGGCATTGGCCGAGTCGGTCCGCAGGTCCTCCGCCTGGCTGCCCTGGACGTAGTTCACCTGCGCCATCAGCCCGAAGAACAGCAGCAGCGCGAAGATCGCCACCCGCCGAACCGGCTTGTCCATGTTCATTGGGCCTCGCTCCGCTCGGCTGCGAGCGAGCCCGGGAAGGCGCCGCCTTCCCTCGTCACGTGCTCGCTCCTTCGTCGCTCCGCGCGCTCCTCAGTCCAGGCGACGCCGGCTCGCTCGCTGTTCATAGGGGGGAAGTCACCTCGTGCTCACGATCTGGGTCATGCCCTCGTCCTGGATCGCCTGGGGGGCCGGCTTGCGCGCGTCATGGCTCATCCGGACCAGGATCGCGATCAGGATCCAGTTGGCCATCAGCGACGAACCGCCCTGCGACAGGAACGGCGTCGTGAGACCGGTGAGCGGGATGAGCCGGGTGACGCCGCCGACGATCACGAAGACCTGGAGCGCCAGCACGAACGACACACCGCCCGCGAACAGCTTGAGGAACGGGTCCCGCGCCGCCACGGCCGTCTTCATCCCGCGTTGCACGATCAACGCGTAGATCAGCAGGATCGCCATCAGCCCGGTCAGCCCGAGCTCTTCGCCGAGCGAGTCGAAGATGAAGTCGCTGAACGACAGCGGCGTCCGCCACGGCTCGCCCTGGCCGAGGCCGGTGCCGAGCACCCCTCCCTGGCCGAGCGCGAAAAGCCCCTTCATCAGCTGCGCGCTGTCGGAGTACTCGCCGCCCAGGTTGGCGCAGGCGGTGAACCCGGGCGAGATGACGCCCGGCTTGTCGTACTTCTTGTAGATCTCGGTGTCGGGGTTGACGGGGACGACCTTGCCGCTCTCCAGCAGGCAGCCGCCGTCGAAGTACGGCTTCGGGTTCTGCCAGATGTCGATGCGCTGGTTCACGTGCCCCATGAACGGCAGCAGCGTCGCGATGAACACGCCCACCGCGAGCAGCCCGACGCCGATCACCACCCAGGAGACCCGCTGCGTCGCGATGTACAGCATCGAGATGAACAGGCCGAAGAACAGCAGCGCGGTGCCGAGGTCCTTCTGCAGGAACAGCACGCCCAGGCAGAAGAACCAGATCACCATGATCGGGCCGAGGTCGCGGCCCCGGGGCAGGCTGACCGGGCCCAGCTTCTTGCCGATCAGCGACATCGCCTGCCGCTTGTTCACCAGGTAGCCGGCGAAGAACACGACCAGCAGCAGCTTCGCGAACTCGCCCGGCTGCACCGAGAAGCCCGCGATGTTGATCCACACGCGGGCGCCGTTGATCTCCGCGCCGATGCCCGGCACGATCGGCAGGATCAGCATGATGATCGCCGACAGGCCGATCAGGTAGGTATAGCGCTGCGCCGTCTTCGGGGTGAACGACAGCCGGGCGTCCGTCTTCTCGGTGTCCCGCATGATCAGGACGGCGACGACGAACAGCGTGATGCCGACGAACGTCCAGATCAGCTGGCCGGGCGCCTTCGCCGCGTCCTCCAGCAGCTTCTTGCCCGCCGCGGCGGCCGCCTTGCGGTCGGCGCTGGTGTCCAGGTCGAGCCGGTAAATCATGGTGAGGCCGAGGCCGTTCAGCGCCACTGCGAGCGGCAGCAGCAGCGGGTCGGCGTACGGGGTGAACTTCGCCTGCACGAAGTAGGCGATGAAGGCCAGTACCGCGAGGCCGCCGCCGTACACGAACAGCCCGGCGGGCAGGCTGCCGTCACGGGCCAGCCCGACCTCCGCGAACGCCGACAGCGTCAGCACCATCGCGAAGATCAGCAGGGCCAGCGAGGCCGCGTTGCGCTGCTGGTACGGCAGCCGTGCCCTGATCTGCTCCCCGAGCGAGTGCATCTACGAGCTCCCCCCGCCCGAGGGGCAGTCCGGTATGCCCGGGTCGTTGGTCTTGCACTTGTCGCGGCGGACCTTCAGCTCGGCGAGCGCGGCCGTCGCCGCCTCCCGCCCGATGAAGGTGAACTCGCCCTTCCTGACCTTCGTCGCGTCGGACACCGGCAGCTGGGCGACCGGGACGTCACCCGGCTGGACCGCGGTCTCCTGGCAGTTCTGCTGGTCGCGGCCCCGCACGACGCCGACCTTGCCGGACTGCTCGACCAGGGTGTACTTGCAGACGCGATCCACCAGCGTGTCCCACGCCGCGGGGCCGTCCACCGTGTAGGTGTCCTTGACCTGCTGCTGCAGGTCCTGCGGGAGGTCGGCGACCTTGATCGGCTGCAGCTTCGAGGCGTCCGCCTTGCGGGACAGGTCGAGGCCCGGCACCTTCTGCGGCGTCCCCCGGAACAGGACGACGTTGCCGTTCTCCGCACCGATGTAGTAGCCGTTCCGGACGTTCTGCAGCAGCACGAACCCGCCCGCCACCACGCCCACCACGACCACACCGGCCACCACGACCAGCCATGTCCAGCGGCGGGCTCCGCCGCGCCGCGGCCGCTCCATCGGCGCCTGCTGCATCGGCGGCGGGGCGCCCATCGGGTCCGCCATCGGCGCCGGTGCGGGCGGCGGCGGACGCTCGTCCACCGCCACGGGCGGCTGCGGGCGCGTGTCGCGCAGCTGCGCCGCCCGGCCCGCCGGGGTGTCGGCCACCGTCGTGTTCGCGCCGGGACCGCCGCCCGGCGGCTCCGGCGGCGCCGCGTTCGCCGCCGCGCCCACCGCGTGGCCGGGGCCGCCCGTCGGCGGCTGCCGCTCCAGGTCGACCACGTCGGCGACGACGCAGGTGATGTTGTCCGGGCCGCCGCCCCGGTTCGCCAGGTCGATCAGCTGCCGGACGGCCTGGTCGGGCTCGTCCACGTCGGTGAGCACCTGGAAGATCGTCTCCGCCGTGACGACGCCGGACAGGCCGTCCGAGCACAGCAGGTACCGGTCGCCGACCTGCGCCTCGCGCAGCGACAGGTCGGGATCGACCTCGCCGCGGCCGTCCAGCGCCCGCAGCAGCAGCGACCGCTGCGGATGCGACGCCGCCTCGTCCGGGCTGATGCGGCCCTCGTCCACCAGCGACTGGACGAGCGTGTGGTCGTGCGTGATCTGGAACAGGCTGCCGTCGCGCAGCAGGTACGCGCGGGAGTCGCCGATGTGGACGAGCGCGATCTGGTTGCCCGCCCACAGCATCGCGGTCAGCGTCGTCCCCATGCCCTGCAGGGCCGGGTCGGACTCGACGATGCGGTGCAGGTTGTCGTTGGCCGTCTTGACCGTGTGCTCCAGCGCGGCCAGCAGCTCCGTCGCCGGAAGGTCCTTGTCCAGCGCGCGCAGCGCCTCGATGGCGGCGGCGCTCGCGATCTCCCCGCCGACGTGGCCGCCCATGCCGTCGGCCACCGCGAGCAGATGCGCGCCCGCGTACGCCGAGTCCTCGTTGCCCTCGCGCAGCATGCCGACGTCGGAGCGCGCGGCGTAGCGGATTCCCAGTGTCATTTGCGCAGCTCGATCACGGTCTTGCCGATACGGACCGGGACGCCGGGCGGCACCGGCATCGGCCGGCTCACCTTCGTGCGTCCGAGGTATGTCCCATTGGTCGAGCCGAGGTCTTCCACGATCCACTGACCGTCCTGCGCGAAAATTCGGGCATGCCGGCTGGAAGCGTAGTCGTCGGTCACGACCAGAGTGGCGTCATTCGCCCGGCCGATGGTGATGGGCACCCCCGTGAGGTCGATGACGGTGCCGGCCCGCTCGCCCTGCACCACCACCAGCCGCGTCGGGGCGCCGTGCTGGGCGCTGCGCTGCTGCTGCCGCGGCGGCTTCGGCTGCCTGGGGGGACGGGACGGGGACGGGCGCGTCGCCGCCTTCGTGGCGGCCTTCGAGCCGAACAGGTCGGCCCGGATCACACCGACGGCCGCGATGACGAACAGCCACAGCACCGCGAGGAACGCCAGCTTGATCAGCGTGAGGGTGAATGGGGACATCGGAGTCGGGGTTACTCCCTATCGCGGCGGAACACAAGGGTTGTCCGGCCCATCGTGACCCGGGAGCCGTCCACCAGCGTGACCCGCCGGATCGGCTGCCCGTTCACGAACGAGCCGTTGGTCGACCCTAGATCCACGAGAGCGATTTCGGGACCTTCTACGCGGATCTCGGCATGATGCCGGGAAACGCCCGGATCGACTAGGCGCAGGTCGCAGTCCGTGCCACGACCCAGCAGAGTCACGGGGGTGTTGATCTCATAGGTGCGCTGCGTCGTGTCCGAACCCTCCACCGCCGTCGTCACCAGCAGCCGCGGATGCCCCCCGAAGACACCGCCGCGCCCGCCCTGCGGAACATCGCTCACCGGCCGGCGGATCTCCCCGCCCTCCACCGTCGAGCCCCGGATCACCCCCGACCGGATCCGGAACATGCCCGTGGCGAGATCCCCGGCGTTCTCGAACCGCACCCGCACCGGCCCCACGAAGGAGTACCCCTGCTCCTTCGCGTACTCCCGCGCGAGATTCGCCAGCTCCTGGCTCAGGCTGTCGGCGTACACCTGCAGCCGCTGCCCGTCCTGCTGAGAGATCTCCACGACGAAGTCGTTCGGCACGAGCGTGCGGCCCTGCGCCACGATCGCCGCCCTATCGTCCATCTCGCGCTGCACAGCACTGGCCACCTCGACCGGCTGCAGCTCGGACTTGAAGGCACGGGCGAAGGCCCCTTCGACCATGCCCTCCAGCCGTCGCTCGAAGCGCTGAATGACGCCCACGGGCACCTCCCTTCCCCACTGGTAGACGATCGTATCGGTGCGAAGGTTCGCTAGGAGTATCCGAGTACCTAACCACTACCCCGACCGTGCTAGCCTTTTCAGGCACCCGGAAACGGGGCGGCACCCATGGGCGGGTGGCGGAACGGCAGACGCGCACGGTTCAGGTCCGTGTGTCCGAAAGGATGTGAGGGTTCAAATCCCTCCTCGCCCACGAACGAACGAGTTGGGAGTGATGTGTCGGCGGAGAGCGCCGACCGTCACTCCTTCGTCATGTTGACCCGGGGGCGACCCCCGAACCCCTGATGCAGGGGCTCCGCCC
>NZ_SMJW01000332.1 GCF_004348335.1 Actinomadura bangladeshensis | reverse complement strand
GGGTGGGGAACGTGCTGCTGCTGGTGGGGGCCGGGATCGTCACCGCCGTCCCGCTCATGCTGTTCAACTCGGCGGCGATCAGGCTGCCGCTGACGGCGGTGGGGATGCTGCAGTACCTGACGCCCGTGCTCCAGTTCGCGATCGGCGTGTTCGTCCAGCACGAGGAGATGCCGCCGAGCCGGTGGGCGGGGTTCGCGCTGGTGTGGCTCGCGCTGGTGGCGCTCACATGGGACGGGCTCAGGGCCGGGCGTCGCGAAGCGGCCCCCGAGGCGGTCTCGACGGGCTAAAGTTCCGCACGGCAAATGCCCGGATTCGAGGAGTCCCGTTGCGTCTGGTCACCGTCACCGTGTTGGGTTCGGCACTCGTGGCGGCCGGGATGCTCGCACCGGCGACGGGCGAGGCGACCGCGACCGGACGGCACGACGTGGCGGTGGAGCCCGGCATGGTAAGGCCCGGCGATCGCGTCCGGGTCGAGGTGCCGGGGTGCGCGGGCCGGGCGCGGGTCGTGTCCGAGGCGTTCACCGGACGGGCCGTGGACGGTACCGCGACCGTGAAGCAGGACGTCGCGCCGGGCACCTACGCGGTCGTGGCGCACTGCGGGTCACGGACGGTGACCGGCGAGGTGCGGGTCGCGGGGCGGCTCGCGTGGCCCGACCTTCTGCCAAGCGGCCGTAACCACGAGTAACTGCCGTCAGCGGCCTTCTTGCTCACAATGTGAGCGTCACGGTGCGTGTTCACCGTCTGACGTAACGCCCCCTTGCCGCGATCACCTGCGCGGACGCTGTCAAGATCGTTCGACAAACGGGACAACCCCTCCGGCAAGTGATGGACGTCACCCGGAAAGGGCTGATATTTCTTCCCTCTCCCCCCTTGATCGTGTTAATTGATCATGTGATACTTCCACGGAAATCTACAAATCGCCCAAGCCTCGCATACGTCTCTAATCGCCCCCTCTGCTCCCGCCGCACCACCCGCCAGGTGTCGACGGCATCGGCAGAGGGTCGATTGCTTTAATCCCACATGGGGGGCAGTCGGAAGTGTCTGTTGACGTTGTTGCCGCGCCCGTCCGGAGAGCGAAGAACTTCCCGCTCTACCGCACGGTCTCCCGGCTCATGCGCGACCCGCTGCGGGAGATCCTCCGCATCAGCACCGCCGCCGGCGGCGAGATCGCGCGGTTGGACCTCGGCGCATCGCATCCGTACCTCGTGACCCACCCCGACGACGTCCAGCAGGTCCTGCGCAAGCAATCGGAGAACTTCGTCCGGGACGGGACGTTCTGGCGCCCCCTGCACGGCCTCTTCGGCGACAGCATCATGTCCGAGTACGACGAGTGGGAGCTGAGCAAGCGCATCCTGCAGCCGGCGTTCTCGACCCGCACCATCAGGTCCCTCAGCGACCACATGGCGCTGGCCATCAACGAGGCCGTCGGGCAGCTGGACGAGCCGGCGCGCGAGGGCCGGCCCATCGAGGTGCTGCCGGAGATGGGGCGCATCGTCCACGAGACCGTGATCAAGGTGCTGTTCGGCGACAAGATCCGGCAGGCGGAGGCCGACCGGATGATCCCGGCGATGGAGCGCCTCGCCACCTCGATCGCGTTCCGCTTCCTGCTGCCGTTCGTCCCGAAGTCGATCCCGCTGCCCGGCGACCGCGCGTTCGCCGAGGGGCTCCGGATCATGGACGAGACCCTGCACGAGCTCGTCGACCGGTTCCGCTACGACGCGGGCGAGGGCTACGACATCTTCACCGTGCTGTGCCAGGCCCGGATGACCGAGGGCAGCGGCCTGGGCGACGACTGGGTCCGCGACAACCTGCTCGCCATGTGGGCCACCAGCACCGAGACCACGACCGTGGCGCTGACCTGGCTGTGGCCCCTGCTCGCCCGGCACCCCGAGGTGGTCGAGCGGCTTCGCGCGGAGATCACGGAGGTGGTCGGGGACGAGGACGTCCGGCCCGAGCACCTGCGCCGGCTGCCGTACGTGCAGCAGGTCGTCCAGGAACTGCTGCGGCTGTACCCCGTCGGCTGGATCTTCCCGCGGATCGCCCTCGCCGACACCGCGATCGGCGGCGTCCCGATCAAGGCCGGGCAGACCGTGCTGACCAGCCCGTTCCTCACGCACCGCCTCGAATCGGTCTGGGACCGGCCGCTGGAGTTCGACCCCGGCCGCTTCACCGTCGAGGCGAACCGCACCCGGCACCGCTACGCCTACTACCCGTTCGGCGGCGGACCGCACCAGTGCATCGGACGGCACGTCTTCAACATGGAGGCGGAGCTGATCCTCACCGCCATCCTGAGCCGGTACCGCCCGTCGCTGCTGCCGACGGACGGCCCGGTGGAGGCGCGGATCGGCGCGACCCTGCGGCCGAACCAGCCGCTGTACCTGAGGCTGGAGCCGGCGGAGCGGCGGCGATGACGGAGACCGCGTCCGGGGAACTCACCGAACCTCCCCATCCGGGCCGCCCGCGGAGCCGGGTCACGCCCGCCCTCGAAGCGGGGACGATCTGCGCCGTCGCGGGCCAGGCGCAGCGGCAGATGCGCGGCTGGGCCGCCGAGCACCCCGCGCTCTACGACGCGAAGGCGTTCGATCCCGCGCTGTTCAGCACGCTCGCGCTCGCGGCCGCGTTCAGCGGGCCCGGGCTCGGTGCCGAGCGGCTGCGCATGGCCAACCGCGTCTGCCTGTGGTGCTTCGGCCTCGACTGGCTGATCGACTACGCCGCGTCGTCCCGCGCGGAGGTCGCGGGCCTGGTCCAGCGGTGCGCGGCCATCGCGGACGGCGCCGCGGACGGGGCCGCGGACGCAGCCTCACCCGAAGACGAGCTGGCGCGCTTCCTCGCCGACGTCCGCGACGAACTGGCGGCCGCACCGGCCTACCCGGAGCTGCGGGACGTCTGGCGGGACGAGCTCCAGCGCATGCTCGACGCGATGGCCCTCGAATGGGACTGGAAGGCCGCGCGGGAGAAGGGCGAGCCCGGCCCGTCCTTCGAGGAGTACCTCGCGAACGCCGACAACCTGGGGTTCTCGTTCGTGTTCGCCTCGCACTGGATCGCGTCCGGGGGCGGCGGGAACGTTCCGATGGTGCGCGAGGCGAGCCGGGCCGTGCAGCGGGTCGTCCGGCTGCTGAACGACCTCGGCACCTACGAGCGCGACCTCCAGTGGGGCGACCTGAACGGCCTGCTCCTCGACCGGACGCGCGCGCAGGTGGAGGAACGGATCGGGGAGCTGACCAGTGAGGCCCGCACGCTGCTCCATGACGCCGCGAAGGACGTCCCGGAGCTGGCGCGCTACATGGAACGGCAGATGGACTTCTGCGCGGGCTTCTACGGAGTGACCGACTTCTGGGGCACGTTGTGAGCGTCGACGACCGTCCTGTACCGATGACCGCCGTTCCGTCCCCGCGCGTCCCGGGGCAGGCCGATGCCGACACGGTCGAAGCCGCGCGGGAGCTGATCGAGGGCCTCCTCGCCTACCCGTGGGGGCAGGTCTCGCCGTCGGTGTACGAGACCGGCCGGCTGGTGACGCTCGCCCCATGGCTGAACGGCCACGGCGAACGCCTCTCCTACCTCGTGGAGTCGCAGCGGCCGGACGGCACCTGGGGCGCACCGGCCACCGGGTACGCGCTCGTCCCGACGCTGAGCGCGGTCGAGGCCCTGCTCGCCGAACTGACCCGCCGGAGCGGTGCGGACGACGACCGGCTGGTGCGGTCGGCCGCCGCCGGGCTGCGGGCGATCGACGAGCGGATGTGCGGGCCGGCCGGCGCGTCCGTGGACCTGCCCGACCTGCCCGCGATCGAGCTGATCGCCCCGTCCCTGACCCAGCGGATCAACGCGTCGCTGGCCCGGCTGCGCGACCGCCCCGTCCCCGGGCTCGCCGCGTGGGCGGGACGCGGGCTCGGCGCCCCGGCCGGGCTGGACGGCGCGAAGCTCGCCTTCGTCCGCGCGCTGCTCGGCTCCGGCGCGGACGTCCCGCAGAAGCTCCTGCACGCCCTGGAGATCGCCGACGACGGACCGGCCGGCCCCGCGGGGCTGCGACCGGAACCGACCGGCACGATCGGCGCGTCCCCGGCGGCGACCGCGGCCTGGCTGGGCGCGCGGGCGGCGGACGACCCGAGCAGCCCCGCACGCTGGTACCTGGAGACCGTGGTGGCGCAGCACGGCGGGCCCGTGCCCTGCGGCTTCCCGCTGACGGTGTTCGAACGCGGCTGGGTACTGGCGTGGCTGATCCGCGCGGGCATCCCGGTCACCGTCCCGCCGGAGCTGGTCCTCAGCCTGACCGCGCCGCTCGGCCCGGCGGGCACCCCGGCGGCCGAGGGCCTGCCGGCGGACGCCGACACCACCGCCGGCGCCCTGTACGCGCTGGCGCTGCTCGGCGCCCACCACCGGCCCGACCCCCTCTACGCCTACGAGACCGACACCCACTTCTGCACGTGGCAGGGTGAGGAGGGCGCGTCGGTCACCACGAACGCGCACGTGCTGGAGGCGTTCGGGCAGTACCTCGACGCCTGCGAGCGCACCGGCGGAGCGCCCGGCGCGGACGTTCGGGCGGGCCGGGCCCGCTACGCCGCGACCGTCGCGAAGGCCGCGGGCTGGCTGCGCGGGCAGCAGCGCCCGGACGGGAGCTGGGACGACCGCTGGCACGCCTCCCCGCTCTACGCGACGGCGTGCGCCGCGATCGCGCTGGCGCGCTTCGGCGGGGGCGACTCGGCCGGCGCGGTCGGCGCGGCCCGGCGGTGGGTCCTCGGATCGCAGCGCCCGGACGGCTCGTGGGGCCGCTGGGACGGGACGCCGGAGGAGACGGCGTACGCGGTGCAACTCCTGCTGCTGACCGATCCGTCCCCCGGCGCGGCCGTGCGGGACGCGGTCGCGCGCGCCGTCCCGCACCTGCACCGCTCTCTGAGCAGCGCCGATCCCGGCGAGGCGGACGAGCCGGCGCTCTGGCATGACAAGGACCTCTACCGGCCCGCCGCGATCGTCCGGGCCGGGACGCTGGCGGCATTGCATCTGGCCCGCCGGGCGGCCGCGTCCGCAGCCGCGGACGGGCCGGCGTCCGGGCACGATGTTTCGCCGAGGTGAAATCGGCCACACTCGACCGACCCGACACGCGCACCAAATGCGGCAAAGTGTTCGGTGTCGACGATTCACCTTGAGGCGTTATGGTCATGTTGCTAGTCTTCTAAGCCGTATGGAACGGCGGCCTACCGTCGCCCCTGCACCCTCCACACAGCGCGACCCGCCCGGCGCTTACTAGCGGCCGATGCGGGTTGCGAGCCATTTCACATATTGTTGGGGCGATAGTAATGCGCTTCCGCAACTCGCGCCTGAGAACGAAGATCACGGCCCTGTTGCTCTCCCTCGTGGCACTCTGGGTTTTCGCCGCGTGGGTGACGCTGCGCGAAGGTGTCAATCTGCTCGGCGTCAGCACGCTGGACACCGCCCTCGCGCAACCGACCGACCCCCTGCTCGCCGACCTGCAGCGCGAGCGCAGGCTGTCGATGGTGCAGATGGCGAGGCCGAGCGCCACCGCCAAGGCGGCGCTGAACGCGCAGCGCCGGGAGACCGACAAGACCCGCGCGGAGGCCGTCGAACTGGCCCGCGGCGACAACGTCGGGCGCTTCGGCGGCGCCACCCTCGAACGGCGCGTCGACGAGATGCTCGACCGGTTGAAGTCGGTGAACGACGCCCGCCGCGCGGTCGACGCCGGGTCGACCGACCGCGCCCGGATCGCGGCCGGATATTCCGAGGTCGTCGACTCCATTTTCCGGGTCTACGATTCGCTGGCCACGCTGGACGACAAGGATTTCGCCCGCGACACGCGCACGCTCCTTGAGCTCAACCGCATGTGGGAACTGCTTTCCCAGGAAGACGCATTGATGGCGGGCTCGCTGGCGACCGGCCGCATCACCCAGCCCGAGCTCATCACGTTCACCCAGACGGTCGGCACCCGGCGGCACAACACCGCGCAGGCGCTCATCACCATTCAGGACTCCGACCGCACCCTCTACGCGGGCCTGACGAAGAACGCGAAGATCAGCACGATCCAGTCGCTCGAAGACGAGATCATGCAGAACCGCCGGACCTTCGCCGCGAAGCAGACCTCGCAGCAGAACGGGCAGAACGGGCAGCAGACCGGCCAGCAGGGCTCGCAGCAGTCGTCGCAGCAGAACCGCGGCGCCTTCCGGCCCCCGATCACCGCCCAGCAGTGGGACGCCGTGGCCGAGCCCGCGCTCGCCGAGATGCGCCACCAGATCCAGTCGTCCGGTGACCGGCTGGTGGACCGCGCCACCCCGATCGCCACCGGCGTCATCATCCGGCTGCTGCTGGCCGGCGGTCTCGGGCTGATCGCCGTCATCGCGTCCATCATCGTGTCGATCACCACCGCCCGCGCGCTCGTCCGGCAGCTCGAACGGCTGCGCAACGCCGCCTGGGAGCTGGCCGAGCAGCGGCTGCCCGGCGTCGTCGAGCGGCTCGGGCACGGCGAGAAGGTCGACGTCGCACTGGAGGCGCCGCCGCTGCGGTTCGGCAGCGACGAGATCGGGCAGGTGGGACGCGCGTTCAACGCCGTCCAGGAGACCGCGATCCGCACCGCCGTCGAGCAGGCCGAGCTGCGCCGCGGCATCCGCGACGTCCTGCTCAGCCTGGCCCGCCGCACCCAGACGCTGGTGCACCGGCAGCTCACCATGCTCGACACGATGGAGCGCCGCCGCGACATCGACGTCAAGGAGCTGGAGGAGCTGTTCCGGCTCGACCACCTCGCGACCCGCATGCGGCGCAACGCCGAGAACCTGATCGTGCTGTCCGGCGCGCTGCCCGCCCGCGGCTGGCGCAACTCCGTCCCGATGGTGGACGTCATCCGCGCCGCGGTCGGCGAGGTCGAGGACTACACCCGCGTCACCGTGCTGCCGTTCGGCCCCGTCGAACTGGCCGGACGCGCCGTCGGCGACGTGACCCACCTGCTGGCCGAGCTGATCGAGAACGCGGTCTCGTTCTCCCCGCCCGACACCGTCGTGCAGGTCGGCGGCCACCTCGTCGCGAGCGGCTTCGCCATCGACATCGAGGACCGCGGGCTCGGCATGACCGACGACAAGCTCGCCGAGATCAACGAGCGGATCGCCAACCCGCCCGACTTCAACCTGCAGAGCTCGGTCCAGCTCGGCCTGTTCGTGGTCAGCAAGCTCGCCGAGCGCTACAACCTGCAGGTGTCGCTGAAGCGGTCCGCGTACGGCGGCACCACCGCGGTCGTCGTCCTCCCGCGCGAACTGATCATCGAGCAGGGCCCGGCGCCCGTCGCCGCCGGCACCACCACCCGCAACGGGCTGGAGGTGCGCCGCCCGGCCGCCGTCGGCGCCGCGGCCGGTCCGTCCGCCGGGCGCGCGGTGCCCGCCGGCGCCTCGGCGACGCTCCCGCAGGCCGGCACCGGCCCGCAGCCGGCCGGGCCCGCGCTCGTCGCGGTCCCCGCGCCCGCCCCCGCACCGGCGCCCTCGTCCAC
>NZ_SMJW01000331.1 GCF_004348335.1 Actinomadura bangladeshensis | reverse complement strand
CCGCCACTCCCGCCCGGCCAACCCGCCTTCCAGCCCCCGCCCGGCTTCGGAACGCCGTCCGGGACGACCACGCCGCACGGACCGGGTGGCGGCCGGACGAAGGCGGTTCTGGCCGGGACGGGCGCCGCCGTGGCCGCCGTCATCGCCGTGGTCTTCGGCATCGCCTGGTTCTCCGGTGACGACCCCGCCGACCACGACGGCCGCGTGGTGACGCAGGGCTCGGCCGGCCCGGCGGCCTCACCGTCCGGCCCGGCCGCCGCAGCGGGACCCGACGCCGGAACCCGGTCGGCGAGCCCGAGCAGGAGCTCCGCGCCGACCCCTTCGCAGTCGCCCGGAGCACAGCCGCCCTCACAAGCGGCGGGCTCCCAGAAGACCCCCTCCACCGCACCGGCACCCCCGGCGAAACCCGTGCGTGTCGAACTCGGCCCGGGACATCTCACCGAGTACTGCCAGAAGCTCGGATGGGAGTGGGTCGAGTACCGGGAGACGCCGAGCCCCGGCGCGTACTGCATCAAGCGCAAGGGCGACACGATGAAGCTGTCGAGCGCGCAGCTCGACGCGGGATGCCAGTGGCGGTACGGCGACAGCGCCGCCCGCCACTACTTCAAGGGCAAGTCGAACTACTGCTATGCCATGAAGCCCGCGTCCTGACCACTTCTCCCGACCGGCCTAGCCCTTGATCTGGGTCCATGCCTGGGCCCAGCGGGTGTAGTCGACGCAGGTGGTGCCCCGGTCGTCGCCGCAGTCCTTGACGGGGGTCTTCCAGAAGGCGAGGCGCTTGTAGAACTCGGGGTCGCCGACGTGGTACGTCGAGCAGAAGCCCTTCGCGGTGTAGGCGCACGCCTTCGGGTTGGCGGGGGCCTCGCCGAACCACTGCGCGACCTCCGCCTGCACCTTCGGGGTGGTGATCCAGTTCATCCACTTGTACATGCAGGTCGGGTGCTGGGCCTTCGAGGAGATCATCCAGGTGTCGGACCAGCCGGTGGCGCCCTCGGACGGGATGGTGGTCGCGACGGGCGCCTTGTCCGCGAGGGCCAAGTTGGCGGTCACCTGCCACGCGGTGCCCGCGTAGTTGTAGCCGCTCTTGAACGACTGGAGTTCGTCCAGGTAGTTCGCCCAGTACTGGTTGACGTTCGGGCGCTGCTGCTTGAGCAGGCCGACCGCGGCCTGGAACTGCTTCTCGTCCAGCTCGTACACGTCGGTGATGTTCAGGTCGGGACGGTGGGCCTTGAGGTAGAGGGCCGCGTCCGCGATGTAGATGGGGGAGTCGTAGGCGACGACGTGCCCGGCGGCCGGGCTGTCCTTGTCCCACACGACGCTCCACGAGGTCGGGCGTTGCGGGATCTTGTCCGTCCGGTACATGAGCATGTTGGCGCCGTAGCCGTGCGGGACGCCGTACATCCGGCCGTTGGCCGAGTTGTACGGCTGGTTCTTCAGGTACTTGGCGATGTCGTCGTAGTTGCCGAGCAGTCCCGTGTTGACCGGCGCGACCAATCCGCCGTAGATGAGCCGGAGGCTCGCGTCGCCGGACGCCGACACGCCGTCGTACCGGCCGGTCTCCATCAGCGCGACCATCGAGTCGGACGTGTCGGCGACCTTGGTGTGCACCTTGCAGCCGGTCGCCTTCGTGAACGGGGTGACCCAGTCGACCTTGGGGTCGCTGGAGCCGTCCTCGGCGTAGCCCGTCCAGGCGACGAGGTCGAGCCGCCCCTCCGGGGTGCCGAGCTCCTGCATGGCGGGGATGTCGGGCGGAGCGGCGGCGGCGGAGTCGCCGCTGCATCCGGCGGTCAGCGCCGCGGCCGCGGACAGCGCGCCCGCCGTGAGCACCGCCCTGGACCTGCGCGCGCGGACGGGCGACCCGGCGTTTTTCGTCGCTTGTGGAGAACGAGCCATCACGCTGAGGCATCGTAGGGGTATTTTCGTCCGTCTGTGCATACAAAACGTGATGATCCGGAAACTGTCGACACATGGCGGTGGACGGTCTTAGGCTCTCCTACCGTTCCCCGCGACCCGTCCTCCCCGGCGGTCGCATCCGTCCCCGCCCGCCGTCCGCACGAGTGAAAGTTCAGCCGCAGTGCCAAAACGAGGCCGCACCACCACGGACTCAGCCGCCGGTCACCGGCGGGCTTCCAAGGGGGCGCGATTCCGCTCCATCCGCTTCAAGGTCGTCCTCATGGTCACCGTCTCGGTGGTCTCCCTCGGCGTGCTGTGGGCGTTCGCGGCGAGCATCGCGCTCGGCGAGGGGCTCAACCTCCGGCACGTCAAGACCGTCCAGGACCACTACGGGTACCCGTCCGGCGCGCTCGGCAGCGCGCTGCAGGCGGAGCGGCGGCTGTCGATGGTGTACCTCGGCGGCCGCGCGGAGGGCGACCGGGCGTCGATGGAGTCCGGCCGGCTGGTCACCGACCGGCAGGCCGACCTGTTCCGGCGGCTCGCCGGGGACGCGGGCGCCCGCGGTGCCGCGCCCGCCAACACCCGGCAGATCGCCGACAAGATCCTCGCCGAGCTGGACGGGCTGGACGGCCGCCGCCGCGCCATCGACACCGGCGCCGTCGGCCGGGACCGCGCGTTCGCCGACTACACCGCGCTGCTCGACGACGTCGGCGCGCTGCAGGGCTCCCTCGCCACGCTCGACAACTCCGAGGTCGCCAAGGACGCCCGCAACGAGGCGTCGCTGACCCGCGCCCGCGAGGTCCTCGCGCAGGAGGACGCGCTGCTCGCCGGCGCGCTCGCCGCCGGCCGGATGACGGGCGCCGAGCACGCCCGGTTCGTCAAGCTCGTCGGGACGCAGCGCGCCCTGTACGGGTACGCGTCGGCCGAACTGCGCTCCGCCGACCAGGCGTACTACCGGCGCATCGCCGCGATGCCCGAGTACGGCCGGCTCCGCACGCTGGAGGACCGGTTCGTCGGGTCCCCCCGGCACGTCAAGAGCGGCACCGCGAACGGCGGGGTGCTGTGGAAGACCACCGCCGACTCCAACCTGACCCGGCTGCGCGGCCTCGAACTCGCCGTGTCCGAGGGCGCCGAGAAGCGCGCCGAGCCGATCGCGGACGGCATCATCACCCGCGTCGTCCTCGCGGGGGCGCTCGGGCTCGTCGCCGTCGCCGCCTCGCTCGTCCTCGCGGTGTGGGTCGCCCGGTCCGTCGTCCGGGAGCTGGCCCGGCTGCGCCGCGAGGCGCTCGACCTCGCCGACGTCCGGCTGCCCGGCGTGATCCGCCGGCTGCGCCGCGGCGAGGAGGTCGACGTGGCCGCCGAGGCGCCGCCGCTGGCGTTCGGCACCCGCGAGATCGACCAGGTCGGGGACGCCTTCAACGCCGCCCGGCGCACCGCGATCCAGGGCGCGGTCGAGGAGGCGACGCTCCGCCGCAACGTCAGCGACGTGTTCGTCAACCTCGCCCGGCGCAGCCAGACGCTGCTGCACCGCCAGCTCAAGCTGCTGGACGCGATGGAGCGGCGCATCGAGACCCCCGACGACCTGGAGGACCTGTTCCGGGTCGACCACCTCGCCACCCGCATGCGCCGGCACGCCGAGGGCCTGATCATCCTGTCCGGGCAGGCGCCCGGCCGCGGCTGGCGCAGCCCCGTCGCGATCGTCGACGTCGCCCGCGCCGCCGCGTCCGAGGTCGAGGACTACACCCGGGTCAACGTCGCGCCGATGTCGCGCGCCGCGATCGTCGGGCCCGCCGTCGCCGACGTCATCCACCTGCTCGCCGAGCTGATCGAGAACGCCACCGCCTTCTCGCCGCCGCACACCACCGTCCAGGTGCAGGGGCAGGCCGTCTCGCACGGCTTCACGCTGGAGGTCGAGGACCGTGGCCTGTCCATGGACGAGCCGAGCCTCGCCGCCGCCAACGAGCGGCTCGCCACCGCCGCCGAGTTCGACCTGTCCGACAGCGCCCAGCTCGGCCTGTTCGTCGTCGGCCGGCTCGCCCGCCGGCACGGCATCAAGGTCACGCTGCGGACGTCCCCGTACGGCGGCATGACCGCGATCGTCCTGCTGCCGGAGGGCCTCGTCGTCCCGGACGAGGGCGACACCGCGCCGGGCGCGCCCGCGCTCACCACCCGCCGCGCGGAGGACGCGCTCGTCCCCGTCGGCACGGTCGTCGGCGGCCCGCCCCGCGACCCGGAGCGGGGCGGGTCGGTGCTGCGGCTCCCGCCGGGACGGCACGCCGCCGCCGCACCGTCGCCGTGGGGCGACCCGCCGGCCGCCGCGGCCGAGCCCGCGCCGTCGCCCTGGGGGGACCCGCCCCCCGCGCCCGTGACGCCGGGCGTCCCGCGGTCGCCGCGCGAGGTCCGGCGCCGTCCGGCGAGCGGATCCGAGCCGGCCGGCCGGCCGGCGCTGCCGAAGCGCGTCCGGCAGGAGAACATGGCCGCCCAGCTGCGCGAGGACCCCACCATCACCGGGCCGCCGCCCGCCGCGGCGCGCCCGGGACGGTCGCCCGAGGAGCTGCGGTCGATGATGTCGTCCATCCAGCAGGGCACCCGGCGCGGCCGCGCCGAGGCCCTCGACACCGAGGAATCGTGACGGGCCATGACCGGTCCTGGCAGCGAATGGCTCGATGACGAGGCCGGCCCGATCGTCCGGTCGTACGCGCTCACCCGGGGGCGCGCGCGGCCCGCGGCCGGCGAGGGCTTCGACATGATCACGATCGTGGCGACCGCGGCCCGGCCCCGGTCCGGCTCGCCCGGCATCGGCCCCGAGCACCTCGACATCCTGGAGATGTGCGTGCAGCCGCAGCCGGTGGCCGAGATCGCCGCCCGGATGCGGCTGCCGCTGGTCGTCGTGCGCGTCCTGCTCGGCGACCTGCTGCACCACCGGCTCATCACCGCCACCCGCCCCCACCAGGAGAGCCCGCTCTCCAAGGAACGTCTGCTGAGAGAAGTGCTCCATGGCCTCCAAGCCCTCTGAGAACGCGGGCGCCGGCGAGGGCGCCGCCCCCGCGGTCCCGGTCGCGGTGAAGATCCTCGTCGCCGGCGGGTTCGGGGTCGGCAAGACCACGCTGGTCGGCGCGGTCAGCGAGATCCGCCCCCTGCAGACCGAGGAGCTGCTCACCGACCGGAGCCTCGGCGTGGACGACACCGAGGGCGTCGAGCAGAAGACCACCACCACGGTCGCGATGGACTTCGGCCGCATCACGATCCGCGACGGCCTCGTCCTGTACCTGTTCGGCACGCCCGGCCAGGACCGCTTCTGGTTCATGTGGGACGAGCTGTCCTACGGCGCGCTCGGCGCCGTCGTCCTCGCCGACACGCGCCGCCTCGCCGACTGCTTCCCCGCCGTCGACTACTTCGAGAACCGCGGCCTGCCGTTCGTCGTCGGCGTGAACTGCTTCGACGACGGCTACGACTACACGCCCGAGGAGATCCGGGAGGCGCTCGACCTCCGCGCGGACGTCCCGGTCGTGCTCTGCGACGTCCGCGAACGCGCCTCCGGCAAGGAGGTGCTGACGACGCTCGTGAGGCATCTCCTCACCGTCCACCAGGCCCAGCACCCGGCCGGTGCCCCCACAGGATGATCGTGCCGCGCGGTAGGCTTCCGCCGACATGAACCGGACACGCGCACGCCTGTCGGACGGCCGCGAGATCGTCTACTACGACGAGGCGCCGGGCCGGGTGCCCGTGCCCGATCCGCGCGGGCTGCCGCCGGTCGAGCCGCTCTGCGAGACGCGCCGCGACCCGCTCACCGGCGAGCACGTCACGGTCACCGCGCACCGCAACACCCGCACGTTCCTGCCGCCCGCCGACGAGTGCCCGCTGTGCCCCGGCGGCCCCGCCTCGGAGATCCCGGACCCGTCCTACGACGTCGTGTCGTTCGAGAACCGGTTCCCGTCCTTCGACGTCCGGACGCCGCCCGTCCCGCCGGAGATCGACGGGGTCGCGCGGGCCCGCGGCGCCGGACGCTGCGAGGTCGTGTGCTTCACCGACGACCATTCGGCCTCGATGGCGCGGCTGCCCGTCTCCCGCGTCCGGACGATCATCGACGCGTGGGCCGACCGCACCGCCGCCCTCGCCGCGGTCCCCGGCGTCCGGCAGGTCTACGTGTTCGAGAACCGCGGCGTGGAGATCGGCGTGACCCTCCACCACCCGCACGGCCAGATCTACGGGTACCCGTTCATCACGCCGCGCACCGACCGCATGCTCACGATGGCCGCCGCCCGCCCGGGGCTGTTCGACGACGTCCTGAAGGCCGAGCGGGCGGGGAGCCGGGTCGTGCTCGCCGGCGAGCACTGGACGGCCTACGTCCCCGCCGCCGCCCGCTGGCCGGTCGAGGCGCACCTGATGCCGCACCGCCACGTCCCCGACTTCACCGAGCTGGACCCGGCCGAACGCGACGAGCTCGCCGTCCTCTACCGCGACCTCCTGCGCCGCTGCGACGCCCTCTACGGCACCCCGCTCCCGTATGTGGCGGGCTGGCACCAGGCCCCCACCGGGAACGAGACGCTCCGCCTCCACCTGGAGCTGTTCTCCATCCGCCGCGCACCCGACAAGCTCAAGTACCTGGCCGGTTCGGAGTCGGGCATGGCCGCCTGGATCAACGACGTCTCCCCGGAGGACATCGCCGCCCGCCTGCGCGCCGCCGGGTGATGACAGCGCCGCCGGCGGCGGGAACGTCACACCGGCGGCGTTTTTCGCGAGTCCGTGGAACGATCGAGGCCGGGTGGCCTACTCTCCTGCGCATGCCGGACAGGGTGCGAGCGGAACCGCTGGCGCAGGGATCGTTCGACGGCGTCGCCGTCACCGCCGAGGGCGCGCCGCTGGCGTTCACCTCGCAGGCGGCGCGCGGCGCGAACACCGGCCAGCTCTGGGACCTGGCCGCCGGCGCGGCGCTCGGCGCGCCGATCCCCGACTTCCCCACCGACCGCGCCGACTGGGCGTTCGGCCTCCCCGCCGGCTCGCCGGCCGTCGCCTGGACGCACCGCGACCGCGTCCACGTCCACGACCTCGCCACCGGGAGCGAGCCGGTCTTCGACGGGCGGCCCGACCTCCTCGGCCTCGCCGTCCACCACGGCCGCGCCGGAGTCGTCGCCGTCTTCGGCCCCGCCAGCGACGCGGAGGTCCTCGTGTGGGACGCCGTCACCGGCGAGCGCCTCACCGAGTTCACCCTCTGGCTCGGCCACGGGACGGCCATCGACCGCTGGATCCTGCACGCCACCCCGGCCACCGGCCCCCTCATCGGCCTCCCCGGCGACTCCGCCGTCAGCCTCGTGGACGTCGAGCGCGGCGAGGAGATCGCCGCCCTGCCCACCCCGGGGCCGGCCCCGGTACTGACGCCGTCCCCGGCCGGGCTCGTCCTCGTCCAGCCGACCCCGTCCGCCCTGCACGTCCGCGGCCTGGACGGGGAGCGGACGGCAACCCTGGAGACGCCGTCCCCCTGCGACCACGTGGCCGCGGCCCTGGTGGACGACACCCTCCTGGTCGCCGCCGCCCTCCGCGACGACCCGGGCACCCTCCTGGCCTGGGACGCCGCGACCCCGACCCCGTCCCACCGCATCGA
>NZ_SMJW01000330.1 GCF_004348335.1 Actinomadura bangladeshensis | reverse complement strand
TCGGTGAGGCGGGCGGGGGTGGTGCCGCCGGTGAGGGAGTCGAGGTCGCAGATGACGGTGACCTTGGTGGCCTTGTGTCCGCCCGAGAGGACTGAGGTGAGTGCGGCTGCCGTCCGCTCGGCCAGGTCGCGGTGGTCGTCGGTGCCTGCGGGTTTGGCGAGGGGGGCGAGGGTGCCGTCCCAGCTGGCGGTGTCTTCGGCGTTGAGCCAGCCGTGGATGTAGCGGCCGCCGTCCAGGGAGCGGGTGGAGTCGATCCAGGAGTGCTCATAACCGTGGCGGGTGTCGGTGTCAGGAGCCTGCTGGTGTCCGTCGCGTTCGGTGATGACGTCGCGGATGCGGCGGCCGAACGAGGCCACCTTCCCCGCCGAGCAGCCCTGCTCGACCAGCCCCAGCAGAATGTCCTGCGCGGCGGCACAGTCAGCATCGTCCAGGCGGGCGGCGGCGTCGGCGATGGTGGCGGCGTACCCGGTGGACAACTGTCCGGCGGCCCAGCGCTCCGCCACTTCGGGGAGGCGGTGCCGCTGCCGGGCCAGGGTGAGGCGTTCCTTGGCGCGGTTCTCGCGCATGCCCAGCCGGGAGCGCAGCCAGGCCCGGGTGGAGGGGAACCCCCAGCGTTGCACTTCCCGGCCCCGGTCCACCACCTCGACCAGCCCGGCCAGGGCCGCCTCCTGCAGGTCACCCGCCGCAGCGAGAGTCTCGGCGAGTTCCATGCAGGCCGCTGCGGACTCGGGCGGGGGCCGGCGGGCGAGTTCGGCCGCGATGCCTGCGACGGCGTCCACCAATTCGGTGGTGGACGCCTCGGCAACGTCGATCCCGGCCGCTTCCATGACCTCTATTTTACCCGACCGGACCCGCCATTGCATCGAATACCGGTTCGAATTCTTGTCGCTTTCTTGTTGTGCACAGAAAGTGCAGCAGATACTTCCAAGAATGGCATTTCGGGAAATTCCGACACCGCTTCCCTGGCAGGTGGCCGCCACGTCAGGGGGCGAAAAGACGGGGAAGTGAAGCTCGGGGGCGGAGCGTGGGCGAATGGCCGCGTCTACTCCTGGACGAGCCGACCGACGAGCTCGACCTGGCGCGCGCCGGCAGACCGACGTCACCGAAGAGCGGCGGCGGTCTCACATGCTGCGCAGACCCCGATCGGCGAAGGCGATCAGCCACTCGAAGCTCTCGTCGATGTCGGCGCTCCACTGGAACCCGTTGGACGCCTGCAACGTGCCGAAGCCGTGACACAGACTGCGCAACGTGCGTAGAGCGTGCTCCACGTCGGACTCCGGGACCTCGTAACCGCGCAAGACCGCCGTGAACGCGGTGAGCAGCCGCTGACCGGCGGCGGCCAGCGGATCGTCCGGGCCGGACGGCTCCACGCCGATCGTCGCGGCGTACCGCCCGGGATGCGCCACGACGAAGGCGCGGAAGGCACGCGCGGCGGCCGCCAGGGCGTCTCGGCCCGCGTACCCCTGGATCGCACCGCCGACGGCGTCGGCGGCCTCGTTCAAGGCCAGGACCGCAATGCGCCGATTGAGGTCTTCCAGGCCGTTCACGTGCTTGTACAGGGACGGGGTGCGCACACCCACCCGCTCGGCCAGCAGCCCCATTGTCAGCTTGGCGAGGCCCACCTCGTCCGCGAGAGCGGCACCGGCCGCGACCACGGCCGCCGAGTCGAGTCCGGCCCTAGGCACGGGCGGCGTCCGAGCGGAGGAAGTCGAGGATGAGCGAGACGACCTGGTCGGGGAACTGGTCGTGCGGGTAGTGCCCGGCCCCCTCGATCATCTCCAGACGGCCGAGGCCGGACGGCAAGGCGTCGACGATCGCCGTCCCCTCGGCGTGCGGGTCGGCCCAGTCGGGGTCGAGCGTGCCCTCCACGACGAGGACCGGGCAGCGGACGTTGCCGAGCTGCGCGCCCGCGTCGGTCGGAGCGCTGCGGCCCATGCCCTGCATGGCCTTCATCCGGCCCGGCTCGCGCATCAGGAAGTCGATGCGGGCGAGCCGCTCGTCCCAGTGGGCGGGCTTCGCGCCCGGGTAGGCGACGTCGAGGTAGGAGCGCCAGAGCCGCACGCTGCCGAACATCGCGGTGCCGAGCAGCCGCAGCATGCCCTGCCGGAACCGCTTCACCCGCAGATCGCCCAGCTTGATCGACTGCTTGCGCGTGAACGGCGCCAGCTCGACCACCGCGCTGACCAGCGAGGGCTCCTGCGCGGCGGCGATGGTGGCGGCACCGCCCGAGACCGAGTGCCCGACGAGCACGGCCGGCCCGCCCAGGTGGCGGATAACGGCGAGCAGATCCCCGGCGATGGCGGTGCGGCTCCACTCGGACCAGTCGACACTCGACTCGCCGCAACCCCGCAGATCGACCGCCGCGACCCGGTACCCCGCCTCCACCAGCGGCGGAGTCACGTCCCGGTATGCGGCACGGCTGTCGCCCATACCGTGCGCGAGGACGATCAGCGGACCGTCCCCCGTCACCTCGTAAGCGATAGTGCCGCCCTCGACGGCCAGGTACTCGGTCACGACGTCCTCCAACTTGGCTAACAGGATTAGCTAGAAGCTAACGTGATTAGCCGTCCACGTCAACCGTGCACCCTCCACTGGTGATTACGGGGCTGCATCAAAGGAGGTCGCATGCGTAGGGCGGCAAGAGCAGGGGGCCGACGACCGCCACGGGCACCAGCACCGCGATCCGCCGGCCGAGGAACGGAGGCGCGCGTCCGGGCGGCCTACCGCCCGGCGGCGCGGCGCCGTTCGATCAGCGCCTCGATGCCGTCGAGCAGCAGGTCGAGCCCGAAGACGAAGTCGCCGTCGTCCACCCAGCCCTCGGCACCGTGCATGGCCCCCGAGCGCATCGCGGCCGACAGGGCCGGATAGGTCTCCGGGTCGAGCAGTCCGGCCAGCATCTCGCCGTAGCCGGCGGCCCCGGTGATCGCCGCGGCCTCCATCTGCGGGTCGCCGCCCCCGACGCCGTGGACGATCGCGGCGTCGGTGAGCGCGTACCCGGCGAGGGCGCTCGCCACGTTGACCTTCTCGCCGTCGTGGAGCCCCGTGCCGTCCAGGGAGGCCAGTGCGCGGTCGAGCCACAGCAGCCGCCGCGGACCGAGCGGCGGGACGAGCCGGTCGATGGACAGCAGCCACGTGTGCTCCAGTACGGCGTCGCGCTGCGCCCGGCACCAGAGGGCGAGGTAGTCCCGCCAGGGGAGGCCCCGCAGATCGGGCGGCGCCGCCGCGACGGCGTCGGTCATCGCGGTGAGCAGGTCCTCTTTGCTTCCGACGTACCGGTAGAGCGCCGTCGTCGCCACGCCCACCCGGGAGGCGACGCCGGCCATCGAGACGCCCGCCAGCCCCTCGTCATCGGCGATCTCGATGGCGGCGGTGGTGATCGCGGCCAGGTCCAGCCGCGGCCGCGGTCCGCGGCGCGGTACCGGCTCGCGCCCCCACATGCGCCGCAGCACGGGCGGCAGCGACCGGTCGTGCGCCATGGAACCCCCTCCTTGACCCCCTCTCGGGATTGTGGCACGCTCAAAATAGTGAACATGATACACAGTACGACATTCACAGATGCGATCCATGCGCGCGGCCTGACCAAGTCCTTCGGCGCGACGCGGGTGCTGGCCGGGATCGATCTGACCGTGCCCGCCGGGTCGCTGCTGGCCCTGCTCGGCCCGAACGGTTCGGGCAAGACCACCACCGTGCGCATCCTGACCACGCTGCTCGCACCCGACGGTGGCGCCGCTGCGGTGGGCGGGCACGACGTGGTGCGCGAGGGCGCCGCGGTGCGCCGGACGATCGGCCTGACCGCCCAGCAGGCCACGGTGGACGACATGCTGACCGGGCGGGAGAACCTCGAGCTGTTCGCCGGGCTCAGCCACCTGGGCGGACGGCGGGCCCGGCGGCGGGCGGACGAGCTCCTGGAGCGCTTCGGCCTCGCCGCGGCCGGGAGCCGGCGAGCCGCGACCTACTCGGGCGGGATGCGGCGCCGGCTCGACCTCGCGGCGAGCATGGTGTCGGAACCGCGGATCCTGTTCCTGGACGAGCCCACGACCGGGCTCGACCCGCGCGGTCGCGCCGAGCTGTGGTCGGTGATCCGCGAACTGCTGGCCTCCGGCACCACCATCCTGCTCACCACCCAGTACCTGGAGGAGGCCGACCGGCTCGCCGACCGCGTCGTGGTGATCGACGGCGGCCGCGTCGTGGCCGACGACACTCCCGCCGCGCTGAAGCGCCAGGTCGGCGCCGAGCGCCTGATGCTGCGCCTGTCCGGGGCCGGCGACGTGCCGCGCGCCGCGTCCGCGCTCGGCGGTGACGCCGGGGCACGTCTCGACACGGAAGCCCGCGAGGTCACCCTGGCCGTCCAAGGCCCCGACCACCTGCGCCGCACGCTGGACCTGATGCACCGCGCCGGCGTCCGCGTCGAGCGCGTGGAGCTGCGCGCCCCCACCCTCGACGACGTCTTCTTCGAGCTGACGGAGGGAGCGGCATGAGCGCCGTCCTGACCGCGGCGGCCGACCTGCGCCGCCTCGTCGTCCGCGACCTGCGCCGCGAACTGCGCATCCTCGACGGCCTCATCATGAACGCCGTCCTGCCCGTGGTGATCATGGTGCTGTTCGTGTACGTCTTCGGCGGGGCGATCGACACCGGCTCCAGCGCCCTCGCCTACATCGACTTCGTGGTGCCCGCCGTGCTGCTCATGTCCGGCGGCTACGGCGCCGCGCTGACCGCCGCGGCCATCGCCGAGGACATGACCGGCGGGATGATCGACCGCTTCCGCACCCTGCCGATCAGCGGCT
This sequence comes from Actinomadura bangladeshensis, assembly GCF_004348335.1. GTDB lineage: Bacteria > Actinomycetota > Actinomycetes > Streptosporangiales > Streptosporangiaceae > Spirillospora > Spirillospora bangladeshensis. Next base: position 2,751 of record NZ_SMJW01000330.1, on the reverse strand, counting down.
GGACGGTCCCCGCCGGACACGTTGTCGCCTCGCTCGTCCGCAACGGCGCGGCGTCCGGCATCGCCCTGCTCGCGGCCGTCCTCCTGGGTTTCCGCCCGGACGCCTCCCTCGCCGACTGGGGTCTCACGCTGGCACTGCTGGCGGGGTACATCCTGGCGGTGTCATCGGCGGCGGTGCTCTGGGGGCTGCTGGTCAAGTCGGTCCAAGCGGCCGGTGCGTTCAGCTTCCTCGTCCTGTTCCTGCCGTACCTGTCGGACGGCTTCGTCCCGGCCGAGACGATGCCGCGGGCGCTGCGCGGCTTCGCCGAGAACCAGCCGATCACACCGATCGTGGAAGCGCTCCGGTCACTGCTCCTGGACCAGCCGATGGGCTCCGCTGGAACGGTGGCGGCGGCCTGGCTCACGGGCGCAGTGCTGATCAGCGTCCCGACCGCGGCCCTGCTGTTCCGCCACCGAACCTCGACGTAACGGACGAGGCCCGGCTGTGAGGGGCGGGTCGGCTCGAGCCATTGTGCTTGAGGACGGCTATTGCGTTGCTGTCGGTCGTCGACGGTTCAGGGCGTAGACGGTCAAGCCGTTGTCGGCCTCACTCAGCCGACTGATCAGCTCCAGAAGCGTCATGGTGTGTCCGCCTGGTCCGCTGGTTGCTGCAGAGCCGCGCGGTGCGTGGGGTTCTGGGTTCGTAGAGGGCGGGCCGGTTCACGGCAGGTCGTACCGGCCGCCTCGTATGTCGGTCACGAACGCGGTCCAGTTCTGCGGGCCGAACGAGAGGTGCCCTGCGTCCGGGGCCTTGCTGTCTCGCACTCCGACCTCCGCAGCGAGGTCGGCGACCTCCACGCAGTCGCCGTTCTGGCCGCTTCGTGAACTCTTGCGCCACGGCTTGTTCGGGCTGTTCATCTCGCAGACACTCCAGATGATGCTCAGCTGCTTGCAGCCGCTACCCGTTTGATCAGCGATATCGAAGCATCAGGGTGCAGGGCAGCGGCGAGTAGACGGTCAAATGCCACCATATATGCCTCGATGTCACTTGTGCCCTCCAGGTAGATGCCGTCCGGGATGGCCTCCAGGTACACCACATCGGGATCGGTTGCCTCGGCAAAGCCGAGGATGACGAACGGGCCGGTGGTGCCAGCGTGTGCGCCGCATCGGAAGGGGATGACCTGAATTGTCGTCTTCCCCTGTTCCGACATTGTGATCATGTGTGAAAGTTGCTCGCGCATGATCGTCTCGCTGCCGACAATGCGATGTAGCGCTCCCTCGTCCAGCACCACCCAGAGGCGCGGACGGTCCGTCTTTGCGAGGACCCGCTGTCGAGCCATGCGTACTTGCAGCCTGCGGTCGATCTCGTCGGCGTCCAGTTCCTGAGGCCCGCCACGGATCATGGCGCGGGCGTAGTCGGGGGTTTGGAGCAGGCCGGGCACTCCCAGGGGTTGGAACGTGCGGATCGATGCTGCGCCGGCTTCGAGGCCGATGAAGACCTCGTAGGGGTTTGGGAGGACGTCGCGGAAGGAGTGCCACCAGCCGGGTTGGCGGGCCTCGCGGGCAAGCTGGATGAGCCCCTCTTTCTCGGGGCCCGTGACGCCGTAGAGGTCGAGTAGCTCGCGGACGCTGCGAGGCTGTGGCCTGGTGCGGCCGGTCTCGATGCGGAACAGGGTCGAGTTCGCCCACTCCAGGCGGCGCGTCACCTCGTCGCGGGTGAGACCGGCGGCCTCACGGCGCCTCGTCAGCTCCAGCGCGAGGCGGCGGGCGCGGAGGAGCGGGCTGTGACTCCGGTCTTGCTTGCCTGACACGTGGTTCTCCCTGTGTGAGCCGGATTTCACATGCAGTATTGCGTAGAGCGTGCACGTAGTGCATTCTTGCGGACACAGAGTGCCACCGCGTGAAGGCGTGGCGCAGGAGAACAGAGAGAGCGGCCCCGGTCGGTGCGGCTACACCGAGACCCGGGGCCTCGCCCGACTGGAAGGAGTCGGACTGTGGGCAATCTACCCAACCCGCGAGCACTCGCCGTGCCCGATGGGCAGGTGCAGGACGGGGTGACGTTGGAGCGGTTTCGGGTTCTCGTGCGGCTCATGTGGGCCCTTCGGGAGGTCGGGCAGGGGTCGGTTCTCTACCTCGACGCCGCGGCGGAGCCCGTGCTCTCGGTTCCGCTGGTCGCGCGGCGGCGGTCGCTGGCGGTGCTCGGCGTCCAGGAGCGGGACGGGCGGTGGGCCTATCTGTGGGATGCGGCCTGCAAGGTTCCGGCCGAGTCGGTGCGGCTGGCCGCCCGGCGGATCGCGGGGGTGTCGTCGTGATCGTCTGGGAGCGGAGGGACGCCCGGCTGTCGTCCAGTGAGGGGCTCGGCGTCCGGGACGTGCGTGCTTACGTGCGGCAGATGCTGGAGGGGGTTGAGCACTCGTTCGACCTGGACGACGTCGACCTCATGGTGTGCGAGATCGCCACGAACGCCGTCCGCCACACCCATAGTGGGCTGCCGGGAGGTGGGGTGCGAGTGTCCGTGCTGGTCTCGGCCACGCGGCTGCGGGTGGAGGTCCAGGACGAGGGCGGTGCGCGTGCGCGACCGATCGTGCCGCCCCAGCGGGACGGGCTGAGCGAGTCCGGGCGCGGGCTCATGATCGTGGACGGGCTCGCCGACCGGTGGGGGATCGTCGACGGCAAAGACGGGGTCTCCGTGTGGTTCGAGGTGGCGGGCGGATAGCAGAGTGGTGATAGCCGCCGGGTGAATCGGTATTTGTCCGGTGGCTCGGGGCGGGGG
>NZ_SMJW01000032.1 GCF_004348335.1 Actinomadura bangladeshensis | reverse complement strand
CCTCCCCGACCACGCGCCCGAGCTCATGGAGCACTTCATGAGCCCGCCGCGGGTGGACTGGACGGACCGCGAGTCCATCGTCGCGTTCCAGGTGGCCAACGCCCGGCACATGGGCGGCCGGGACTTCGACGAGGAGGAGGCGCGCGCGGACATCGAGCGCGTCCACGACCGCACCCGCCCGAGCGACGGCGCGACCCACCGCGTCGACCAGATGGGCGTCCAGTTCGCCGCCCTGGACTGCGGCCCCCGCTGGCGCGAACGCCTCCCCGCCCTCACCGCCACGACTCTCGTCGTCCACGGCGAGGACGACCCGTTCTTCCCCGTCGGCAATGCCGAGGCCCTGGCCGCCGAGATCCCCAAGGCCGAACTGCTGGTCCTGCCCCGCACGGGCGGCGGGCTTCCGCGCCGCACCTGGGACACGGTCGTCCCGGCCCTGCTCCGCCACACCTCCTGAGCGCGGCCACCGCCGCCGCCCGCCGCGTCACGGCACCTTGGAGGCCACCGATCGGGCCAGTTCCGCCGCCATCCAGCACACATCGGCCGTGCTGCCCGCCCGGCCGGTGGCGATCGTGCTCACCCGGGTGGCCGAGCCCTCGTTCTCCCACGTGACCTGGCAGGCGCTCTCGTCGTCGCTGCCGTACGCCCGCATGCCGGGGAGCCCGGTCAGCTTGTCGTGCTCGGCGTCGGTCAGCTCGGTCTGGAAGAGGCGCACGGGTTCCGGGGAGTACATCAGGGTCAGCCGGAAATCCGCGTCGGCGCCGTACTGGGCGGTCCGCCACTCGCAGGTGTCGACGTTCTCCGCGGCGTTCTCATAGCCGCCCCGCACGCCGGTGGAGATGAGCTGGTTCTCCCGGATGATGCTCTGGTCGATCACGTCGCAGGGGTCCTGCGACGCGCCGCCCGCCGCCGGCGTCCCCCCGGCGGCCCGGGCGCCCGGCTCGTTGTCGCCGGTCAGGGCGATCACTCCCCAGGTGAGGGCGGCGGTGAGGACCACGGTGCCGACGGCGGCGGGCAGGAGCACCCGGGGACGCGCCCACCCGGACGCCCGGGACACGACGGGACGGGTCTCGACGCGCGTGGGGCCGGTGGCCGGGTACGGCGGAGCGGGCGTCCACGGCCCCGGCCGGTCGCCGGACGGCGGCACGGCGGCCTTCCGCTCGGTGATCATCGCGCTGACCCGCTCCGGCAGCCAGTGCCCCTCGTCGGCGGCCGGCGCGAAGCGCGCCAGGACGTCGCCGACCGGGGGACGCGCGGCCGGGTCCTTGGACAGGCACGCGGCGACGACCGGCCGGAGCTGCTCGGGCAGCCGGGACAGGTCCGGCTCCTCGTGGATGATCCGGTAGACGACGACCGCGGGCCGCCCCCGCCCGTAGGGGCCCTCCCCGGTGGCGGCGTAGGCGAGCACGCAGCCGAGCGAGAAGACGTCGGACTCCGGCCCGGCCGCGCGGCCCCGCGCCTGCTCGGGCGACATGAACCCGGGCGTGCCGATCACCGCGGTGGACTTCTGCGCGGCGTCCAGCGCGCGGGCGATGCCGAAGTCGATGACGCGGGGCCCGTCGTCGGCGAGCAGGACGTTGCCGGGTTTGAGGTCGCGGTGCACCAGCCCGGCGCGGTGGACGGCCAGCAGCCCCTCGGCGAGCCCGGACCCGAGGACCTGGACCGCCTGGTACGGCAGCGGCCCGTGCTCGGCGACCGCCTGCTGCAGCGACGGGCCCGGGATGTAGGCGGTGACCAGCCAGGGGCGGTCGGCGCCCGGATCGGCGTCGACGACCTGCGCGGTGTAGAAGCCGCCGACCCTGCTCGCCGCCTCGACCTCCTCGACGAACCGGCGCCGGAAGTCGTCGTCGGACGCGAGGTCGGGGGCCACGACCTTGACGGCGACGAGCCGGCCGCCGGGGGAGCGGCCGAGGAAGACCTCGCCCATGCCGCCGCGGCCGAGCCGGCCGAGCAGCCGGTAGGGGCCGGCCTGCGGGACGTCTCCGGGGCCGAGGGGCTTCACCGGGCGAGCTTCCAGATCTTGACGACGTCGTTCAACTGGGCGTCGTCGGTGGCGGTGGCGATCGTGCGGCCGTCCGGGGCGAAGGCGACGCCGCCCACGCCGGAGCGTCCCATGGACACCGACAGGAGCCGCCGCCCGGAGGGCACGTCCCACACGGTGACCGCGCCGCCGCCCTCGCGGGCGCCGCGTCCTGCGGCCAGGGTCCGCCCGTCCGGGCTGAGGGCCATCGACTGGAAACCGGAGTCGTAGCCGGCGAGGGACGCGGTCGTCTTCTTGGCCGCCACGTCCCAGACACCGACGCCGCCGAAGGACCCGGTGAGGGTTCCGCCGTCCGGGGTGAAGCCGAGACCGGAGACGCCGAAGGCGTCGGCCTTGTCGAGCGGCAGGGTGCCGGCGGGGGAGCGGGACGCGACGTCGAACAGGGCGACGCCGCCGCCGAGGTTCCCGTCCCCGTACCCGGCGGCGAGGGTCTTGCCGTCCGGGCCGAAGGCGACGCTGTGGACGGCGGCGGTGCTGCCGGCCCCGGACGCATCGACGACGAAGGTGTGCAGCAGCTTCTCCGTCCTGACGTCCCACAGGGGCACCTTCCCGGCGCCCTCCCCTTTACCGGACCCGGAGCCCGCCAGGTAGCGGCCGTCGGGGCTGAACGCCAGCCCGTCCATGACGAAGAGGTCGGTGCGCTCGGACGATTTGAACGTGACGTCGGCGACCGTGCGGCCCGACCGCAGGTCCCAGACCTTGGCTCCGCCGCGGCCCGTTTCGAGGCCGTCCGACGTCATCTGCATCGGCACCATGTATCCCATGGCGACCAGGCCGTCCCGGCTGACGGCGACGCTCTTCGGGAGGACGCCCTTGCCCGCGGACAGGGTGGTCACCGGTGCGTGGGTCTTCGCGTCCCACACCCTGAGGTCCTCCCGGAACACGCCCACGAGGTAGGCGCCGTCGGGGCTGTAGACGACGTCCCGCAGGCTCTCCGCGGTGCCCGTCTCGATGCTCGCCACCGGGTCGAGCCGGGCGGCGCTCTTCGGGCCGCCGCCCGCGGCCGCGGCCGGGCCGTCGCCCGAGCCGGACGTGAGCACGACCGCGGTCACCGCCGCGACCGCCACCACGGCCGCCGCGCCGGCGGCCGCCAGCAGGCCCCGGCGCCGCCACGGCCGCGCCCCGCCGCCGGCGGCGAGCGGGTGCTCGCGCTGCTCGGCCATGGCCGCGACGGCGGGCGGGAGCCACGGGCCCGGCGCGGGCGCCGCCCCGAGGAGGGCGGCCGGCGCCGGCCGCGCGGCGGGGTCCTTGGCCAGGCAGGCCCGGATCACGCCGGCGAGCGGCTCGGGGACGCCGCCGAGGTCGGGCTCCCCGTGCGCCATGCGGTGGACGACCTCGTCGGGCGGCCCCGCCCCGAAGGGGTGGCGTCCGGTGGCCGCGTAGGCGAGGACGCAGCCGAGGGAGAACACGTCGGAGGCGGGGACGGGCTCGTCGCCGCGGATCTGCTCCGGCGCGGTGAAGCCGGGGTCGCCGATCCGCACGGACGCCAGGGTGCCGGCGTCCTCGACCGCCCGGGCGATGCCGAAGTCGACGAGGTGCGGGCCGCCGGACGCCAGCAGGACGTTGCCCGGCTTGACGTCGGCGTGCACCAGGCCGGCGCGGTGCACCGCCGACAGCCCCTCGGCGAGCCCGGCGCACAGGGCGTGGACCGTCCCGGCGGGCAGCGGGCCGTGCGCGGACACCGCCTCCCGCAGAGACGGGCCGGGGATGTAGGCGGTGGCCAGCCAGGGCCGGTCGGCGTCGAGATCGGCGTCCACCACCGGGGACGTGTGCAGCCCCTGCACGCGGCGGGCGGCGTCGACCTCCGCGCGGAAGCGGCGCCGGAACGTCTCGTCTGCGGCCGGTCCGGGCAGGACGACCTTGACCGCGACCGGCCGGCCGCCGGGGGAGCGGCCGAGGAACACCTCCCCCACGGTGCCCCGCCCCAGCCGTGCCGTGATCCGGAAGGGCCCGATCTGCCGGGGGTCATCCGCGCCCAAGGGCTCCACGCCGCTCCTCGCCTTCTCGCACCGATCGTGACGGAGAGGTCCGTCTCCGTGCACAGCATTACATAGACATGATCGTGCAGTGGAGAATTCGGCGCGAACCCGTCAGCTTCCGGCCAGGCGGAGCGCGAGGAAGAAGTCGACCCGGTCCTCCAGCCGGGACAGGTCGCGGCCGGTCAGGTCCTCGATGCGCTGGATCCGGTACCGGACGGAGTTGACGTGCAGGTGCAGCTGCTCGGCGCACCGCGTCCAGGAGCCGGAGTTCCGCAGGAACGTCTCCAGGGTGCGGACGAGGCCGGCGCCGTGGATCCTGTCGTAGTCGTGCAGCGGGTCCAGGAGCCGCACCTGGAAGATCCGGCGGACGTCCTCGGGGACGCTCGCCAGCAGGAGCACGTGGGTGGCCAGTTCGTCGTGCCGGACGACGCACACGGGTGCGGGGCGGGTGGCGGCGAGGCGGCGGGCATGGCGGGCCTCTTCGACGGCGCCGCGCAGCTCGGCGCTCTCGGCCGCGTCGCTGACGCCGACCGCGAGACCGCCGTCCGCCAGGCCGGGGGCGAGGAGGCCGAGGGCCTCCTGGAGGTCGGCGGCGACGTCGCGCCCGGCGGCCGGGACGAGCCCGAGCACCTCGTCGTCCAGCAGGGCGTCCACCCGGAGCGGGAGGATCTCGGCGAGGACCGTCCGCACCTCGCCCGGCCGGAGCCCGCCCCGGCCGGACGCCGCCACCGCGACGTGCGGCCGATCGGGCAGGCCGAGCCGCCCGGCGTCCCCGCCGACCAGCAGCCCGGCGTCTGCGGCGGCCGGCGCGTCGCGGCGGGCCCGCTCCAGCGCGACGATCGCGGTGAGCTCGGCGGTGAGCGCGCGGCGCTCGGCGGGCCAGTCGGCGGCGTCGCCCTCGAAGGCGATGAACCAGTCCGCGACGCGGGGCGTGCCGCCGCCGGCGACCGGGAACAGCGACGCGCCGAGCGCGGGCTCGTGGTGCGGCAGCCGGGGCGCGGTGAGGAAGGCGCGGGCGAGGGCGGCCGGATCGGCCGGGGCCGGGCCCGCGACGACGCGCCCGGTCGGGGCGAGCACGTGGCAGTGCCCGACCAGGTCCAGCACGGCGCCGAGCCCGGTGCCCTCGACGAGGCGGCGGTGCCGGTCCAGCACGGCGGCCAGGTCGGCGGCGCGCGCGCCGGACAGGTACCGGACGACCTCCTCGGTGACGGTCGCGAACGCCACGTCCTCCGGCACCTTGAACAGCGGGAGCCGGTGCCGCCGGCAGGCGTCGACGAGGTCGTCCGGGATGGCGCCGAGCGTGAGGTCCCAGGCGGCGAGGCCCGAGACGCCCGCCTCGGCGAGGGCCCGCACGAACGCCTCGGAGTCGGCGGGGCCGGTCCGCCAGACGAGCCCGGTCAGCACGAGCTCCCGTCCGCGCAGGTATCGGCCCGGATCCAGCAGATCGGTCGTGACCACCCAGCGGATCGTGCGGTCCAGCTCGTCCGCGCCGGTCACGACCTCCAGCCGCAGCTCCGGCATCGCGAGCAGGGAACGCAGCCTCATATGGAGAAAGCTACAAAAGGACGTGCGTGACCGGGATCACAGTTCGGACGTCCTGTGGCTCGACCCGCTCGCCGTGGCGTGTGTGTACTGGCAGATGTGGAGCTGAGCGAGGCCGATCTCCTGGCGTGCTGCGCGTCCCGCCGCTGGGCCGCGGCCGTCTCCGGGCACGGCGACCCCGACGCGCTGCGGGCCGCGTCGAGGCGCGTGCTGGACGAACTGGACTGGCCCGACGTCGAGGAGGCGCTCGCGGCGCACCCGCGCATCGGCGAGCGGGCCCGGGGGGAGGGCCGGGAGGCCGGCTGGTCGCGGGGCGAGCAGTCCGGGATGGACGGCGCGGCGACGGAGCTGAGGGACGCGCTCGCCGCGGGCAACCGGGCTTACGGGGAGCGTTTCGGGCATGTGTTCCTGATCTGCGCGTCCGGCCGGTCGGGCCTGGAGATGCTCGCGGATCTTCGGGAGCGGCTGGGGAATGACGTGGAGACCGAACGGGACGTCGTCCGGAGGGAGCTGGCCGCGATCGTCGACCTGCGGCTGGCGAGACTGGCGAGGGAGAACGGCGGATGAGCCTGTCGACGCACGTGCTGGACGCGGCGAAGGGGCTGCCGGCCGCGGGCGTGGCCGTCCGGCTGGACCGGCGCGGCGGCGCCGGAGGCGGGGACGGCGACGGCTGGACGACGCTGGCCGAGGCCCGGACCGACGCCGACGGCCGGATCAGGGAGTGGGGCGCGGAACCCGGAAGGGGCGTGCACCGGCTGACGTTCGAGACGGCCGGCCTGTCGGACTTCTACCCCGAGGTCACCGTGGCCTTCACGATCGACGATCCCGGACGCCACTACCACGTCCCGCTGCTGATCAGCCCGTTCGCGTACTCGACCTACCGGGGGAGCTAGCGGCGATGGCCATCGTGCTCGGACCCAACCGCTACGGGAAGGCGGAGACCCGCGTCGTCCGGGTGACCCGCGACGGCGGCACGCACCGGCTCAAGGACGTCAACGTCAGCGTCTCCCTCTCCGGCGCGATGCACGACGTGCACCTGACCGGCGACAACGCGGCCGTCCTGCCGACCGACAGCCAGAAGAACACCGTGTTCGCGTTCGCCAAGAAGCACGGCATCGGCGCGATCGAGGACTTCGGGCTGCTGCTCGCCCGGCACTTCGTCGCCGCGCAGCCCGCGGTCACCCACGCCCGCGTCGAGATCCACGAGTACGGCTGGAGCCGGATCACGGGCGGGCACTCGTTCGTCCGGGACGGCGGCGAGGTCAGGACGGCGCTGGTCCACGGCGGCGCGGAGGGGGAGACGGTCGTGTCCGGCCTCACCGACCTGGTCGTCCTGAACTCGACCGGCAGCGAGTTCCACGGCTTCGCGCAGGACGAGTACACGACGCTCGAACCGACCGACGACCGCATCCTCGCGACGGCCGTGACCGCTCAATGGCGGCACAGAACGACGGAAGCGCCTTGGGACGACTCGTACCGCGCCGCCCGCGACGCCCTCCTCAGGGCGTTCGCCGAGACGCACAGCCTGTCGCTCCAGCAGACGCTCTTCCAGATGGGACGCCGCGTCCTGGCCGAACGCGGCGAGATCTGCGAGGTCAGGCTGTCGATGCCCAACAAGCACCACTTCCTGGTCGATCTGGAGCCGTTCGGCCTGAAGAACGACGACGAGGTCTACTTCGCGGCGGACCGCCCGTACGGGCTGATCGAGGGCACCGTCCGCACCGACGACGCGCCGGACGCACCGTCCGCCTGGAACTGAGGACTCTGCAGACATGGACTTCCTCCGACCCGCGAGCTGGCAGGACGCGCTCGGCGCCAAGGCGGAGCGGCCGGGCGCGCGGCCCGTCCAGGGCGGCACCGACGTCATGGTCGAGATGAACTTCGACCGGGACCGGCCCGAGGCGCTGCTCGACCTCACCGGGATCGCCGCGCTCGCCGAATGGGACATGGCGGACGGGCGCCTCCGCGTCGGCGCCGGCGTCCCCTACGCGCGCCTCATCACCGAGCTGGGCGAGCAGCTGCCGGGCCTCGCGCAGGCGTCCCGGACGGTCGGCTCGCCGCAGATCCGCAACCGGGGCACGGTCGGCGGCAACCTCGGCGCCGCGTCGCCCGCCGGGGACGCCCACCCGCCGCTGCTGGCCGGGGACGCGGTCATCGAGGCCGAGTCGGCCGCGCGCGGCGTGCGGATGATCCGGGCCGCCGACTTCTTCACCGGCGTCAAGAAGAACGCGCTCGCGCCGGACGAGCTGATCCGCGCGTTCTGGACGGTCCCCGCGACCGGCCCCCAGTACTTCTCCAAGATCGGCACCAGGAACGCGATGGTGATCGCCGTCTGCTCGTTCGCGCTCGCGCTCCACCCGGAGGAGCGCCGCGTCGGCACGGGCCTCGGCTCCGCCGCGCCGACCCCGCGCCGCGCGGCGGAGGCCGAGACGTTCATCTCCCACGAACTCGACTGGGACGGCCGCGGCCCGCTCGCCGACACCGCCGTCCGGCGCTTCGCGGACCTGGTCGGGGAGGCCGCGTCCCCGATCGACGACGTCCGGGGAACGGGCGGCTACCGCAGGCACGCGCTGTCGGTGATGGCGCGCCGCACGCTGGCCTGGGCATGGGACGACTACAGGACCGGAACGTCCGGAAGGAGGGCGTCCTGATGCGCGTGAACGTGACCGTGAACGGTTCCGCCGAAGCCGTGGACGACGTGTGGGAGGGCGAGAGCCTCCTCTACATGCTGCGTGAGCGGATGGGCCTCCCCGGCTCCAAGAACGCCTGCGAACAGGGCGAATGCGGGTCGTGCACCGTCTACCTGGACGGCGTTCCGGTGTGCGCGTGCCTGGTCGCGGCGGGCCAGGCCGAGGGCCGGGACGTCGTCACCGTCGAGGGCCTCGCCGAGGGGCCGCCCGGTGCGGAGCGGCTCGATCCCGTCCAGGAGGCGTTCGTGGAGGCGGGCGCCGTCCAGTGCGGGTTCTGCACGCCCGGCCTGATCGTCCAGTCGCACGACCTGCTCGCCCGGAACCCGGCGCCGGCGGACGCCGAGATCCGCGAGGCGCTCGCCGGCAACCTGTGCCGCTGCACCGGCTACGAGAAGATCCTGGACGCGGTGCGCCTCGCCGCCCGCCGGAGGGCCGCCACATGATCATCGAGAACGCGCACGTCGTCACCGTCGCCGGGGACGAGTACCCCGGCGGCCACATCGTCGTCGACGGCGACCGCATCACGGCCGTCGGCCCCGGCCCCGCCCCCGCGGGCGACCCCGAACGTGTCGACGCCCGCGGCTGCCTCGCGACCCCCGGCCTGGTCAACACCCACCACCACCTGTACCAGTGGGCCAGCCAGGGCATGGTCACCGACGGCACCCTCTTCGAATGGCTGAGCACCCTCTACAAGCCGTGGGCGAAGATGGACGCCGAGGTGGTCGCGGGCGCGGCGACCGCCGGCCTGGGCTGGCTCGCCAAGTCGGGCTGCACGACGTCCACCGACCACCACTACCTGTTCCCGAGCGGGCGCGGCGACCTGTTCGCGGCGGAGATCGAGGCGGCGCGCGAGATCGGCGTCCGCTTCCACCCGTGCCGGGGCTCGATGGACCGCGGCGAGTCGCAGGGCGGCCTCCCGCCGGACGAGGTCGTCGAGGACCTCGACACGATCCTCGCCGCGACCGCGGACGCGATCGACCGGTACCACGACCCCTCGCCCGGCTCGATGCTGCGCGTCGCCGTCGCGCCCTGCTCGCCGTTCTCCGTCACCCGCGACCTGCTGGTGGAGTCGGCGCGGCTGGCGCGCGACAAGGGCGTCCGGCTGCACACCCATCTCGCGGAGACGCTGGACGAGGAGGAGCACACCCGCGAGCAGTTCGGGATGACGCCGGCCGAGTACATGGACTCGATCGGCTGGCTCGGCCCGGACGTGTGGCTCGCGCACTGCGTCCACCTCCACGACACCGACGTCAAGCGGCTGGCCGAGACCCGCACCGGCACCGCGCACTGCCCGAGTTCGAACGCGCGCCTCGGCGCCGGGATCGCCCGCGTGTCGGACCTGCTCGCGGAGGGCGCGCCGGTCGGCCTCGGGGTGGACGGGTCGGCGTCCGCGGAACTCGTCCCGCTCGCCGGGGAGTTGCGGCAGGCCCTCTACATGCAGCGCGCCCGCTACGGCCCGGCGTCGCTCAGCGCCCGGCAGGCGCTGGAGATGGCGACGCTCGGCGGCGCCCGCTGCCTCGGCCGCGAGGACGAGATCGGCTCCCTCGAACCCGGCAAGCTCGCCGACATCGCGCTGTGGCGGATGGACGGCTTCCAGGCGGCGATCGACGACCCCGTCGTCGCGTTCGCGTTCGGCCCGGTGCCGCCGCTGGAGCGCCTCCTCGTCGGCGGGCGCACCGTCGTGGACGGCGACGCGCTCGTCACCGTCCCGCAGGACGAGGCCGCGCGGCGCGGCGCCGCCGCCCACCGCCGCCTCATGCGGCTCGCGGAGGAGGTGCTCTGATGGCAGCGCCGCTGGACCGGGCGTCGCCGGTGAAGAGCCCCGGTCATGTCGCCGCGCCCGGCATCGGCGGGGTCGGGGAGAGCCCGCTGCGCCCGGACGGGACGCTCAAGGTCGCGGGCGAGTTCGCGTACGCGTCCGACCTGTGGATGGACGGGATGCTGTGGGGCGCGACGCTCCGCAGCCCGCACCCCCGGGCGCTGATCCGGTCGATCGACATCGGGCCTGCGCTGGCACTGCCCGGCGTCCGCGCCGTTCTCACCCACGAGGACGTGCCGGGCCGCAAGGTGTTCGGCATCGACCACACCGAGGACCAGCCCGTCCTCGCGATCGACCAGGTCCGGCACCAGGGCGAGCCGGTCGCGCTGGTCGCCGCCGACCACCCGGAGACGGCGCGCCGCGCGATGGAGCGGATCGCCGTCGGCTACGAGGTCCTCGAACCGATCACCGACCCGCGCGCCGTGATCGCCGACCCGGAGCGGCTGAAGGTCCAGGACCGGGGCGGCATCACCCGGTACCAGCCCGTCCGGGTCGGGGACGTGGACGCCGCGAAGGCCGCCGCCGACGTGGTCGTCTCGGGGGAGTACGAGGTCGGCATCCAGGACCAGGCGTTCCTCGGGCCCGAGGCGGGGCTGGCCGTCCCGTCCGAGGACGGCGGCATCGACCTCTACGTCTCGACGCAGTGGATCCACAACGACCTCAAGCAGATCGCGCCCTGCCTGGGCCTCACCGAGGACCGGGTGCACATGACGCTCGCGGGCGTCGGCGGCGCGTTCGGCGGGCGCGAGGACCTGTCGATGCAGATCCACGCGGGCATGCTCGCGCTGCACACCGGCCGGCCGGTGAAGATGTCGTACAACCGGTACGAGTCGTTCTTCGGGCACGTCCACCGGCATCCCGCCCAGATGCGGTACGAGTACGGCGCCACGTCGGACGGCCGCCTCCTCTACGCCGACGTCGAGATCATCCTGGACGGCGGCGCGTACACCTCGTCCACCATGAACGTGGTCGGCAACGCGGCGTCGCTCGGCGTCGGGCCGTACGAGATCCCCAACATCAGGATCGACGGGTACGGCGTCTACACCAACAACCCGCCGTGCGGGGCGATGCGCGGGTTCGGCGCCGTGCAAGCGTGCTTCGCCTACGAGTCGATGATGGACGAGCTGGGCGAAGCGTGCGGTCTCGGCCCGGTCGAGATCCGCCGCCGCAACGCCGTCTCGCAGGGATCGAAGCTCGCGACGGGCCAGGTCATCGAGTCGCCGGCGCCGCTCGCCGCGATGCTGGCGCGGCTGGAGGCGATGCCGATGCCCGCCGGCCCCGACACGACCGACCTCCGCAACCTGCCGGGCGGGGTGTCGCAGACGACGCACGGGGAGGGCGTCGTGCGCGGCGTCGGCTACGGCGTCGGCATCAAGAACATCTGCTTCTCCGAGGGCTTCGACGACCTGTCCACGGCCCGGGTCCGGCTGGAGGTCATCGGCGGCGAGGCGACCGCGCTCGTCCACACGGCGGCGGCCGAGGTCGGGCAGGGGCTCGTCACCGTCCAGGCGCAGGTCGCGCGGACGGAGCTCGGCGTCCAGAAGGTCGTGATCGCCCCGGCGGACAACGGGGTCGGCGACGCGGGCTCGTCCAGCGCGTCCCGCCAGACGTACATGACGGGCGGCGCGGTGAAGGCCGCCTGCGAGGCGGTGCGCGCCGAGCTCCTCGCGCTCGCGGAGCGCAGCCTGCGACGACACGACCTGAACGTGGCCGGCGGCAAGATCGTCTCGCGGGGGGACGGCGTGCTCGGCACCATCGAGGACGTCCTCGGCTCCGAGGTGATCGAGGAGACCCGCGAGTACCACCACCGGCCCACCGCCCGCATGGACCCGGCCACCGGGCAGGGCCGCAGCCACACCCAGCTCGCGCTGTGCGTCCACCGGGCCGTCGTCGACGTGGACGTGGACCTCGGCCTCGTCAAGGTCGTCGAGCTGGCCGCCGTCCAGGACGTCGGCAGGATCATCAACCGCCTGTCGCTGGAGGGCCAGATCCACGGCGGCTCCGCGCAGGGGCTCGGCCTCGCCGTGATGGAGGAGATCGTGGTGGCGGACGGGCTCGTCCGGAACCCGTCGTTCACCGACTACCTGATCCCTACCATCCTGGACATGCCGCCCATGCGACTGGACATCCTGGAGAACCCCGACCCGGAGGCGCCGTACGGCCTGCGCGGCGCGGGCGAACCGCCGACCCTGTCGTCCACGCCCGCCATCGTGGCCGCCATCCGGAACGCGACGGGGCGCCCCCTCACCCGCGTCCCGGTCCGGCCCGAGCACATCGTCCGGGACGTCCCGTGACCCGGCGGTTCGCGGTCAACTGCTCGATCCTGTTCACCGAGTTCCCGCCGCTGGAGCGCCCGGCGGCGGCGCGGGCGGCCGGGTTCGGGGAGGTGGAGTTCTGGTGGCCGTGGAACGGCGAGCCGGTGCCGTCCGGGTCCGGCGTGGACGCGTTCTGCCGGGCGGTCGAGGACGCCGGCGTGCGGCTCATCGCGCTCAACCTGTACGCGGGGGACATGGCGGCGGGGGAGCGGGGCGTGCTGTCCGACCCGTCCCGCATCGAGGAGTTCCGCCGCGGCCTCGACGTGCTGGTCCGGATCGCCGAGCGGCTGGGCACCCGGTCGTTCAACGCGCTCTACGGGCAGCGGCTGGACGGCGCCGACCCGGCCGAGCAGGACCGGGTCGCGACCGCGAACCTCGTCCACGCCGCCGGGCGGGTCGGCGAGCTGGGCGGCACGCTGCTGGTCGAGCCGCTGGCGCGCGGCCTCAACGGCGCCTACCCGCTGGAGACCGCGGCCGACGCCGCCGAGGTGCTGGGACGCGTCCGGGCGGCGGGAGCCGAGAACGTCCGGTTCCTGTTCGACACGTTCCACCTGGCGACCAACGGCGACGACCTGGAGAAGGCCGCGCGGGAGCACGCCGCCGACATCGGCCACGTCCAGATCGCGGACGCGCCCGGCCGCGGGCGTCCCGGCACGGGCGCCATCGACTTCGACCGCGTCTTCGCCGTCCTCGACGAGATCGGCTACGGCGGCCGGATCTCCCTCGAATACGTCCCGCAGGGCCCGTCGGCGGAGGAGTTCGGGTGGACGACCTCCTGATCAGATCGCGCCGGACCGTGCTGCCGGACGGCGAGCACCCCGCCGCCGTCTCCATCCGGGACGGACGCATCACCGCGATCTCCGGCTACTCCGATGACAGGCCCGCGACCGCCTCGGTCGACCTCGGCGACGTGGCGCTGCTCCCCGGCCTCGTCGACACCCACGTCCACATCAACGAGCCCGGCCGCACCGAATGGGAGGGCTTCGCCACCGCGACCCGCGCCGCCGCGGCGGGCGGCGTGACCACGCTCATCGACATGCCGCTCAACTCCCTGCCCCCGACCGTCGGCCCGGCCGCGCTGGCCGCCAAGCGGGAGGCCGCCGAGGGCGCGTGCGCCGTCGACGTCGGCTTCTGGGGCGGGGCGGTCCCCGGCAACCGGGCCGAGCTGCGCCCGCTGCACGACC
Organism: Actinomadura bangladeshensis; assembly: GCF_004348335.1. Taxonomy (GTDB): domain Bacteria; phylum Actinomycetota; class Actinomycetes; order Streptosporangiales; family Streptosporangiaceae; genus Spirillospora; species Spirillospora bangladeshensis. The sequence goes on along the minus strand of NZ_SMJW01000032.1, from coordinate 31,436 downwards.
TCGGCGTCTTCGGGTTCAAGTGCTTCACGTCCGACTCCGGTGTCCCGGAGTTCCCGCCGCTGCCCTACGGCGAGATGAGGGAGGCGTTCCGGGAGATCGCCTCGTTCGGCGGGCTGGTCATCGTGCACGCCGAGGACCCGGCCGCGCTGAGCGCGCCCACCGGCGGCGGGTACCCGGAGTTCCTCGCGTCGCGGCCCCCGTCCGCCGAGCGCCGCGCCGTCGAGCAGGTCGTCCGGCTGGCGGAGGAAACGGGCGTGCGCGCCCACATCCTGCACCTGTCCGCCGCCGACTGCCTGGACGTCCTCGCGAAGGCCCAGGCGGACGGCCTCCCCATCACCGCCGAAACATGCCCCCACTACCTGACCCTCAGCGCCGAAGATGCCAGCGGTGCTTATCTGGGGGGCGACCCCCAGATCCCCGGGGTGCGGTCGCCGGAGCCGCTTGCTTCGCTGCGCTCACCGGCGACCGCGTTCAAATGCTGCCCGCCCATTCGTGACGCGGCCAACCGCGACCGGCTCTGGGAGGGGCTCGCCTCCGGCGTGATCTCGTGCGTCGTCACCGATCACTCGCCCTGCACACCCGAACTGAAGCGCGGCGACTTCGCGACCGCGTGGGGCGGCATCTCGTCACTCCAACTGGGGCTGCCGGTGGTGTGGACGGCCGCGCGTGAACGCGGGCACGGCCTGGACGACGTCGTCCGGTGGATGTCCGAGGCGCCCGCCGCCCTGGCCGGCGTCCCCGGCAAGGGCGGCATCGTCGTCGGCAACGACGCCGACCTGGTCGCCTTCGCCCCGGACGCGACCCTGACCGTCGACCCGGCGGCCCTCCACCACCGGCATCCCGTCACGCCCTACGCGGGCCGGACGCTGGCGGGGGCGGTCGAGACCACGTGGCTGCGCGGCGTCCCCGCCGGGGAGCGGCCCGCCGGACGGCTCCTCGCGCGGGAGGCGAGATGACCGAGTTCACGTCCCTGCCCGACCTGGCCGTCCGCACCCTCGGCGGCTCGGTCATCGCCGCGAGCGACGAGTCCTTCGCCGAGAAGGAGAACCTCATCAACCCGTGGGCGCCGGCGTTCGCGCCGGGGACCTTCGGGCCGAAGGGCCAGGTGTACGACGGCTGGGAGACCGCCCGGCGCCGCGCCGGCGGCCACGACTGGGCGCTGGTCAGGCTCGGCCTGCCCGGCGTCGTCCGCGGCGTCGTGATCGACACCGCCTGGTTCAAGGGGAACTACCCGCCCCGCGCGTCCGTCGAGGCCTGCGCAGTGGACGGCTACCCGTCCGACCTCTCCGGCGCCGACTGGGTGGAGATCGTCCCGGAAAGCCCGTTGAGGGGCGATACGGCGCATCTCTTCCCGACCCGGGCGGAACGCCGGTTCACCCACGTCCGGCTGAACATGGTCCCGGACGGCGGCATCGCCCGGCTCCGCGTCCACGGCGAGGTGGTCCCCGACCCGCGCGTCCTGGCCGGCCTGACGGTCGACCTGGCCGCCCTGGAGAACGGCGCCCGCGTCATCGAGTGCTCGGACATGTTCTACTCCTCGCCCGACAACATGCTGTTCCCCGGCCTCGCCCGCAACCAGGCCGAAGGCTGGGAGACGGCCCGCCGCCGCGACGGCGGCCACGACTGGGCGGTGATCCGGCTGGCCGCCCCCGGCGTGATCCGGCTCGCCGAGATCGACACCGCGAACCTGAAGTTCAACGCGCCCGCCGCCGCGGCGCTGCAGGGCCTCGACGCCCGCACCGCCCCGCTCGACGCCTGGCGCCCCCTCCTGCCGCGCACCGGCCTCCTGCCCGACACCCGGCACCGGTTCCGCCTGACGACGCCCGAGGTGACCCACGTCCGGCTGGACATCCACCCGGACGGCGGCATCGCCCGCCTCCGCCTCCTGGGCGACATGACCCCGGACGGCGCCAAGGAACTGGCCGCCCGCTACACCGCCCTCACCCAACATTAGGCAGAGTATTGACCGTCGCCAGAAACCTGCCTACATTCTGAGCACTCCGCCCATCCCGAGGCGCATCGGCAGGCCGCAATGCTCGACAAAATCCTGACGCCCGTGACTTGTGCATTCTGAAATCCGGCCCGGGAGGACCCCCATGACACGACTCCAGGCAGGTATCCTCGCCGCCGTCCTGGCGGCGCCATTGGCTCTCGCACCCGCCACCGCCCACGCGTCCGCGGATCCCGCGCACTACACCGGGACGCTCCCCGACGGCGCGACCTGGATCGCGGACGTCCCCGCCCGCTGGAACGGCACGCTCATCCTGTTCAGCCACGGGTTCGGACCGCTCAGCCCCGCGAACCGCCCGAGCGACGCCGCCGGGAAGGCCCTGCTCGACCGCGGCTACGCGCTCGCCGGCTCGTCCTACGACCCGGACGGCTCCCTCTGGGCGCTCGGCAGCGCCGTCCGCGACCAGATCGGCACCGGCGCGGCCGTCTCGCGGATCATCGGCCGGCCCCGCCGCACCCTCGCGCTCGGCCAGTCCATGGGCGGCCTCGTCAGCGCCAAACTCGCCGAGACCCGCGCCGTGGACGGCGCCCTCACCACCTGCGGCATCGTCGGCGGCGGCGCCGACCTGAACAACTACCAGCTCAACGCGGGCCACGCCATCGCGACCCTGCTCGCCCCGTCCCAGGACATCAAGCTCACCGACTACACCTCGCCCGTCGAAGGCGCGGTCGCCGGCGCCCAGCTCACCCTGGCCGTGCAGGACGCCCAGGCCACCCCCGCCGGCCGCGCCCGCATCGCGCTCGCCTCCGCCTTCCTCAACCAGTCCTCCTGGTTCGACGGCGACACCGCACCGCCCCGCCACGACTACGCCGCCCAGGAGGTGCAGCAGTACCGGTGGCTGACCTCCGGCGTCCTCGGCTTCATCTTCGGCGGCCGGTACTCCATCGACCAGGCCGCCGGCGGCGACAGCGCGTGGAACAGGGGCCTGGACTACTCGCGCCTGCTCCGGACGTCCGCCAACCTGCGCCAGGTCAACGCCCTCTACGAGGACGCGGGCCTGAGCCTGAAGGCCGACCTATCCACGCTCACCGCGACGGCCGCGAAGCAGGTCGAACCGGGCCCCCTCGCCTGGATGACGCGCACCTCCGAGCCCACCGGGCGCCTCGCCGTCCCGACCCTGACCGTCCACACGGTCTCCGACCAGCTCGTCCCGGTCGAGCACGAGAACGAGTACGCCAGGTCCGTCCGCGCCGCCGGACGCACCCGCCTCCTGCGCCAGTCCTATGTGCACCGCACCGGCCACTGCAACTTCACGGCGTCCGAGTACGTGGCGTCCCTCCAGGCCCTGGAGAAGCGCGTCGAGACCGGCCACTGGCCCGGCACGAGCGCCGAGTCCCTGAATAGGGCCGCCGCGTCCCTCTCCCTGGACGCCTCGGCCTTCATCCGCTACCGGCCGGGCCGCCTGGTGGTGCAGCCGTCCCATCCGTGACCGCAAGGGCCCCGGCCTGCCGCCGTGGCACGAGAACGCCCCCGGTGGGAGGCCGGGGGCGTTCTCGTGCACGGGTCAGGGGGCCTCGGTCGGGTCCTCTTCCAGGAGGTCGTCGAACTCGCCGTCCTTGACGCCCGCGATGAAGGCGTCCCACTCGGCCTCGGTGAAGTAGAGGATCGGGCCCTCGGGGTTCTTCGCGTCGCGCATCACGACGGCCCGCTCACCGAAGTCCTTGTGCTGGACGGGGACGTCCTTGCCATCGATGAACTCGATGATGACCCCGTCGCTCAGGATCGGTTCCTGCTCGGTCACTGGCACACCTTCTTCTCGCCGGCTCCTGTCGGGGTCCAAGGCTAGTGGGGAACGGGGCCGCGACACAGGGGAACGGTCCGGCGACGGTCAGGGATCGATGAGCAGGCGGGCGGCGGTGACCTCCAGCCGGGACTGGATCTCCTCGGCGGTGGCGTTGCCGCGCAGCATCTCGATCATCTCCATGGTCCAGATGCCGGACAGCGCGCGGGCCGCGAGGCGGCGCGGGTCGCCGGCGGGGATGTCCTCCGGCGGGCCGGACGCGGCGCGCAGCAGCAGCTCGCTCATCCGCTCGCCGAAGTCGGTCTTGACGTCCGACAGCAGCAGCGAGCGGATCAGCGCCTCGGCCAGCTCGGGCTCGCGCATGAGGCCGCGGGTGGCGCGCATCAGCACCTCGACCGCGCGCTCGGGGGCGGCGCCGCCGCGGGGCGGGCGTCGCTCGATGCTGCCTTCGAGGAGGTCGATCTCCTCGCTGACGACGGCGACGACCAGGTCCATCTTGGACGGGAAGTAGCGGTAGAGCGTGCCGAGCGCGACCCCGGCCCGTTCGGAGACGGTGCGCATCTGCATCGCCTCGATCCCGCCGCGCGACGCGAGCGCCGCGGCCGCCTGGACGATACGCTTGCGCCGCTGGTGCTGGCTGCGGGAGCGCACGCCCTGCCCGCTCGCGGGGCCGGCCGCCTGTCCCGCCGGCTGACCCCGGGTTCCGTCCCCGGTCACTGTCGGCTCTGCGGTCACGGTCGTCATCCCTTCTGTGCGGGCTCGGTCGCCCGACGCGTCGCCCTCCAGCGTACAGCCTCGCGAGAACGTGTTATCTGATCGGCCGACTGCGGCCGTGCGCGTGCGGTCCCCGGTTCGCTCGATCCGCCGTGCCCCAGCAGGGTAAGGACCAGGTGGATCACAACGATCAGGCCTCTGGACACAGACTAGAATCTGTTCTACTTTTTCGCCGTGGGCGCGTCCGGGAGGTGGTCATGCTGAGCGTCGCGGCACTGCTGGAGGCGCGGGCCGGGGACGACCGGCCGGGGCTGCGCTCCGCCGACGACGGCCGCGCCTGGACGTGGCGCGAGGTCGTCGCCGAATGCGCCGTCCGCGCCGCCTGGATGGCGGACCGGAGGGGCGCGGAACGGCCCGTCCACGTGGGCGTCCTCCTCGACAACCTGCCGGAGCCGGTCTTCCTGCTCGGGGCCCCGCTGCCGGACACCTCGGCGATCGGGCCCGCCGCGCTGCTGATGCTGATCTTCCTCAAGCGCCGGCTGGCCAAGGACGGCCGGCGCACCGAAGACCCGGTGTGGTGGCGGCCGGGACGCGACCTCGCCTACCGCCGGATGACCGCCGAGGACGCCGCCCGCCTGCGGGCCGAGTTAGAGCGGTGCGGCCGGCTGCACCTCCTGGAAGGGAGCGGATGAGTGGACTTCAACCTCGACGAGACCCAGCAAGAGATCAAGGGCCTCGCCGCCGGAGTGCTCGCGCGCGAGGCCGCGCAGGAGCGGCTGGAGGCGTTCGAGAAGAGCGGCGCCCCCTATGACGACGTGGCGTGGAAGGCGCTCGCGCAGGCGGGCCTGCTCGGCATCGTCCTGCCCGAGGACGCCGGCGGCGCCGGGCTCGGCCCGGTCGAGCTGGCGGTGATCCTGCGCGAGGTCGGGCGGCACGCCGCGCCCGTCCCGGTGTACGCCTCGCTCGCGCTCGCGGCCGTCGCGATCGGCGCGCACGGCACGCCGGAGCAGCGCGCCCTGCTCGCCCCGCTCACCGAGGGCGCGACGATCCTGACCGGCGCCTACCGCGAGGTCGGCCCCGCAGGCGAGGTCGCCGCGACGGCCCGCCGGGACGGCGGCGGCTACGTCCTCGACGGCGTGAAGACGTTCGTCCCGTACGCGCGCGAGGCGTCGCTGATCCTCGTCCCCGCGCGGGTCGAGGGCGAGGGCGTCGGGGTCTTCCTCGTCGAGCCCGGCGCCGCGGCGATCACCGGGCAGCCGTCGGCGACGAGCGAGCCGCTGTCGCGCGTCGCGCTGGACGGCACGCGGGTCGGCGCCGGCGCGCTCCTCGGCGGGACCGCCGACGGCGCCGCCTGGGACACCCTCCGCCGCTCGGCCGTCGCCGGCGCCGTCGCGATCTCCTCCGGCGTCATCGAGGGCGCGCTGGAGCTGACGAAGGAGTACACCAAGACCCGCGAGCAGTTCGACCGGGCGCTCGCGCAGTTCCAGGCCGTCACGATGCAGATCGGCGACGTCTACATCGCCAAGCGCGCGCTGGACGTCGCCGTCTGGGCGGGCGTGTGGCGGCTCGCGCAGGGCGCGGACGACGCCGAGGAGGTCCTCACCGTCGCGTCCTACAACGCGTGCGGCCCCGTCATCCAGGCCCTCTACACCTGCCAGCACCTGCACGGCGGCATCGGCCTGGACGTCACCTACCCGCTGCACCGGTACTTCGCCTGGGGCAAGCACTGCGGCCACCTGCTCGGCGGCGCGGAAGACCGGCTCGACGCGCTCGGCGCGCTCATCGCCCAGGAGGCCTGAATGTTCATCGACCTGACCGGCGAGCAGAAGAGGCTCCGCGCCGAGCTGCGCGAGTACTTCGAGAACTGCCTGACCGCCGACCAGCGCGCCGCGATCGCCGCCGACCCGTTCGGCACCGCCTACATGGAGCACTGCCGGCGGCTCGGCCGCGACGGGATGCTCGGCGTCGCGCTGCCGAAGGAGTACGGCGGCCGCGGCTACGGCCCGGTCGAGCAGACGATCTTCGCGAACGAGATCGCCCGCGCCGAGGTCACCTACCCGCTGATCACGCTGAACTCGGTCGCGCCGACGATCCTGCAGTACGGGTCGGACGCGCACAAGGAGTTCTTCATCCCGCGCATCCTCGCGGGGGAGTGCCACTTCGCGATCGGCTACAGCGAGCCCGGCGCCGGCACCGACCTCGCGGCGCTGCGCACGACCGCGGTGAAGGACGGCGACCACTACGTCGTGAACGGCCAGAAGATCTTCACGTCCGGCGCGCACTACGCCGACTACGTGTGGCTCGCGGCGCGCACCGACCCGTCCGCGAAGAAGCACAAGGGCATCTCGATGTTCATCGTCGACTGCGAGGACCCGGGCTTCTCCTGGACGCCGATCATCACGATGGACGGCGCGCACCACACCAACTCGACCTACTTCCAGGACGTCCGCGTCCCGGCGGACATGCTCATCGGCGAGGAGAACAAGGGCTGGGACCTCATCGTCAACCAGCTCAACCACGAGCGGGTCACGCTCGGCCCGGCCGGCAACATCGGGCACACCCGCATCCGGTTCGAGCGCTGGGCGCGCGAGACCCCCGGACGCGACGGGCGCCCGCTCATCGAGGAGCCCGCCGTCCGCCGCGCGCTCGCCCAGGTGCACGCCTACCTGCGCGTCAACGAGATCCTCAACTGGCAGGTCGCCGCGAACCAGGACCTCGGCTGGCTCGGCGCCGCCGACGCGTCCGCCACGAAGATCTACTCCTCGGAGCGGATGCAGGAGGTCGGCCGCATCGTCGGCGACGTCCTCGCCCGCTACGGCGACCCCGGCGACCCGGAGACCGCCGACTTCATCGCCTCGCTCGACCGGCTCGCCAAGGGCGCGCTCGTGCTCACGTTCGGCGGCGGCGTCAACGAGATCCAGCGCGAGCTGATCGCGATGATCGGCCTCGGCCTGCCCCGCGCGCCCCGCTGACCCCGGGGCCGCCCCTCAGGACAGCTTCGCCGCCGGCGTCCCCTTGGGTTCGGCGCCGTGCGCGAAACCGGTCGTGCCGTCCGCGCCCCGCCTCGGCTCCCGCTGGGCCTCCAGCCGGGGCAGGGCGCGGCGGAGGTCGTCCAGGAACAGGTCGGCGAGGTCGTGCCCGAACCCGTTGCGCACCACCACGCGCAGGACGGCGAGGTCGGTGCGGTTCTCGGGGAAGGTGTAGGCGGGTACGAGCCAGCCCGCCTCGCGCAGCGCCGCCGACACGTCGAACACCGTGAAGGCGCGGACGTCCTCCCGCACCCGGAACGCGAACACCGGGATGTCGCCGCCGTCGGTGAGCGGCTCGAACGGGCCGAGCCGGCCGATCTCGGACGCCAGCCCCGTCGCGACGTCCCGGCACGTCCGCTGGACGCGGCGGAACCCGTCGAAGCCGAGCCGCAGGAAGTTGTAGTACTGGGCGACGACCTGCGCGCCGGGGCGGGAGAAGTTCAGCGCGAACGTCGGCATGTCGCCGCCGAGGTAGTTCACCCGGAAGACCAGGTCCTCGGGCAGGGCCTCCTCGTCCCGCCACAGCGCCCACCCCACGCCCGGCATGACCAGCCCGTACTTGTGCCCGGAGGTGTTGATGGACGCGACGCGCGGCAACTGGAAGTCCCAGACGAGGTCCGGGTCGAGGAACGGCGCCACCATCGCGCCGGACGCGCCGTCCACGTGGACCGGCACGTCCAGGCCGGTGCGCCGCTCCAGGTCGTCGAGCGCGGCGGCGATCTCCGCGACCGGCTCGTAGCTCCCGTCGAACGTCGACCCGAGGACGGCGACGACCCCGATGGTGTTCTCGTCGCACAGCTCGACGGCCTCCCGCGCGCCGAGGTGGAAGCGGTCGCCCTCCATCGGCACGTAGCGGGGCTCGACCTCGAAGTAGTTCGCGAACTTCTCCCAGCAGATCTGCACGTTGACGCCCATGACGATGTTCGGCCGGTCCGCCGGCCCGCCCGCGGCGCGCCGCCGCCGCTGCCAGCGCCGCTTGAGCGCCAGCCCGCCGAGCATCGCCGCCTCGCTGGACCCGGTGGTCGAGCAGCCGACCGCGCGGCGCGGGTCCGGGGCGTGCCACAGCCGGGCGAGCATGTGCACGCAGCGCATCTCCAGTTCGGCGGTGCGCGGGTACTCGTCCTTGTCGATCATGTTCTTGTCGGCGGACTCGGCCATCAGCAGGGCCGCCTCCGGCTCGGCCCACGTCGACACGAACGTGGCGAGGTTGAGCCGCGCGTTCCCGTCCAGCATCAGCTCGTCGTGGACGACCTGGTAGGCGGTGCCCGGGTCCAGCTCCCCGGCGGGCAGCTCGTCGCGGGGGATCGTCAGCGGCTCGCGGCTGAAGATCGGGTTGACGTCCAGGTCGCGGCGGCCGCTCCCGGTGCCGTGCGGATGCTTCAGGGCCATGCGGCGCACGTACCCCCGCCGCCCGGCACCACACGCGGCGCGGGGACGGCTACCCGGCCGGGTCCACCGGGTCGTTGAGGCCGTTCTCCAGGATGGCGAACGCCTGGTCGACCGCCTCGGAGAGCGTGGTGAACGTCCGGTCCATGACGCGGGCGGCGTCGGTGGCGGCCTGGAAGCCGCAGTGCGCGGCGGCTGCGACGACGTGCGGGCGCAGGTCGGTGGCGGGGTCGAGGCCCATCCGCCGCGCGACGATGTCGGTCAGCAGCGCCTGCTTGCGCTGCGCGTGCTCCAGGCTGCCCGCCATCAGGGTGGGGCTGTCCTTCACCAGCGTCAGCATGCACTCGAAGCGCCCCGGATCGAAGCCGAGCTCGCCCGCCTCGCAGGCGCGGGCGATCTCCACCACGGTGCGCCGCAGCGCGGTCATGATCGGTTCGCCGGCGGGACGCGCGGCCAGCGCCGCCGCCACGGCCTGGACCTGCTCCTCCTGGAAGGTGAGCGCCACGTCCTCCTTCGAGGCGAAGTAGCGGAAGAACGTGCGGGACGAGACGTCCACGGCGTCGGCGATCTCCTCGACGGTGGTGGCGTCGAACCCCTTCTCGGCGAAGAGGGCGAACGCGGCGTCGATGAGCGCCTCGCGGGTGCGCTGCTTCTTGCGCTCGCGCCTGCCCGGGGGCCGGGATCCGAGGCAGGGCGGGTTCCCGGGGCTGGTCTCGGGGGCGGTCGCGGTCATGGGCGCAGTGTAACCAGCGGGTGAACGCACGCCAAGTGGCGGACGACGAATTCTGTCGTAAGCTGAATCCTGTCCTTATATGACCTCAGGCAGTTGACGACAAGTGTCATGCTATGACACTTTGAACCCCTACCAAGCCGGAGGTCGCAGATGACTCATTCGCAAGGCGCCGACATCCTGGAGAACGGCGCCGCCGACGTCCCGCCGCGCGACGGGGTGCGCGCCCGACCATCGAGGCGCGGGCACGGGCATCCATGGCTCACCCTCGCCGCCGTCGCGCTCGGGGTGATGATGGTCGGCCTGGACGCGACCGTCGTGTCCATCGCCAACCCCGCGATCGCCAGGGACCTCGACGCGAGCCTGTCCGGCCTGCAGTGGGTGACCAACGCCTACCTGCTGGCGCTCGCCGTCACGCTGATCCCCGCCGGGAAGATCGCCGACCGGTTCGGGCGCAAGCGGACGTTCCTCGCCGGGGTGGTCGGGTTCGCCGTCTCCTCGCTGCTGATCGGGCTGTCCGGCGGGCTCGGCATGGTGATCTTCTGGCGCGTCGTGCAGGGCTTCGCGGGCGCGCTGCTGCAGCCCGCCAGCCTCGCCATCCTGCGCAACACCTTCCCCGCCGAGCGGCTCAACGCCGCGATCGGCATCTGGGGCGGCACGCTCGGCGTGTCCATCGCGGGCGGTCCGATCGTCGCCGGCCTGCTGGTCGAGAACGTCAACTGGGAGTCGGTGTTCTTCCTCAACGGCCCGCTCGGGCTGGTCGCGCTGCTGGTCGGCCTCTGGGTGATCCGCGAGTCGCGGGACGAGCGGGCCGCCGGCTCGTTCGACCTGCCCGGCGTCGCGCTGCTCAGCGGCGCGCTGTTCGCCCTCGTCTGGGGCCTGATCAAGGCCGGTGAGCACGGGTTCGGCGACGCCGTCCCGCTGGTCTCCTTCGCCGTGTCCGCCGTGCTGTTCGCCGTGTTCGTCTGGAACGAGCAGCGGGCGGAGAGCCCGCTGCTGCCGCTCGGCCTGTTCCGCTCGGTATCGCTGTCGGCGGCGACCGGCCTCATCGTCCTCGGCTTCTTCGCGATGTTCGGGACGATCTTCTTCCTCACCCTCTACCTGCAGCAGGTGCACGGCATGAGCCCGGTGGACGCCGGCGTCCGGCTGCTGCCGATGACCGCCGTGTTCATCGTCGCCTCCCCGATCGCGGGCGCGCTGACCAGCAGGTTCGGGCCGCGGCTGCCGCTCGTCCTCGGGATGGCGTTCACCGCGACGGCGATGTTCGGCCTGTCCCGCATCGGGGTGGACGCCGCCTACGTGCAGCTCTGGCCGTGGTTCACCCTCATCGGGCTGGCGTTCGGGATGGTCCTCGTCGCCGGGACCGAGGCCATCGTCGGCAACGCGCCCGCCCACCTCGCGGGCGTCGCGGGCGGCCTGCAGCAGACCGCCTCGCAGGTCGGCGGCGTCCTCGGCACGTCCGTGCTCGGGGTGCTGCTGTCCACCAAGGTCGGCGACGTGCTGTTCGGGCGGCTGACCGACGCGGGCGTCCCGGCGCCGGCGGCGCAGCAGCTGGAGGGCGCGGGCGGGCTCGTGTCGCAGGGCGTCGCGCCCGTTCCGCCCGGCACACCAGATCGGGCCGCCGACGCCATCACCACCGGAAGCCACCTCGCGTTCATGGACGGCTTCCAGGAGTCGCTGAGCGTCGCGGCGGCGGTCGCGCTCGCCGCCGTCCTCGCGGCACTGCTCGTGCGGCGCGGCAACACCCCGGTCGACGGCGCCGCGGCCGTCTGAGCGGGCGGGGTTAGGCTGCCGGTGTGAAGGGTGCGGGTGTGTGATGGGTGCGGGCGTGAAGGCTGCCGGCGTGAAGCGTGCGGGTGTGATGGCCGCGTTCGCGAGGCGGTACGCGATGCCGCTGGCGTTCCTCGGGCTGTTCGCCGCGGTGTGGACGGTGCAGGCCCTCGTCCTGCCGCCGGACGCCCGGCACGCGCTGATCGCCTGGGCCAGCACCAACCTGTCCAACCTCGCGGTCAACCCGGTCGGGACGATGGTCGCGTCGGCGTTCGTCGCCGAGGGGGCGCAGGGCGTGCTGATGGTGGTGGCGGCGATCGGGCTGTTCCCCCTCACCCGCCGGTTCGGGAACCTGCGGGCCGTGGTGCTCGTCGCCGCCTCGCACGTCCTCGGCACACTGGTCAGCCAGGGCATCGCGCTCGTGCGGCTGGAGGCCGGCCTGCTGTCGGACTCGGTCCGCACGATCCCGGACGTCGGCCCGTCCTACGTGCTGTGCGCGGCGCTCGTCGCGGCGTTCCTGTACGGGCGCGGGCGGGTGCGGCGGCTGCTGGCGCTGGCCGGCTGGTGCGCGCTCGTGCCCGTCCTGCTGGACGGCCTGCTCGCGCTGCAGGTCGCCGCGGTCGGGCACCTGACCGCGATGCTCGCCGGCGCGCTGATCGGCGGGCTGCTCCTGCTGCTGGAACGCCGCCGCACCGCGGTGCCCGCGGCCGCCGGCATCGCCCGGCCCGGACGGGTCGCGGGCGCGTGAGCTCCGGTCAGCCCTGCCCCGGCTCCGGGGCGGGGTTGGCGGTCGGGCTCGGGCTCGCCGTGCCGGAGCCGTCCGAGGGCGGGGCCGACGGGGTGTCCGTCGGCGGCGTGGCGGGCGGCGTCGAACCGTCGTCCGGCGGCGTCGCCGGGTCGGTGGACGGCGGTGTGGCCGCCGGGGGAGTGGTCGCCGGGTCGTCCGGCGTGGCGGACGGCTTCTCCGGCCGCGACGGCGTGTCCGAGACGGGCTTCTTGCCCGGGGACGGCGTGCCGGAAGGCGAGGTCGGCGCGGGGGCCGTCCCGCCCGGGGTACCGCCCGCCTGCCGCGGCGGGTCGTCGTAGGCGCTGGTCACCGGGTTCCCGGACGCGCTCGGCCCGACGCCCGCCGACCGCTCGGACCCGGTGGTGCCGGGCAGCGGGTTCTGCGGCACGCCGCTGGTCTGCGCGGACGCCGGGTGCGTCTGCCCCTTGCTCGCCGACGGCACCATGGAGGCGGTGCCGCCCCCGCCCTTGGCCGTCGGCCAGGAGGCGAGGAGGCCGATCACGGCGGCGGCCGACGCGGCGACGCCGGCGGCGGCGCCGAGGCCCTTGGAGATGCCGCCCGAGAGGCCGCGCTTCGGGCGCTCCCTCCGCTCCCCGCCGATGACGACGAGCGGGCTCGGCGCGGCGACGCTCGGCAGCGGCCGGGCGGCCTCCTCCTCGCAGGCGGCGAGGACGCGGTCGCGCAGCCAGCCGGGCGCGTGCGCCGGGGCGCGGCGGGCCAGCAGCCGCGGCAGCCGGCCCTTCTCGAACGCGGTGATCAGGTCGTGCTGAGGCTGGGCGGTGCCGCGCATCAGGGTGTCGAGGACGGCCCGCTCCAGCCGCGTCCGCGCGGCGGCGAGCAGCTGCAGCACGGTGTCGGGGGCGATGCCGAGGACGCGGGCGATGTCGTGGGGTTCGAGCCATTCGCCCGCCCACAGCAGCAGGACCTCGCGGTGGTCGGAGCGCAGCCCGGCGGCGGCGCGCAGCAGCGGGTCGGGGTCGGCGAACAGCATGCCGCCCCGGACGGCGAGCTCTCCGGTGAAGGCGCCGCGCTCGGCGCAGGCCGTCCGGGACAGCGAGTACAGCCAGAGCACGCTGTCGCCGCGCGGCGGCTGGTGCACGGCCGCGCTGAACGTGTCGCCGACGGCCGCCGCCGCCAGCTGGTCGCCGACGAGCGACCAGCAGTAGGCGTACAGGCGGTCGGCGTGCGCGTCGTAGAGCGAGCCAAGGTCCCCGCGCATGTGCCCTCCCGTTCCCGTCCGCCTCGTCCGGCCATCCGACTGATCAGCTGACAAATGGTTCATACAGCAGATCAACGGGACTCTAGCGTCTCGGGTCCATGAGTGAGAAGTCCGAGATCGGACGGTATGTCGAATAGCACGGAAGGTAGTCGAGTCCCCTGCGGACGGTGATGTTCACGGAGATTTAAGGAAGTTCCCGAAATTCGGCGGATTCCTGATCCGGTTCAGCAGGGAAGATTCGAACCCGTTATCGATTTACCGGAGGAGTCAACGGTGACGCGCCTGACGGTTGATGGTGTCTACCGGCACATTCGCGGTGTCTGCTTCAAGACCGGCCCGCCCGGGACGGTGGGCGCCGAGACCGAGTGGTTCGTGGTCGACGCCGCCGACACGGCCGCGCACGTCCCCGCCGGACGGGTGCGCGGGCTCGTCGACCGCGCCGGCCCGCCGGCCGGCGGAAGCAAGATCACCTACGAGCCGGGCGGGCAGCTCGAACTCAGCTCCGCGCCGTTCCGCGGCCTCGGCGCCCTGCACGGAGCCCTCGGCCGCGACATCGCGCACGTGCGGGACGCGCTCGCCGCCGACGGGCTGGCGCTCGCCGGGCACGGCGTGGACCCCGTGCGGCGGCCCCGCTTCCAGGCCGACCACCCGCGCTACGCGTGCATGCGCGACTACTTCCGCGCCGGCGGCTTCCCCGACGCGGGCCTGGCGATGATGTGCTCGACCGCGTCCGTCCAGGTGAACCTGGACATCGGCGCCGACGACCCGGACGCGTCCCGCCGCTGGCGGCTCGCGCACGCGCTCGGGCCGGTGCTCGTCGCCGCGTTCGCCAACTCGCCGCTGCGGGCGGGCCGCCGCACCGGGATGCGCTCGTCCCGGCAGGGCATCTGGACCGAGCTCGACCCCTGCCGCACCCTGCCCGTCCTGCGGGACGGCGCGGACGGCGACCCCGCCGAGGCGTGGACGCGGTACGCGCTCGACGCCCGGGTCATGCTCGTCCACACCGCCGAGGGCGAGTGGGTGTCCGACCCCGGCATGTCGTTCCTGGAGTGGCTCGCCAAGGGCGAGCCGGGCGAGGACGACCTGGCCTACCACCTGTCCACGCTGTTCCCGCCGGTCCGGCCGCGCGGCTGGCTGGAGCTGCGGATGATCGACGCGCCGCCCGGCCGGTACTGGGCCGTCCCCGTCGCCGTCGCGACCGCGCTGCTGGACGACCCGGCCGCCTCCCGCGCCGCCGAGGCCGCCGTCGAACCGGTCGCCGCGCGGTGGGCGGAGGCGGCCCGGTGCGGGCTGTCCGACGCGCCGCTCGCCGCCGCCGCGCGGGCCTGCTTCACCGCCGCCCTCGACGCGCTGCCGCGGCTCGGCGCGTCCGGGCTCGTCCCGCTGGTGGAGGAGTACGCCCGCCGCTACGTCGACCGGGGGCGCAGCCCCGCCGACGACGCACCGTCACCCCTGCCCGAGGAGGAGCAGACATGGCCCTGACGAACTCCCCGGTCCCCATCGGCATGCACGACGAGGACGCGCTCAAGGAACTCATCGCCGACGAACTCGGCGCGGTGCGGGACCGCAGCTTCGGCCTCACCACCGACGTCCTCGCCGGGGATGACCTCACCGCGCAGGTGTCGCCGCTGATGTCGCCGCTCGTGTGGGACCTCGCCCACGTCGGCAACTACGAGGAACTGTGGCTGCTGCGCGCGGCGGCGGGCCAGGAGGCGATGCGGCCGGAGATCGACGACCTGTACGACGCGTTCGAGCACCCGCGCGCGGAACGGCCGACCCTGCCGCTCCTGTCACCGGAGGAGGCCCGCTCCTACATCGGCACGGTCCGCGCCAAGGTCCTCGACTCGCTGCCGTCCGCGCGGTTCGACACGGCGAACCCGCTCACGTCGGGCGGGTTCGTCTACGGGATGGTCGTCCAGCACGAGCACATGCACGACGAGACCATGCTCGCCACCCATCAGCTCCGGAAGGGCGCCCCCGCGCTGCTCGACCCGTTGGCCGAGCCGCTGCAGAAGCCGGCCGAGGCTGCGGTGGCGGACGAGGTGCTCATCGAGGCCGGCCCGTTCCTGATGGGCACCTCGGACGACCCGTGGGCGTACGACAACGAACGTCCCGTGCACCTCGTCGACCTGCCCGCGTACTACATCGACGTGGAGCCGGTGTCCAACGCCGCCTATATCGCGTTCATGGAGGCGGGCGGTTACGACGACCCGCGCTGGTGGGACCCCGCCGGATGGGACTGGCGCAACAGCAGCGGGAAACGCGCCCCCGCCTTCTGGACGCGGGAAGGAGGGCAGTGGGTGCGGCGCCGGTTCGGACGGACGGAACCCGTCCCGCCCGGCGAATCCGTCCAGCACGTGTGCTGGTACGAGGCCGACGCCTACGCGCGGTGGGCGGGCAAGCGCCTGCCGACCGAGGCCGAGTGGGAGAAGGCCGCCCGCTGGGACCCCGCCGCGCATCACTCACGGCGCTACCCCTGGGGCGAGGTGTACGAGGAGGGGCGCGCCAACCTCGGGCAGCGCGCGCTGCACCCGTCCGAGACCGGCTCCTACGCGTCGGGTGCCTCGGCCTACGGCGTGAGGCGCCTCCTAGGGGACGTGTGGGAGTGGACGTCGTCCGACTTCCACGGCTACCCGGGCTTCCGCTCGTTCCCCTACAAGGAGTACTCGGAGGTCTTCTTCGGCCCCGACTACAAGGTGCTGAGGGGCGGCTCGTGGGCGACGCACCCGCTCGCCGTGCGGGGGTCGTTCCGCAACTGGGACTACCCCGTCCGGCGCCAGATCTTCTCCGGTTTCCGCTGCGCCCGCACCCCGGGGGAGGCCCGCTGAATGTGCCGCCATCTCGGCTACATCGGGCCTGAGCGGACCCTGCACTCGCTCGTCTACGAGGGCGAGCACTCGCTGGAGACCCAGGCGTACGCGCCGCGCATGACGCAGGGCAACCTGCTGAACGCCGACGGGTTCGGCGTGGGCTGGTACCAGGACGGCGCGCCCGTCCGGTTCCGCCGCGCCCAGCCCCTGTGGACCGACCAGTCGTTCCGCGAGGTCGCCGGAGCCGTCCGGGCGTCGTGCGCGGTCGCGGCGATCCGGTCGGCGACGGCCGGGTTCCCCGTGGACGAGTCGTGCGCCCAGCCGTTCCGCGCCGGGCGCTGGCTGTTCAGCCACAACGGCATCGTCGAGGGCTACGGCGGCGTCGAGGCCAAGCTCCGCGAGCTGGCAGGCGACGTCGCCCAGTCGTTCGGCGACGGGGTCTCCGACGCCCGCGCCCCGGTCGACTCGGCGCCGCTGTTCGCGCTCGCCGTCCGGCACTGGCGGGACGGCCTGCCGCTCGGCGACGGTCTCGCCGCCGCCGTCACCGCGATCACCGCGCTGGCTCCCGGCCGCTACAACCTGCTCGCCTCCGACGGCACGTCGCTGGCCGCAACGACCTGGGGCGACTCCCTGTTCGTCCGGGAGGACGCGGACGCGGTCATGATCGCCTCCGAGCCGCTCGACGGCGACCCCGGCTGGCGGCAGGTGCCCGACCGCTCCCTCGTCACCGCCGGTCCCGGCACCGGCGTCCGCATCGACTCCCTGTGACATCGACTCCCTGTGAAGGAGAACCACTCGTGGATCGGTTCCTGACCGCCGACGACCTCGCCAAGACGCTCCGCCGGGACGTCCGGGAGGGGCTCACCGGCACGCCGAAGACCCTGCCGCCCAAGTGGTTCTACGACGAGCGCGGCAGCGCGCTCTTCGAGGAGATCACCGAACTGGAGGAGTACTACCCGACCCGGCGCGAGCGGGAGATCCTCGTCGCGCGCGCGCCCGACATCGCCGCGGCCACCGGAGCCGAGACGCTGCTGGAACTCGGCGCCGGATCGGGGGAGAAGACGCGCCTGCTGCTCGACGCGCTCTCCGGCACGCTCCGCTCCTACGTGCCGGTGGACGTGAGCGGCGAGTTCCTCGACGAGGCCGCCGCCGGGATCGCCGCCGACCACCCGGACCTCACCGTCCGGGCGGTCGTCGCCGACTACGAGCAGCACCTGCCGCTGCTGCCCGGCGGCGAGCGGCGGCTCGTCGCCTTCCTCGGCGGGACGATCGGCAACATGCCGCCCGCGGAGCGGATCGGTTTCCTCGGCGGGGTCCGCGCCACCATGGACGGCGGCGACTTCCTGCTGCTCGGCGCCGACCTCGTCAAGGACGAGGGGCGCCTCGTCCGCGCCTACGACGACGCGGCCGGCGTCACCGCCGAGTTCAACCGCAACGTCCTCTACGTCATCAACCGGGAACTGGACGCCGACTTCGACCCGGAGGCGTTCGAGCACGTCGCCGTCTGGAACGCGGCGGAGGAGTGGATCGAGATGCGGCTGCGGTCCACCCGCGACCAGGACGTCCGCGTCGGCGGACTCGACCTCGGCGTGTCGTTCGCGGCGGGGGAGGAGATGCGCACCGAGATCTCCGCCAAGTTCCGCCGCGACCGCCTCGCGGCCGAACTCGGCGCGGCCGGCCTGGAGATCGCCGAGTTCTGGACGGACGGGAGCGGCGACTTCTCCCTCACCCTCGCCCGTCCGGCCGGCTGAGCGCCGGCCCTCCCGACCGGGTGGGCGTCAGCCCTTCCGGACCGGGTGGGCGAGGCCCAGCCGCTTGATGTCCGCGGCCAGGCGGGTCGCCACGTACCGGTGGCCCGCCGGGGTCGGGTGGGTGCGGTCGGCCTTGATGAAGTACGCCGCGTTGCCGGTGCCCGCCGGCCGGTCACCGGTGATCCACTGCTCGCCGATCGGGTCGATGAACGGGATGCCGAGCCGCCCGGCGAGGCCCTTCAGCGCGTCCCGGACCGCGACCACGCCCGGCACCGGGGAGCCCGTCCCCCACAGCGGCCCGAGCAGCACCAGGCGCGTGCCCGGCCAGCGCTGCCGGGCGCGTTCGAGCAGCAGCTGCGCCGCCGCCGCGACCTGCGGCGCCGGGACCCGCCAGTCGTTGTGGCCGCCGGACACGATCAGCATGTCCGGCGCGGGCCGCCAGCCGAGCTGGCTCTCGAACAGGCTGAGGAACGCCTGCGTCCCGCGCCCCTTCACGACGTACCCGGTGCCGGAGCGGCCGCCGACGACGACCTGCCAGCCGAACAGCCGCGCGGTCGCGGACGCGTACGTCGACTCCGGCTGGACGCCCCGGTCGCCGACCGTGTAGCTGTCGCCGAGGAACATCACCACGGGCGGGGCCGTGCGGGCCCCGCCGTCCTTCGCGGCGCCCTTCACCGGGCCCGCCGCGGGCCCTTTCCCCGGGCCGTCGGCCGCGGCCGGCTTGTGCACCGAACCCGCGAGCACGGAGCAGCCGGCGACCGACAGGACCGCCACCAGGCAGAGGCACAGCACCGAAGTCGCCGTGCCGCGTCGGGCGCGGCGAGAAGTCATGGAGGACCACCCAAACGTTCCAGGGGATGCACTCCGCATCTTACTGATCCGCCGCCCCCGCCGGGGCTCGTCGCGCCTCACCGGCCGCGCGCCGCGATCTCCACCGTGCGTTCACCGCGGGCTCATCTCGCGGATCGCGGCGGGAAACCCGGGGGCGGGACGGTGCCGCGGTGACGGTGACCCGGCGGGAACGGCTGAGCGAACTCGACCTGCTGCGCTTCGCGGCGGCGCTGGCGGTGGTGCTGTACCACTTCACGGGCTTCGGCGGGGCCGGGCCCTGGCCGGCGCCCGCGCGCGAGGTGTTCCCCGACGTCGCGGCGGTCACCCGGTTCGGGTACCTCGGCGTCGACCTGTTCTTCGTGATCAGCGGGTTCGTGATCCTGATGAGCGCGTGGGGGCGCGGACCGGGCGAGTTCGGGGTGTCGCGGCTCGTCCGGCTGATGCCCGCCTACTGGGTGAGCGTCCTGCTCGGCGCCGTCGTGTACGCGGTGTTCCGGCAGGGGAACGGTGTGCCGGGCCTCGTCCTGCCGAACCTGACCATGCTGCAGGGCGGGCTCGGCCTGAAGAACGTGGACGCCGTGTACTGGACGCTCTGGGTCGAGCTCCACTTCTACGTGCTCATCGCCGTGCTCGCGAGCATCGGCATCACCTACCGGTCGTGCCTCGTCTTCATGGCCGTGTGGCTGTTCGCCGGGGTGTACGCCGATGAGGCCGACAACGACCTGCTCCAGGTGATGCTGATCCCGACCTGGAGCTGCTACTTCATCGCGGGCATGGCGCTCTACATGATCCACCGGTTCGGGCCGACGCTGCTGCTGTGGGGATACGTCGCCGTGTCCTACCTGATCGCGCTGCACTGGGGCGCCTGGCGGGCGGAGCACGTCTTCCGGGGAGCGGACGAGACCGCGGTCAGCGGCGTCATCACCGGGATCTTCGCGGTGATGATCCTGGTGGCGACCGGACGGCTGCGGCGGCTGCGGTGGTCCCGGCTGACGCTCCTCGGGGCGCTCACGTATCCGCTCTACCTCGTCCACTCGCAGCTCGCGCTGCCGCTGCTGGACGCGCTGTACCCGGCCGCCGGCAGATGGACGGCGCTTGGCCTGGTGGTCGCCGCGTCGCTGCTGGGCGCCTACGCCGTCCACCGGCTGGTCGAGCGCCCGGGAGCGGCCTGGATGCGCGCCCGCCTGCGCGCATCGCTGGAGCCCATGCGGCGCCCGGCGGAACCGTCTAGATTTGCCGATCATGATGGATGGCGCGGTCCTGATCTCAACACTGATCAGCCTCGCAGCCGCACCCCGCTGGACGCGGCGCACAGATGAACCCGGGGCGGGGCGCCGGCGCCGCCGCTGGGCCCGTCCGGAAACGTTCCTGGGCCTGGTCGTCGGGCTTGTGTACGTCAACCAGGTGCTCTTCACCGTCTACATGCTGCGCGTCCACGACGGGGACGCGTCCTTCATCGCGAAGTACCTGCCGGAGGGGTACTTCGCTCTCGCGGACGGCTCGGCCATGCGCGGCCTGGCCGAGCACTTCCCGAATCCAGAACTGCTGGCGCCGTCCCTGCTGCGGGTGCAGGCGTTCCTTGAACTACCGTTCGCCCTCCTCGCCTACGTGACGGTTCTCCGCTGGCTGGATCGCGGCCTGTACCGGCGCCTGGTGAGTTCATGGCTGGTGTGGGCGGCGTCGTTCTCCTACACGTTCGTCTTCTGCGTGGTGGAGTGGGACCTGCACAACCCCTACACGATCGACGACATCGTGATCCGGGTGTGCTCCGCCGTACTCACCCCCGTCCTTCTCCAGTGGCTGGCCAGGCAGGAGGGGGATGGCTCCGAGCGTGCTTCGTTCGCACAGATGCTTCTCTTCGCCGTGTCCACCTGGGCTTTGGGGCACCTCGTCCTGTTCGTGTACGAGACCGCTCTGCTCTACAACCTGGGCCATGTGGGCGGACGTCTGCCGAGCGCGCTCGTCACGCTGTGCGTTCTCGCGGGTGCGCGTGTGGCCTCGTCCCGCCTTCCGGACGGTGAGGCCGGTGTCGCGCTGTCGTCCGTCGCCGCCGGGTTGCGGTGGGCGCTGCTGCTCTTCTTCGTCCCGGCCTTGGCCGTCCGGTACGGCGTCAACTTCGGCACTCCGCTCATCGCGGCGGCAGCGGGCCTCGCCGTCTGCCTGGCCGCCGCGATATTCGCCCTGCGGGAAACGCTCTCGGGCACCGGTACGACCCGAACCGCCGTGTGGGCGGCGCAGACGGCGGTCGCGCTCCTCGCCGGGGCCGCGGCCGGGTACGCCGCCCTCCAGTTGGTGACGGACGCCTATTACGAAGCGGGCCTACTCAGGGCGGCCGGCGCCGCCTTCGCCGCCGCCGTCGCCGTGTGCGCGGTGACCGACCGGTGGCTCGCCCGCCGCCGGGCGGTCACGCCGGTGTGACGTTTCCCGGATGTCCGACGCTGAACGAGATGTGAGCGTCCGGCCGATGTGAGCGGGCGTCGGCCGGACGCCTTCCTCCGACGGGCCCGCATCCCCCGGTCGGGCCCGCCGGAGGCACCGGTCGGCCCCACCAGGTCTGGAACGGTCCCGCCGGAACGGGTCAGGCGGGGTCGTCCGGCGGCCGCAGCTCGTCGGTGTAGCTCACCGACAGGCGCCGCATCACGCCCGACTCGTCGACCGAGTACTGGCCGAGGCGCCACAGCGGCGGCGAGTAGGCGTGGATCGACACGCTCGCGTCCTCCACGCCGGTGAGCCGGTGGATGTGGTCGGGGCCGAACGCGAACGACTCGCCCTCCTTGACCACCGTCCGCCGCGGCTCGCCGCCCATGCGCGGGTTGTTCTCCTCGATGGCCCCGGCGACGACGCGGACGGCGCCGGAGGAGACGTCGTGGTCGTGCCATCCCGTGTCGTTCTCCGGCGTCCAGCAGAGCAGCCAGACGTCGACGTGCTCGTCCCGGTGGAGGGACGCGTAGTGGCGGCGCCCCTCGGGGAAGGCGACGTGCTGCCGCCACAGGCCGGGCCGCCCGGCCAGGTCGTCGACCAGCTCCCGCAGTTCGCGCTCGTCGAGGGGGCGGCCGGGCAGGTTCTCCAAGCCGGCGGCGCGGGGCAGGACCTCCGAAGACACGGTTGCGTTCCTTTCCGTTTCTGTTGCCGGACGCGGTTCCGGGCGCGGCGAAGCCGCAGCGCAGGGGGGACTGAACCGCATCAGTAAACCGTTTCAGTGAACCGCTTCAGTGCTCGCGCCGTCAAGGGCGGGGCCGTTGCTCTGTCGGCGGCGGCCTCTAGGGTTGGAGGGATGTCGGAGAAGCGCAAGCGCGCGACCATCCGGGAAGTGGCGCAGGCGACCGGTTTGTCGCCTGCCGCGGTGTCGTACGCGCTGCGCGGCATCCAGACCTCGGAGGAGACGCAGGAGCGGGTCCGCGCCGCGGCGGACGAGCTCGGCTACGAGGCCCACCCGATCGCGCGCGCCCTCGCCAGCGGCCGCACCGGCCAGGTCGGGCTGCTGTGCGGCTCCCTGGAGGACTACTGGCAGCAGTCCCTCGCGGTCGGCATCGGCCGCGCGCTGCTCGCCCGCGACCGCTACGCCCTCATCGTGGACGCGGGCGGCGACCCCGAGCGGGAGCTCGCCCTCGCCCGCCGGCTCCGCGACCAGCGGGTGGACGGCCTGATCGTGCAGCCGCTCGACCCGTCCGCCGCGCTCTGGCCGGAGCTGGCGGAGACGGTCCCGGTCGTGTCCATCGGCGACGCGCTGCACGGCGGGCAGGCGCAGGGCGAGGTCGTCTTCGACAACCGGCGCGGCGTCACGCTCGCGCTGGAGCACCTGCGCGGCCTCGGGCACCAGCGCGTCACCGTGTTCACCCCGACGCAGGCGAGCACCCCCGACCGACCCGCCGACGTGCACGTCAACGCCGAGGCCGAGCGGCTGGGGCTCCGGGTCGACGTCGTCGTCGTCCCGCAGGCCCTCGGCGAGGCCACCGAGGTCGCGCTGCGGGTGCTCGGCGGGCCGGGCCGCCCGTCCGCGGTGTTCTGCTTCGCCGACTCCATCGCCTACGGCGTCTATGCCGCGACGCGCGAGCTGGGGCTGGACGTGCCCGGCGACGTCGCGGTCTGCGGGTACGACAACCATCCGATGTCGGCGCTGCTCACCCCGCCGCTCACCACCGTCGACTGGGACATCGACGGCATCGTCCACTCCGCCGTCCGGCTGATCGTCGACGTCATCGACGGCAAGCCGCGCAAGCGCCGCGTGGTGCGCGAGCCGTCGCTGCGCGTCCGCGCGTCCACGGGCGGCGCGCCGGGGTAGGGGGCGTCACGGATGCAGCCGGGCCAGCCGGGGCAGGAGGTCGGCCGCCGCCGCGATGTCGGTGTCGAGCGGGCGGTCCTCGACGCGCGGATCGAGGACGGTGCCGGCCAGGTCGACCGCCGCGCGCAGCGGCCCGCCGGACGGCGCGCGCCCCTGCATCCGCAGCGCCCGGACGGCGGCGACCAGCTCGCAGCCGAGCCCGAGCCGGTAGGCGGCGACGGCGTCGGTCGTCGCGCGCGCCGACTGGGTGGAGAAGCCCGCGTGCTCCTCGACGCCCCGCGACAGGACCGCGCTGCCGAGCGCCGCCGGGGTCGCCAGGCGCCGGACGTCGGCGAGGCACGAGTGCGCCACGTACTCCAGGATCATGATCCCGGACGACGCCTCCGTGGCGCCCTGGAAAGGGTAGAGGCCGGTGAACGACGGCTCGGCGAGCGTCCCGAGGCGGGCGGCGGCCAGCGCCATCGTCTGGAACAGCGCGGCGCGCGCCGAGTCCAGGGCGAGGCCGACGTAGGCGGTGTGGAAGTTGCCGTTGTGCCAGACCGTCAGGCCGGGGGCGTCGACCAGCGGGTTCTCGGCGGCGGCGTTGATCTCGCGGGTGACGACCTCCTCGGCGTAGCGGGCCGCCTCCAGCGCCGGCCCGTGCACCTGCGGGAACGCCCGGTACCCGTACGGGTCCTGGATGCGCATCGGCGCGGGCTGGTCGAAGGCGAGCAGCGCCCGCATCGCCGCCGCCGCGTCCTGCTGGCCGGGGTGCGGGCACGCGTCCTGCACCGGCTGCGCGTACGGCTCGCCCGACCCCCGCACGGCGAAGTGCGACAGCGCCGCGACGACCGTGGACGCGCGCAGCATCTCCCGCAGGTCGGCGACCGCGAGCGCCGCCTCGCCGAGCGTCGCGGCGTTGGAGCTGATGAACGCGAGCGCGTCGGCGGACTGCAGCCGGTAGCCGGGCCCGCGCGGCGGCGCCTCCTCCGGGTCGGCCAGCCACGGCCGCTCGCCGAGCAGGCACAGCGCGGTCGACGCGAGCGCCGTCAGGTCGCCGGTGCCGATCGCCCCGTACACCGGCACCGGAGGAAGGAGACCCAGGTTGAGGACGTCCGCGAGGGCCTGCAGCGCGCCCGGCTCCACCCCCGACCCGCCCGCCGCGATCTGGTTCAGCCGGACCGTCAGCATCGCCCGGACGATCTCCGGCGCGACCAGCGGCCCGGCGCCGGCCGCGTGGCTGCGCAGCAGGCGCAGGCCGTGCGCGTCGGCGTCCTCCCACTCCACGTCCACGACGCGGTTGGCGCCGACGCCGGTGGTCCGCCCGTACACCGGCTGCGCCGCGGCGATCTCGCGGGCGGCGCGCCAGGCGGCGCGGGCGCGTTCAGTGCCGTCCGGAGATATGGCAACTGTCACATCCTCGCGGGCGGCGCGGACGACGTGGGCGCAGGTGAGCGCGGTTCCGTCGATAACGATTCGGCTGTTCTCCACGCGGCTGCGCTACTTTCCCCGGTTTACCGGTAGTTATCCTCGACATCTCATGTTTGGACAAGCTGGGACATCGAGGCGACCGTACCCATTGGTTACGGTTGGGTCGTAGGCCGAAATCGATCATCGGCGTCACGGGCGCCCAACGAGGACGTGAATCGTTGATCACCTTTGAGGGCGTCACCAAGCGCTACCCCGGCGGCACCGTCGCCCTGGACGATGTCAGCCTCGAATGCCCCACGGGCCGCATCACCGTGTTCGTCGGCACGTCCGGCGGCGGCAAGACCACGGCGCTGCGGACCATCAACCGGATGGTCGACCCGACCTCCGGCAGGGTCCTCATCGACGGACAGGACGTCCGCGAGCGCAAGCCCGCCGAGCTGCGGCGCGGCATCGGCTACGTCATCCAGCACGCGGGGCTGTTCCCGCACCGCACCGTCCAGGACAACATCGCCACCGTCCCGTACCTGGTCGGGTGGAACAAGAAGAAGGCGCGGGAGCGGGCGCTGGAGCTGATGGAGCGGGTCGGGCTGGAGCCGTCGATGGCCAGGCGCTACCCGTTCCAGCTGTCCGGCGGCCAGCAGCAGCGCGTCGGCGTCGCGCGGGCGCTCGCCGCCGACCCGCCGATCATGCTGATGGACGAGCCGTTCAGCGCCGTCGACCCCGTCGTCCGCGGCGAGCTGCAGGACGAGTTCCTCCGCCTCCAGGACGAGCTGCACAAGACGATCGTGTTCGTCACCCACGACGTCGACGAGGCCATCAAGCTCGGCGACCGGATCGCGGTGTTCCAGACCGGCGGGAAACTCGTCCAGATCGACAGCCCCGAAGACCTGCTGGCCCGCCCCGCGAACGACTTCGTCGCCGGCTTCATCGGGCACGACCGCGGCATCCGGCGGCTGTCGTTCGTCCCGTCCTCGGCGGTGCCGCTGAACGAGCGGGACGTCCTGCCGTCCGACACGCCCGTGTCGGAGGCGCCGTCCGGCGGCTGGGTCCTGGTCGTGGACGGCGACCGGCGCCCGCTCGGCTGGGCCTCGGCGGACGTCCTGCCCTCGTCCGGCGTGCTGGGCGACGCGCGGCTCGCGCCGATCGGGCACACCTTCGACACCGAGTCCGACTCCGTCCGGGCCGCGCTCGACGCCGCGATCCTGTCGCCGTCCGGCCGCGCCGTGAGCGTCGACGCCGCCGGGCGGCTCGTGGGCGTCGCCGACCAGCACGACCTGAGCGCCGCCATCGCCCGCTCCGGCCGCGGCGTCGAACCCGGCGCCGCCGGCGGCACGGCCGGCGACGCGGGCGCGCCGTCCCTCGCGAAGGAGGGCGGCTGATGGACATCGACTGGGGCTGGATCGGCGAGCACACCGACTCGCTCGGCGAGCACGCCGTCCTGCACCTGCGGCTCGCCCTGCTGCCGGTGCTGTTCGGGCTGCTCATCTCGCTGCCGCTCGGCGTGGCGTGCCGCCGCTGGGGCTGGCTGTACCCGCCGGCGCTGACGCTCGCGAACATCATGTACGCGATCCCGTCGCTCGCGCTGTTCATGCTGTTCATCGACTACACGGGCCTCAACCCGTCCACGGTGATGATCCCGCTGACCCTCTACAGCCTGTCGGTGCTCGTCCCGAACGTGGTGGACGGGCTGGCGTCGGTGTCCGAACCCGTCCGGCAGGCGGCCACCGCGATGGGCTTCGGGCCGCTGCGCCGGCTCCTGCAGGTCGAGCTGCCGATCGCGGTGCCGATCGTCATCGCCGGGACGCGCGTCGCGGCCGTCTCCTCCATCAGCCTCGTCGCCGTCGGCCAGCTGATCGGGCAGGGCGGGCTCGGCGCCGACATCATCCGCGGCTACCAGCTGCAGTTCCAGACGCAGATCGTCGCGGCGACCGCCCTGATCATCCTGCTGGCCCTCGCCACGGACGCGATCCTCGTCCTGGTCCAGCGCGTGCTCACCCCGTGGGCCCGAGCCCGGGGAGCGTCCGCATGAACGGCCTGTGGAACCAGATCGACCTGTTCTGGAGCTGGCTGACCGCCTCGTCCCAGTGGCACGGCGCCGACGGCATCCCGCACCGGCTGGTCCAGCACCTCTACTACAGCGGCGTGTCGCTGCTGGCCGCCGCCGTGATCGGGCTGGCGCTCGGCCTGCTCATCGGGCACACCGGCCGGGGCGGCTTCCTCGCGATCACCCTCGCGAACTTCGCCCGCGCCATCCCCACCTTCGGGCTCATCCTGTTCATCGTCGTGATCGAGTACAGCATCACGCCGGTGCTGATCGCGCTGGTGGCGCTGGCCGTCCCGCCGATCCTGGTGAACACCTACGAGGGCGTCCGCGGCGTCGACGCCGACGCGAAGGACGCGGCCCGCGGCATGGGCATGACCGGCTGGGGCGTCCTGTGGCACGCGGAGCTGCCGATGGCGCTGCCGCTGATCCTGCTCGGGCTCCGCACGTCCGCGATCCAGGTCGTCGCCACCGCCACCATCGCCGCCTACCCCGGCTTCGGCGGCCTCGGCCGCTACATCATCGACGGGCTCGCCCGCAACGACTACCAGCTCGTCATCGGCGGGACCGTGCTCGTCGTGCTGCTCGCACTGATCGTCCAGTTCGTCTTCGCGGCGCTGCGCCGCGTCGTGATCTCGCCGGGCCTGCTCGGCTCCGCCCGTTCCTCCTGACCGAAGGACAACGACCATGAAGAAACTCATCCGTGGCGCGGCGATCGGCCTCGTGGCCGCCCTGGCGCTGTCGGCGTGCGGCGGCGGGGACTCCGGCGACGACAAGAACCCGCTCGCCGGCGGCGGCAAGAGCGGCACGATCACCGTCGGCGGCGCCAACTTCCCCGAGAGCAACCTGCTCGCCGAGATCTACGCCCAGGCCCTTGAGTCCAAGGACATCAAGGTCACCCGCAAGTTCGACATCGGCGCCCGCGAGATCTACTACGACCAGGTCGTCAAGGGCGGCATCAGCGTGATGCCCGAGTACAACGGCGCCCTGCTGACCACGTCGGTCGACAAGAACAGCACGGCCGCGACCACCGAGGAGATCAACGCCGCCCTCAAGGCGAAGCTGCCGCCGTCGGTCGAGATCCTGGACTCGGCCGCGGCCGAGGACAAGGACTCCGTCACCGTCAACCCGCAGACGGCCGCCAAGTACAACCTGAAGTCCATCGCCGACCTGAAGCCGGTCGCCAAGGACCTCACCATCGCCGGCCCCTCGGAGTTCAAGACCCGCCAGCAGGGCCTCGTCGGCCTGCAGAAGGTCTACGGCCTGGAGTTCAAGAAGTTCCAGCCGTTCGACGCCGGCGCGCAGGCCACCCTGGTGAAGCTCCTCACCGAGAACAAGATCCAGGCCGCCGACCTGTTCACCACCGACCCGACCATCCAGCAGAACAAGCTGGTCGTCCTCGAAGACCCCGAGAACGTCTTCAGCGCCCAGAACGTCACGCCGCTGGTCAACAAGGAGGCGGTGAACGACCAGGCGAAGGCGGCCCTGAACGCCGTCTCCGCCAAGCTCACCACCCAGGACCTCCTGGACATGATGAAGCGCATCGCCATCGACAAGGACGACCAGGAGAAGGTCGCCGAAGACTGGCTGAAGAAGTCCGGCCTCGCCTGACACCCCGCTCCGGAAAGGCCCGCCGCGCACCTCGCGGCGGGCCTTTCTAGGCCGCGGGGGCGACGCGTTTGGCGTAGGAGGTGATCGGGGCGGTCTCCACCCGCTCGACGCCGTCCAGGGAGCCGATCCGGTCGCTGAGGTAGGTGTAGAGGGCGTCCTCGTCCCGGCAGACCGCGATCGCCAGGAGGTTGTGCGGTCCGGTCGTCGCGCCGACGAACGCCGCCTCCGCGTCGGCGGCGAGGGCGCGGGCGGTCGCGGCGAGGCGGGACGGGACGACCGTCAGCCAGAGCAGGCACTGGGTCGGGAAGCCGAGCAGCGCCGGATCCACCTCCACGTCGAAGCGGAGCGTGCCCGAGCGGCACAGGTCCGCCAGCCGGCGGCGGACCGCCGACTCCGACCAGCCGACGCGGCGCGCAAGGTCCGGGTAGGCGGCCCGCCCGTCGGCGGCCAGGGCGGGCAGCAGCCGGCGGTCGAGATCGGTCAGCGCGACCGGGGCGGCGCCGCCGGGGGCCGGTGGCCGGAGCGCGGAGACCTGCTCGCCGGTCAGCGCCGACGTCCGGCCGATCCAGCGGCGCTCCATCAGGTGGCGCAGCAGCCGGTGCGCCTGCACATCGAGGACGTGCGGATGGCGGGCCAGCGCCGCGAGCGGCGCGGGCCGCCCGCCGGGTGCGCGCATGATGCAGACGATCTCGGTGCCGCTGGACAGTACGGTCACCCAGGCGGTGTCGGGCCGCCGCGCCAGCGCCCGGGCCAGCGCGCCGGCGCCCGCGGGCGCCGCCCGCAGGCGCACCAGCCATTCGCCGTCGCCGACGCCGCGGCTGTCGACCACGGCCGTGACGCGGGCCGCGCCGGCGGCGCGCAGCCGCGCGAAGCGGCGGGCCGCCGTCCGGTCGGAGACGCCGAGGACGCCGGCGATCCGGCTGAAGGGGGCGCGCCCGTCGAGATGGAGCGCGTGCAGCAGCCCCAAGTCGACCGGGTCGAGCATGACCGAATCCACCCGCCAATGGTAGTTCCGTGTCGGATCACGGCGTGTGCTCCGCTCCCCGGGGACGGGGCCGCGGCCGCCGGTGCAGCATCGCCGCATGACGCACGACATTCACGGCTTCCACCACACCGGCATCGTGACCCGCGACCTGGACGCGCTGGAGCGCACCTACCTCTCGTTCGGGTTCACCCTGAGCCCCCGTTCGCGGCACCTGCTGAACGAGCGTCCCGGAGAGCCGCCGGTGCCGGGGTGCACGGCCAACCGGTGCGCCCTGTTCGGCGGCGCCTACATCGAACTGCTGGGCATCGTGGACGAGTCGGCCCCCGACCCCTGGCGCACGAAGGCCATGGTCGACGAGTACGAGGGGTTCCGGCTGCTCAACTTCGACACCGGCGACGCCGAGGCCGTCGACCGGCGGCTGACCGCCGCCGGGCTGCGCACCTCCGGCGTCCTGGACCTGGAACGCGACGTCGACACCGGGGACGGGACCCGCACCATGCGGGCCCGCGCCCTGCACCTCGACCCCCGCACGACCCCCGAGGCGTATGTGGGCATCGCGCAGCACCTCACCCGCGAGTACGTCCACCAGCCGCGCTACCTGCGCCACCGCAACGGCGCGCGGGCCCTGGAGGCCGTGCTGCTCGTGGTCGCCGACGCCGATGCCGAGGCGGTCACCGCCCGGTACGCCCGCATCCTGCGGACCGAACCCCGGCGGCATGGGCCGCGCACGGTGCTGGAGCTCGCGGCCGGACGCCTGGAGATCGTCCGGGCCTCGGACGCGGACGAGGTCCTGCCCGGCGAGCCCGCGCCGGCCGCGTCCTACCCCGCCGCCATGACCGTCGCGGTCGACGACGTCGCCGCGGCGCGCGCCATCGTCGAGGAGGGCGGCACCGCGACCCGCGCCGTCGACGGCGGCTTCCTCGTCTCCGCCCGCGACGCCTGCGGCGCCGCCCTGCTCTTCACCGCCCGATGATCGCCGAAACGGGCGCGGGCCGGTTCCGCGGCGTCCCCGCCGGCCCGGTCACCGCCTTCCGCGGCGTCCCCTACGCCCTCGCCGACCGGTTCGCCGCGCCCCGGCCGGTGCCGCCCCGGCCCGGCGTCCGGGACGCCGCCGCGCCCGGCCCGGCCGCACCGCAGCACCCCTCCCGGCTGGAGCGCGTCATGGGCGCCTTCCAGACGCCGCAGGCCGAGCAATGCCTCTACCTGAACGTGTGGGCACCGCCCGGCGAGGGCCATCCGGTCCTGGTGTTCGTGCACGGCGGCGGCTTCATGAGCGGCTCCGGCGGACTGGACTGGTACGACGGGGCGGAACTGGCCGCGAGCGGCGACATGGTGGTGGTGACCCTCAACTACCGTCTCGGCGCGCTCGGGTTCCTCCGCCTGCCCGGAGTGAGCGACGGCAATCTGGGGCTGCTCGACCAGCTGGCCGCGCTGCACTGGATCCGCGACAACATCGCGGCCTTCGGCGGCGACCCCGGCGACGTCACGGTGTCCGGGCAGTCCGCGGGCGCCCAGTCCATCCTGGCGCTGCTCTCCGGCGGGCGGGCGCGCGGGCTGTTCCGCCGCGCGATCCTGCAGAGCGCGCCCGCCGGCATGCTCCCCGCACCGCCGGACGTGGCCGAGCGCACCGGCCGCCTGCTGCTGGACGAACTCGGCATCGAGCCGGGCGGCGCCGCCCGCCTCGCAGGCGTCCCGGTCGCCGGCCTGCTGGCCGCCCAGGGCGCCGTCGCCCGCCGCACCGCCGTCCCGCTCAGCGCCGTCCCGCCGTTCCAGCTCGTCGCCGACGGGGATCTGGTGGCGGCGGACCCGGTCCGCGAGGTCGGTACGCGCGCCGCCGGCGGCGTCGAACTGCTGATGGGCACCACCCGCGACGAGGCGGCGGCGTTCTTCGCGCGCGACGACCAGGTGGCGGCACTAGCTCCGGACGTACTGGCGGGCATCGCCGCCGACTGGTTCGGCGACCCGGGGCGTGCGGCACCGGGCGGCCGGACCACGGCGCGGATCGCCATCGACATGGCCACCGACCAGATGTTCCGCGAACCGATGCTGCGCCTGGCGCGATCGCTCACCGACGGCGGGGCCGCGCCGTGGCTGTACCGCTTCGACTGGCACCCGCCGCGCAGCGCCTACGGCGCCTGCCACTGCATCGAACTGCCGTTCACGCTGGGCACCGCGGCCGCCTGGCGCGACGCGCCCATGCTCGACGGCGCCGCGCCCGCCGACCTGGTCCGCCGGGTACGCCGCGCTTGGAGCGGCTTCGTCCGGCGGGGCGATCCGGGCTGGAACACGGGCACCACCCACCACTTCGCCTGATGCTCGGGGGGGGGG
>NZ_SMJW01000329.1 GCF_004348335.1 Actinomadura bangladeshensis | reverse complement strand
GGGCGGGAGCGCCCTGCGCACCGGGTCTCACGGCTGGTGACGGGACGTCCGGGTGCGGGCGGGGATACCCGCTGCGGCAGGCGCCGATGACGGTCCGTGAGTTTTTCCTCCGTCCACCCCCCTGACATTCGTCGCGTAAGGGGTTAGCGTTCCTGACATGGCACCCGCCCGGGTCCGTGGTTGCGTCGGATCGCAGTGCTCGTCAGGAGCACGGCAGACGATCCGGCTAGCCGATGCCAGGCGCAGGCGAAACGGCCCACGTAAGGCGACTTCTCGTCGACCGATCACGGTGCGCCTTAGAGGTAAGTCCTGCCCCATCGGGGGATCCGACATCCCCCGAACCGGGAGAAGGGCAGTAGTGGCGAGAGCGCCGCGAGCCCCTCAGCAGGCGGATGTGGGGACGAAGACCAGGTCGGCCGGGCGGGTGCGACCCACCGTCCTGTGGTGCCCGTCCGGGACCGGCAGGGGTCCTGGGGAGGGCGACAGCGCAACCGGGAGAAGGGGGGTCCCCGCGTGAACATCACCGTCAGGGGCCGGCACACCGAGGTCAACGACAGGTTCCGTCGGCACGTCGACAACAAACTGGCCAAGATCGAACGACTCGACCAGAAGGTGATCCGCGTTGATGTGGAGGTGTCCGAGGAACGCAACCCGCGGCTGGCCGACCAGCGCGAACGGGTGGAGCTCACGATCCGCTCCCGCGGCCCGGTGATCCGGGCCGAGGCCGCCGCCGACGACCGGTACGGCGCCCTCGACCTCGCGCTCGACAAGCTGGAGTCGCGGCTGCGCCGCGGCTCCGAACGGCGCAAGGGCCACGGTCTGAAGAACTACGGCAAGAACGGCAAGGGCCGCGCCAAGCTCGCCACGATGGAGACGCTCCCCGAGGCGCTCCCCGAACCCGTCCCCGAACCGGCGGAGGCGGCCCCGGCACCCGCCGAGCCCGTCTCCCGCGACGAGAACCTCGTGCCGATCCCCATGGACGGCGACGGCCCCCTCGTCGTTCGCGAGAAATTCCACAAGGCCGAGCCGATGGGCATCGAGCAGGCCCTTTTCGAGATGGAACTCGTCGGCCACGACTTTTTCCTGTACCGCGACAAGGCCACCGGGCACCCCTCGGTCGTCTACCGGAGAAGAGGCTGGGACTACGGAGTGATCAGGCTCGTCGAAGAGTGAGCCCTCCGGCCCGCCGGAGGAGGGCGCGGTGATGAGGCGGACGCGTCACGTCACCGCCGGAACCATGTCATGATCTGAAAAGGCGCATCAGCCGATCCACGGGCGCTGCGCGTCCCGGGAACCTTCCCGGGGCGCGCAGCGGTTGATCGGGAGACACCCCGGTCCGAAATCCCCCGGGATCGCCCCCGGACCCCGTAAGTTCCCGAGGACGATCCCGTTGGACGACAACCCTCCGGTAATTCCAGATCGCTGAGTAGTGAAGGGGGGAAGCGGCGTCTTCTCCACGCCGCGACTCTGGTGAGCGAGAATCCCGAGCCTCGCGACGCCGCGGCGGTACCCCGTCCGACCGGCGCCGACGCCGCCCCCGCCGGCCGGGAGGCGCCGCCGCCCGGAGCGGCCGACCCCGTCCGCGTGCTCATCGTCGACGACCACGCGCTGTTCCGCAGGGGGCTGGAGATGGTCCTCCAGGGCGAGGACGACATCGAGGTCATCGGCGAGGGCGGCGACGGGCACGAGGCCGTCGAGATGGCCGGCGACCTGCTGCCCGACGTCGTCCTGATGGACATCCGGATGCCGCGCCGCAGCGGCATCGAGGCGTGCACGGCCATCAAGGACGCCGCCCCCAGCGCGAAGATCGTCATGCTGACCATCAGCGACGAGGAGGAGGACCTCTTCGAGGCGATCAAGGCCGGGGCCAGCGGCTACCTGCTCAAGGAGATCTCCATCGACGAGGTCCCGCAGGCGGTCCGCGCGGTGTACGGCGGCCAGTCGCTGATCAGCCCCTCGATGGCGTCCAAGCTGATCACCGAGTTCGCGGCGCTGGCCAAGCGCAGCGAGGAGCGGACGCAGCAGGTCCCCGCGCCGCGCCTCACCGAGCGCGAGATGGAGGTGCTGCGCCTCGTCGCCCGCGGCCTCGGCAACCGTGAGATCGCCCGCGAGCTGTTCATCTCCGAGAACACGGTGAAGAACCACGTCCGCAACATCCTGGAGAAGCTCCAGCTCCACTCCCGGATGGAGGCCGTCGTCTACGCCGTCCGCGAGAAGCTCCTGGAGATCACCTGACCGTTCCGCCGCCCCGGCCCCTCGCGGGCTCGAGGGGATCGGCCGGAGGCCCGCCGTAGGCCGGGCAGGGCGGCGTCCGCCCGGGGGTGAGACCGGCAATCCGGTTTTGTCGGTGTTGTGTCGTAGCATCGCGGACGTGGCAGAGGCAGCATCCGGTACAGGCAGGTCCGATGAGGTCCGGCTGGGCGCGGACGACGCGCGGCGGCTCCAGTTGCGCGCCCAGGGCTTCCTGGGCGCGCGCCCGAAGGGCGGGGTCCCCGCGATGCTGGAACGGCTCGGCGCCGTCCAGCTCGACACGATCTCGGTCCTCGCGCGCTCTCACGAGCTGGTTCCCTACGCGCGCCTGGGCCCGGTGAGGCGCACCGCCATCGAGGCCGCCTACTGGGGCAACGGCTCCCGCCCTTCCGAGCGGCGCACCCCCGGCGGGCCCGGCTCCAGCGCGGTCGGCGGAGGGTATCCGGCGTTCGAGTACTGGGCGCATGCGGCGTCCGTGATCCCCATGGCCGACTGGCCGCTGTTCGCCTTCCGGCGGCGCGCCTACCTGGAGCGCGGGTGGCGCTGGCACAAGGTCCCGGAGGGCGTCTGCGACGACGTCCGCGCCCGCCTGAAGGCGGACGGCCCGCTCACCACCAAGGAGCTCGGCGGCGCCAAGGCGAGCGCCGAGTGGTGGGACTGGAGCGACCACAAGATCGGCATCGAGTGGCTGCTGGACATCGGCGAGGTCGTCTGCGTCGAGCGGGTCGGCTGGCGCCGCGTCTACGACCTCGCCGAGCGCGCCGTCCCGCCGGACCTGCTCGGGCAGGAGCCGGACGACGACGCCTGCCTGACCGCGCTGGTGGCCCGTGCCGGACGCGCGCTGGGCGTGGCGACCCGCGGCGACCTCGCCGACTACTACCGGATCAGGCAGGACCAGGTCGACCGCGTGATCGAGGCGACCGGGCTCGTCCCCGCCAGGGTGGACGGGTGGCCCCAGCCCGCCTGGGCCGACCCTGAGGCGCTCTCGAGCCCGCCCAGGGGCAGGCACGCCACCACGCTGCTCTCGCCGTTCGACTCCCTCGTCTGGGACCGCGCCCGCGCCTCCCGCGTCTTCGGCTTCGACCACCGCCTGGAGGCGTACGTCCCGAAGGACAAGCGCGTCCACGGGTACTTCGCGATGCCGCTGCTCGCCGGCGGCCGCCTCATCGGACGGGTCGACCCCGCCCGCGAGGGACGCACCCTCATCGCCCGCCAGGCGTCCCTGGAGCCCTGGGCCACCCGGACTGCGGCCCGCACGGAGACCTCGGCTGCTGCCCTCGCCACGGCCCTCTGGCGAGCGGCCGCCTGGGTCGGCTGCGACGACGTCCGCGTAGAGCGCACACCCCTGCCCCCGACCCTGCTGGAGAACGCCCTGGCCGCCACGACCCCGCCCTGACCGCCGGCAGCGCTGCGGGGAATCGGGCGGGGCGTTGGGGTGTTGAAAGAACGTGAAAAAAGGGGGCCTCGGTACCACGCGATGCCTGAGGGCCGCCGGGGTCAGCCGTGGGGGGTGTCCTCGGTGTCGGTCGAGATCGGGGTGTCGAGGATTTCGCCGTGGTCGCCGCCGCGGCGCTTGTCCGAGCGCGCACCGAACAGCGAGTAGTCGACGATCTCGGGGATGACGCGCGGCGCGTCCACGACCACGTCGGCGAACAGGTGGACCATCCAGCTGACCAGGAGACCGGCGACCACGATGCCGACGCCGACCCACACCATGATCCACATCGGGCCGAGGCAGAGTGCGACGCCGCCGACCACGAAACCGGCGAAGATGATGCCGACGGCGATCCACGAGCTCGGCCGGCCGGCGTGAGACCCTTCTGACATTGCGCCTCCCATCCTGTGCGGTGTGAGAGATCCTCTCCGGGACCCGGAAAGTCAAACGAAACGCGCTGTGGATTGCGCTGCGGAGTGACCTAGACCATTCTGGGTCTCGCCTACGATGGCATCGTACGTGTGGTGTGCGTGCCGCCCTGAGCGGTGAACCACGATCTGCAAGGAGCCTTCGAGAGTGCCGCCAGTCATCGACAAGATCCTTCGTGCGGGCGAGGGACGAACCCTGCGCAAGCTCAAGAAGCTCGCGGATCAGGTCAACTCGATCGAGGAGGACTTCCTCGAGATGAGCGACGCCGAGTTGCGCGAGCTGACCGACAAGTACCGGGAACGCATCGCCGACGGCGAGTCCCTGGACGACCTGCTCCCGGAGGCGTTCGCGACCGCACGCGAAGCCGCCAAGCGCGTCCTCGGCCAGCGCCACTACGACGTCCAGATCATGGGCGGCGCGGCGCTGCACCTCGGCAACATCGCGGAGATGAAGACCGGTGAGGGCAAGACCCTGACCTGTGTGCTCCCCGCCTACCTGAACGCGCTGTCCGGCGACGGCGTCCACGTGGTCACGGTGAACGACTACCTGGCGAAGCGCGACGCCGAGTGGATGGGACGCGTCCACCAGTTCCTCGGTCTCGAGGTCGGCGTCATCCTCCCGCAGATGACCCCGGACGAGCGCCGCGCGGCCTACAACTGCGACATCACCTACGGGACGAACAACGAGTTCGGCTTCGACTACCTGCGCGACAACATGGCGTGGAGCCTGGAGGAGTGCGTCCAGCGGGGCCACAACTTCGCGATCGTGGACGAGGTCGACTCGATCCTCATCGACGAGGCCCGGACGCCGCTGATCATCTCCGGCCCGGCCGAGCAGAACTCCAAGTGGTACTCGGAGTTCGCCAAGATCGTCCCGCGGCTGAAGCGCGCCGAGCTGATCAGCACCGCCGGCCAGGTCGACGAGTACGGCCCCGGCGACTACGAGGTCAACGAGAAGAAGCGCACGGTCGGCATCACCGAGTCCGGCGTCGAGAAGGTCGAGGACTGGCTCGGCATCGACAACCTGTACGACTCGGTGAACACGCCGCTGGTGAGCTTCCTCAACAACGCGCTGAAGGCCAAGGAGCTCTACAAGCGCGACAAGGACTACGTCGTCATGAACGGCGAGGTCCTGATCGTGGACGAGTTCACCGGCCGCATCCTGCACGGCCGCCGCTACAACGAGGGCATGCACCAGGCCATCGAGGCCAAAGAGGGCGTGGCGATCAAGGACGAGAACCAGACGCTCGCCACGATCACCCTGCAGAACTACTTCCGGCTCTACAACAAGCTGTCCGGCATGACCGGTACCGCCGAGACCGAGGCGGCGGAGTTCAACAAGACCTACAAGATCGGCGTCGTGCCGATCCCGACGAACAAGCCGATGATCCGCGACGACGTCGCGGACGTCGTCTACAAGACCGAGCAGGCCAAGTTCGAGGCCGTCGTCGACGACATCGCCGAGCGGCACGAGAAGGGCCAGCCGGTCCTGGTCGGCACCACGTCGGTGGAGAAGTCCGAGCGGCTGAGCAAGATGCTCAAGCGGCGCGGCATCCCGCACCAGGTGCTGAACGCCAAGCACCACGAGCAGGAGTCGGCGATCGTCGCGGAGGCGGGCCGCAAGGGCGGCGTCACCGTCGCGACGAACATGGCGGGCCGCGGCACCGACATCATGCTCGGCGGCAACCCCGACTTCCGCGCCGACCTGGAGCTGCACCAGCGCGGCCTGAACCCGCTGGAGAACGCCGAGGAGTACGAGGCGGCCTGGCCGGAGGCGCTGGAGAAGGCCAAGGAGGCCGTGAAGGGCGAGCACGAAGAGGTCGTCGACGCAGGCGGCCTGTACGTCCTCGCGACCGAGCGGCACGAGTCGCGGCGCATCGACAACCAGCTGCGCGGCCGGTCCGGCCGGCAGGGCGACCCGGGCGAGTCCCGGTTCTACCTGTCGCTGGAGGACGACCTGATGCGGCTGTTCAACTCGGCCCGCGTCGAGTCGATCATGACCCGGCTGAACATCCCGGACGACGTGCCGATCGAGTCCAAGATCGTCAGCAACGCGATCAAGTCGGCGCAGAGCCAGGTCGAGCAGCAGAACTTCGAGATGCGCAAGAACGTCTTGAAGTACGACGAGGTCCTGAACCGGCAGCGCAAGGTCATCTACGCCGAGCGCCGCAAGGTGCTGGAGGGCGAGGACCTGTCCGAGCAGATCCGCGGCATGATCGACGAGGTCGTCGCGGGCTACGTCGCGGGCGCCACCGGCGAGGGCTTCGCCGAGGACTGGGACCTCGACAAGCTCTGGAAGGCGTTCAAGCAGCTCTACCCCATCTCCATCACGGTGGAGGACCTGGCCGAGGGCGACGACGGCGACCTCTCCGGGCTGGACGCCGAGACCCTCGCCGAGAAGATCCGCGAGGACGCCCAGGCCGCCTACGCCAAGCGCGAGGAGGAGCTCAGCCCGGACGTCATGCGCGAGCTGGAGCGCCGCGTCATCCTCTCGGTGCTCGACCGCAAGTGGCGCGAGCACCTCTACGAGATGGACTACCTCCAGGAGGGCATCGGCCTGCGGGCCATGGCGCAGCGCGACCCGCTGGTCGAGTACCAGCGCGAGGGCTACGACATGTTCAACGCGATGCTCGACGGCATCAAGGAGGAGTCGGTCGGCTACCTCTTCAACCTCGAGGTCGAGGTCGAGGACCAGCCGGAGACCCCGACCGTCGGCGCCGCGCCCGTCTCCGTCGCCAAGTCGGCCCCCGCGGCCGGTGCGGAGGAGGACGAGGAGGCCGGCGCCGAGGTGGAGGAGGCCGACGAGGTCCCCGCGATCAAGGCGAAGGGGCTGGAGAAGCCGTCCCGCCCGAAGAAGCTGGAGTACTCGGCCCCGACCGTGGACGGTGAGGGCGGCGTCGAGCTGCACAGCGAGGAGACCGAGGACGAGTACGCGGGCGTGAACCGCAACGACCCGTGCCCCTGCGGCTCGGGCAAGAAGTTCAAGCGCTGCCACGGCGACCCGCGCAACAAGAACAAGTAGTCGAGTAGTACTGCGCGAAGCGGCCTCCCGGACGTCCGGGAGGCCGCTTCCGCATGTCAGGGGGCGGTCGTCTCCAGGGCGGTGCAGCGCCACCGCCCGCGCGCGTGCTCCAGGCGCAGCGCCAGCGCGTGGACGCGTCCGGCCAGCGCAACGACCGCGACGGCCTCCGCCACCGCGGGCGCCGGCCGCTGCACCCTGCTGGACAGCACCTTCGGCGGGACGACCCGTCCTCCGCGCGCCGCCGCGCCGCCGTGCGGGGTCACCGCCCGGCACACCGCCGGGACGGCCACGAGCGACAGCTGATGGGCGGGCCGCGTCCCCGCCAGCACCTCCACGACGAGCCGCACGGCCATGTCGGCGACGGCCCGGACCTCGCCGTCCACCCCGTCCCCGGGCCGCACGACCC
>NZ_SMJW01000328.1 GCF_004348335.1 Actinomadura bangladeshensis | reverse complement strand
CGCCCGGTCAGTACGCGCCCCCGCCGGGGCCGGCGCAGCCGCAGCAGGGCGGCGGCAAGATCTCGCTGACGAAGAACGCGCCGGCGGTGTCGCTCACCAAGCACGGCGCGACGGGCGGCCACATGCGCGTCAACCTCAACTGGACGGCGCGCGAGGGCGCCGCCAAGGGGCGCCTCGGCAAGCGCCGCCGCGGCATCGACCTCGACCTGGATTTGTGCTGCCTCTGGGAGCTGCAGGACGGCCGCAAGGGCATCATCCACGCGATCGGCGACATGGGCGCGCTCGACCGGGCGCCGTTCATCAAGCTCGACAAGGACGACCGCACCGGCGCCATCGAGTCGGGCGAGAACCTGCACATCAACCTCGACCACACCAAGGACTTCAAGCGGATCCTGGTGTTCGCCGAGATCTACGAGGGCGCCGACGACTTCCGCGGCCTGGACGCCATCGCCACGCTGTTCCCCGTGGGCGCGCCCCCGATCGACATGCGGATGGACGACTGCATGGACGCCTCCCGCGACGCGGTCCTGGCGCTCATCGAGAACGTGAACGGCGAGCTGGTCGTCCGCCGCGAGGGGCGGTTCATCCTGCCGCCGCCCGGCCGCCCGCGCTGGGGCAAGATGGCCGTCGACCAGGCCTACGCCTGGAACCTGGAGTGGGTCGCCTCGCGCGGCAAGGACTGACCGGCGGTCACGCCGCCTTGAGCTGGTCCGCCAGTTTCTTGTCGTGGGCGACGCGCACCAGGGCGGCGGTGAACCGGGCCAGGTCCTTGTCGGGGACCTCCTCGGCGAGTTCGCCGGCGTCGGTGGGCAGGCCGAGCCGGTCGGCCCCCTTCTTGACCTGGTCGTCGATGTAGGGGCGGAGCCAGGGCCAGATGGCCTGGGCCTCGCGGCAGAAGATGTCCACACCGGTGGGGCCGACGCCGGGGAACTCCTGGAGGAGGCCGGCGGCCCTGCCGGGGTCGCGTCCCGATTCGATGGCGAGGCGCCGCAGATCGCCCTTGTACTTGTCCTGGACGATCTCGGCGGTGTCGCCGAGGCGGGACGCGGTGGACTCGTCGTAGCGGACGTAGTGGCCGCGTCCGAGCGCGTCCACCCGGTCCTGCCAGGACAGCCTGCCCATGCCGCGCGCCGTTCCGCCGCCGGCCTCGAACAGCTCGCGGGCGGCGGAGACCGCGATGTCGGACGAGATGCGCGCGCTCAGCAGGTTGGCCAGGACGAGCAGCTTGAACAGCGCGGCCGGCTGGTCCTTGAGCGTTATGCCGGCCTCCTCGGCGAACGTCCGGCCGGACTCGCGCAGCAGCTTCTTCACGACGGCATCCATGGCATGTACCTCCCGTGGATGGCGCCTACCCGGCCGGCGGGCGATGACTCACGAAGGACGACTCACAGGAGGCTGAGCTGACCTTCGCCCGCGAGCGGATCGCGGTGCTTCTTGAGGTGCCGCCAGCGCGGCAGGTCGTCCAGGTACGACCAGGACATCCGGTGGTGCGGTGTAGGCCCGTGCTCTTCGAGTGCCTTCTGGTGGACGGGCGACGGGTACCCGGCACTGTCGGCGAACGCGTAACCGGGGTATTCGCCGTCCAGCCCTGCCATCAGCCGGTCGCGGTGGACCTTCGCCAAGACGGAGGCGGCCGCGACCGTGACCGACCTCTGGTCGGCCTTGACCTCGCACCGCACGCGCCAAGGGCGCCCCAGGAAATCGTGCTTGCCGTCCAGGATGACCACGTCGGGACGGACCGGCAGCGACTCCAGCGCGCGGACGGCGGCGCGCCGCAGCGCCTCCGTCATGCCGAACTCGTCGATCTCCTCGGGGGACGACGCGCCGATGGCATGCCCGGTGAGCCATCCGGGGAGCAGGTCGGCGAACGATTCGCGGTGCGCCTGGGTGAGGAGTTTGGAGTCGGTGAGCGCGACCGTCTTCTTACCGCGACCCCGCAGGACGGGCGGCGGGGTCAGGTCGGTGACCGCGGCGCACACCACGACGGGGCCCGCCCAGGCGCCGCGGCCGACCTCGTCCACCCCGGCGATCGTGACCGGACGCGCCGCCCGGAGTTCGTCCTCGATCTCGTAGCCCGCGACACGCGAGGTCCGCGTGGAGCCGTCGAGAGCGGGGGCGAATCCGGGCAGGGCGTCGGTGGGATCGGTCAAGGAGGCTC
Source organism: Actinomadura bangladeshensis (assembly GCF_004348335.1). Taxonomy (GTDB): domain Bacteria; phylum Actinomycetota; class Actinomycetes; order Streptosporangiales; family Streptosporangiaceae; genus Spirillospora; species Spirillospora bangladeshensis. Next base: position 5,398 of record NZ_SMJW01000328.1, on the reverse strand, counting down.
CTCAGGAACGGATGAACGCCGCGATCGCGTGGCCGAGCCGTTCCCCGTCGTCCTCTTGGAGGAAGTGGCCCGCGCCGTCGATCGTAGGGTGCTCGATGCCCCGCGCGCCGGGAACCAGCTGCTTGAACAGCGGTGCCATCGCCCCGGTGATGGGGTCCTTGTCGCTGAACGCCACCAGGAACGGCTTGTCCCACGCGCGCAGGACGTCCCAGGCGTCGCGGTTGGGCTGCGCCTCCGGGTCGTCGGGCTCGGCGGGGACGAGGGCCGGCATCGCGCGCGGCCCCGCCTTGAACGACTCGTCCGGGAACGGCGCGTCGTAGGCGGCCCGCACGTCGTCGGACAGGGTCGTGCGGCACCCGGAGGCGATGTTGCGGGCGATGTCGAACTCGGGCGCGGTCCGGACCGACCGGCGGAACTTCAGCCACGTCTCCGGCATCGGGAAGTCGCCCGTGGGCAGGCCGGTGTTGGCCGCGACGACGCGGGAGAACCGGTCCGGATGGGCGGTCACCAGGCGCAGGCCGATGAGGCCGCCCCAGTCCTGGCCGACGAGGGCCACGTCCCGCAGGTCGAGGACGTCGAACACCAGCGAGCGCGTCCACTCGATGTGGCGTGCGTAGGTGTGGTCGGTCATCTCCGCGGGCTTGTCCGAACGGCCGAAACCGACCAGGTCGGGCACGATGACGCGCAGCCCGGTGCCGGCCAAGACCCGCATGACGCGGCGGTAGAGGAACGACCAGCTCGGCTCACCGTGCAGGCACAGCACAACGGGACCGTCGGACGGGCCTGCCTCGACATACGCCATCCGCAGGGTTCCGTCACCGTCCTGGGACGGGACGTCGGCGTAGCGCGGTTCGTAGGGGAAGTCCGGGAGGCCGCTGAAGCGTTCGTCGGGCGTACGCAGGATCCGCATCCGCCCATCATGGCAGCGGCCCGCGGACGCGGGTCAGAGCCAGCCGTTGTGGCGTGCGGTGCCGACCGCCTCGATGCGGTTGCGCGCCCCCGTCTTGCCGATCGCGGCGGACAGGTAGTTGCGGACGGTGCTCTCCGACAGGTGCAGGCGTCCGGCGATGTCGGAGATGGGCGATCCGTCGGCCGCGGCCGCCAGCACGTCCCGCTCCCGGCCGGTCAGCGGGTTCGGGCCCACCGACAGCGCCGCCGTCGCCAGCGCCGGGTCGACGACCCGCTCCCCGGCCAGGACGCGCCGCAGGGCCCTGACCAGGTCCTCGACGGGGCCGTCCTTGACCAGGAATCCGCTCGCCCCGGCGTCCATCGCGCGGCGCAGGTAGCCGGGACGCCCGAACGTGGTGACGATCAGCACCTTGCAGGCGGGCAGCTCGCGGCGCAGGTCGGCGGCCACGTCAAGGCCGCTGCGGCCGGGCATCTCTATGTCGAGCACGGCGACGTCGGGGACGGTCCGCAGCGCCTCCGGCAGCACCCGGGCGCCGTCGCCGACCTGGGCGACGACCTCGACGTCCTCCTCCAGGCCGAGCAGCAGGGCGAGCGCGCCGCGCATCATGCCCTGGTCCTCGGCGAGCAGCACCCTGATCACATCGCTCATTGTCCACCCGCGCTCGGCTGGAGGGGGACCTCGACCGCGAGCAGGAAGCCGCCGCCCGGCGCAGGACCGGCCTCGGCGGTCCCCGCGGCCGCCGCCAGCCGTTCGGAGAGGCCGCGCAGCCCGTGACCACCTCCGCTGCCGCCCATCGCGCCCTTCCCCGCTCCGTCGTCCAGCACGGTCAGGGCGGCCCTGTGCTCGTCGGTGCGGACCGTGATCTCGCAGTGCGCGGCCCCGCTGTGCCGGATCACGTTCGTGACCCCCTCGCGCACAACCCACCCGAGCAGCGCGTCCGCGTCGGGCGGCAACGAGGGCCCCATCCGCCGGACGGTGGCGGCCACACCGGCGTCCGACAGCGCCGTCCGGGCGGCGTCCAGCTCGCCGGCCAGGCCGCGGCCGCGGTAGCCGCTGACCGCCTGCCGCACCTCGTCCAGCGCCCGGCGCCCGACGGTCTCGATGTCGGCGGCCTGCTCGGCGGCCACCGCCGGGTCGCGCTCGGCGACGCGGCGCACCGCCTGGGCCTTGACCACCATGAGCGACAGCGTGTGGCCGAGCAGGTCGTGCAGGTCGCGGGAGAAGCGCAGCCGTTCGCGGGCCACGGCCGCCTCGGCGAGCTCCTCGCGGGCGTCGCGGAGCATGCCGATGACGGTGAACAGCCGCAGGATGACCGCGGTCACCACGCCCGCCGTCACGGTGCCGTACCAGTTCGCGGCGAGGGCGCCGCCGTCCTCGCCGCCCGCCCAGCCGACCAGGACGCCGAGCACCGAGACGCCGCCGATGCCGACGAGCATCGGAAGCTCCGGCCCGCGCCCGGTCCGGGGCATGTGCCCGACGAGGACGCCGGCGGCGAGCCCGAGCAGCGGGAACATCGTGTACCAGCGGCCGTGGAAACCCAGCGACGCGGCGGACGCGACCCCTGCCTCGGCGATCAGCAGCACGATCGGCACCCGGATCGGGACGCGCCCGTCGAACGAGGTCCGGACGACGGCGACGTGCAGGAACGCGAAGCCCAGCAGCGCGGCGACGGCGAGCCACACGGGATGCGCGCGGCCGTCGGCGACGTCCCACAGCGGCCACACCAGGACGATGAGCCAGAACACGAAGGCGTGGCCGCCCGGCCCGTCGCGGTCCACCTTCTCCAGGTCGAGGTCGGGAACGCGCCGTTGCGGAGTGCCCTTCCAGGAGATCACCCGTCGTTCTCCATGTCCACGAAGCCACGGTATGCCGGTGCCGCCGTCCATGCCGCGGCCGTTCACAGGGCGGCCGTTCACAGGGTTCGGGTCGAGCGCCGGTAGCAGTAGGCGGCGAACACGACGAAGACGGCGGCCCACGCCACGAGGAGCGCGACACCCGTCAGCGTCGGGGCGTGGCCGTCGGTGACGCGCCAGGACAGCTCCCCGTACCGGTTGATCGGCGTGGCCGTCGCGATGTGCCGCAGCCATCCGGGGAACCGGGCGATCGGCACCCACAGGCCGCCCAGCAGGGACAGGCCCATGTAGCAGGTCAGCGCCGCCATCTGCGCCTGCTGTGCGGAGAGCAGGTAGCCGAGGCCGATCCCGAGGACCGCCATGGGCGCGATGCCCGCCCAGAGCAGCACGAGCACGGCCGCCCACTGGCCCGCGCCGAGCGACACATCGTTCACGAGGCCGCCCGCAAGGCAGATGGAGACGATCGGCGGCAGCGTGACGGCCATCGCGCACAGCGTCCTGCCGACGACCACCTCGGACGGGCGCAGCGGCAGCAGGCGGAGCTGCCGTATCCAGCCGAGCGGCTTGTCCTCGGCGATGGACACCCCGTTGTTCAGCACGGCCCCGACCGCACCGAACCCGGCCATGCCCACCATCGCGTACACCGCGCCCGCATGCCCGGACCGTCCGGTGATGTCGAGGCTGGTGAACACCAGGTACATGGTGAGCGGCGAGATCAGGCTCATGACCAGGTAGCCGGGGTCGCGCAGCAGCCGCATCATTTCGAGCCGGACGTAGCGCAGGATCATCGCAGGGCCTCCTTCCGTTCGGTGAGGGCGAGGAACGCCTCTTCCAGACCCGCCCCCGTCACCTCCAGATTCCGGACCATCCCGGCCTCGGCCAGCGCCAGGACCGTCGCGTCGGAGTCGGTGGTGTGCAACTGGACGCGGCCGCCCCGCACCTCGCTGCCGACCACGCCCGGCAGGCCGTCCAGCGCCGCCATCGGCCCGTCGAGGTCGAAGCCGACGGTCCGGCCGGGAACCCGCCGCTTGATGGCCTCGCTGGTGCCGTCGGCGATGACGCGGCCCCGGTCGATGACGACGATCCGGTCCGCGTAGTCGTCGGCCTCTTCCAGGTAGTGGGTGGAGAACAGGATCGTCCGCCCGAGCTCGGCGTAGGAGCGCACACTGGCCCACAGCTCGCGCCTCGCCTCGATGTCCAGCCCGGTGGTGGGCTCGTCCAGCACGAGGAGTTCGGGCGCGCCCGCCACCGCGATCGCGAACCTGACGCGCTGCGCCTGCCCGCCCGACAGCCGGTCGGCCCGCCGCCCCGCGAGGTCGGTGATGTGCGCGATCTCCATGGTCTCGTCCAGCGGGGGGACGGTCCGGCCGCGCGCCTTCGAGGCATGGGTGCGGCGGACGAAGCCGAGCAGCTCCCGGACGGTCACCCCGCCGATCAGCCGCCCGCTCTGCGGCATGGCGCCGACGCGGGCGTCCCGCACGGCCCGCTGCGGCGCCGTGCCCAGCACCCGCACGGTTCCCGCGTCGGGCGGGACGAGGCCGAGCAGCATCGCGATCGTCGTGGACTTGCCCGCGCCGTTCGGCCCGAGCAGCGCCACGGACGTCCCCCGGTCGAGGCGCAGGTCGAGTCCGTCGACCGCCCTGACCGTCCCGTAGTCCTTGACCGCGCCGGTGAAGACCACCGCCGCTTCCGCAGTTCCGACTTCCATGGTCGGGACGTTACGGATTCGGCCGGTGTCGGCAGCAGATCCGAACCTCCCCTTCTGGACAGTACAAATGTCCTGGTCTCGGGACTGAGGGCGCCGCGCTCCGGTCCAGGCAGGCAGGGCGGGCGGCAACGAACCGCGTGCGGGGAGTCCCGTTCCGGGCGGTCCTGCGCTTTACTCGCTTCTGATGGCTTTGTTCGGCAGGTCCCGCTCCCGCCCGGCGAAGGACGCCGCGACGCGGGATCTCTTCGAGCGCCTGCGGGTGCGCTACTTCCAGATCACGCCGGGGCTGAGGTTCCTCGGCGGGCTGCTTCTGATCGTGCTCGTGCTGGCGGCCGCGGTGGTCGCCGACGGGCCGGTCCTGGGTGCGGCGGCGTGCGCCGTGGTCCTGCTGGTCGTCGTCCACCTGACGCTGCGCTCGCCCACGGGGATGGCGGTCGTCGCGGTCATCGCGTCCTGGCTCGCGCTGTCGGTGCCCTTGGGCAGGCTCTACCCGGACGGCGACGACCTGTCCTACCTGAGCCCGACGCTGCTTCTGGCCGTGCTCGCCCTACCTGTGGCCGTGGTCGCGTTCCGCCTGCGCGGATACGCGCCGTGGAGCACGACCCTGCTCGCCCTGGCCGCCGCCGGGGTGGCGACGGCGGCGATCGCCCAACTGCTGCCGGAGGCGAACGCCGCGCCCGGCTGGGCCGCCGCGCTGGCCGTCCTCGCCTACCGCTGGGACCGGGCGCGCCGCACGGTCCCCGCCGAGGCGTACGAGACCGGCTGGGTGCAGGAGCAGGCGAGCCCGAAGGGGGACGCCATGACCGGACCGCGAAAGAACCCGCCCAACGTCGATAAGCCGGACAAGCGAGACCGGCCCCGGTCCGATCGTCCGGCGGCCGCCGCCGGCGGGGCGGCCGCGCAGGCGGCCCATGAGCCTGTCTCTTA
>NZ_SMJW01000327.1 GCF_004348335.1 Actinomadura bangladeshensis | reverse complement strand
GTCCAGCCGGGCGGCCGCCTCGATCAGCAGGTCGAACCGCTTGGTCGGTACGAGCCGCCCGACCGCGCCGACGACCGGCTCGTCCGGGCCGATGCCGAGCCGGCGGCGGGTCGCGGCGCGGCGGGCGTGTAGCGGACGGGCAGCCCGGCGGCGAGGGCCTCCAGCACGCCGAGCCCGAACGTCTCCTGGACGGACGGCGCGGCCAGCACGTCCATCGCGGCGAGCGCGCCCGCGACGTCCGACGTCCCGCCGGTGAAGACCACCGGGACGCGGAGCTCGTGCGCGAGCCGCTCCAGCGCGCCGCGCATCGGCCCGGCGCCGACGAGCAGCAGCCGGGCGCCGTCCAGCCGGGCGGCCGCCTCGATCAGCAGGTCGAACCGCTTGGTCGGTACGAGCCGCCCGACCGCGCCGACGACCGGCTCGTCCGGGCCGATGCCGAGCCGGCGGCGGGTCGCGGCGCGGCGGGCGGCGTCGAACGCGAACGCGGCGGCGTCGATGCCGTTCGGGATCACGGCGATCCGGGCGGGCCGCACGCCCCAGCCGCGCAGCCGGGCGGCGACCGTCGGCGACACCGCGATCGTCGCGTGCCCGAGCCGCTCGGTCGCCCGGTACAGCGCCCGGACGCCGCGCGTCGTCGCGCGTCCCTCGATGTGCCCGTCGCCGAGCGAGTGCTCGGTGGCGATGACGCGGGCCGTCCCGGCGAGGCGCGCGGCGATCCGCCCGTAGACGCACGCCCGGTACAGGTGGGTGTGGACGACGTCGTACCGGCCGCGCCGGATGAGCCGCGCGAGCCGGGGCAGCGCCGCGAGGTCGCGGTTGCCGCGCATCCCGATCTCGTGGACGGGCACGCCGGTCCGGCGGATCTCGGCGCCGAGCGTGCCGGTCCGGGTGAGCGTCGCGACCTCGCAGGCGACCGGCAGGTGGCGCAGCAGCAGCGCGAGCTGGCGTTCGGCGCCGCCGTGCTCCAGCCCGGTGATGACGTGCAGGACGCGGGTCACACGTGGCTCCGGCGCCGCAGCTCGTGCCGGACGAGCTTGACCCGCAGCCGCAGCGGCCCGTCCCGGTCGCCGATGTAGGTGCGCGGCAGCGCGTGCCGGGACGGCTCCTCGGGGCGGATGTCGCACGCGTGGTCGTATCCGGCGGCGCGCACCGCCTCGACCTCGCGGGCGCCGGCGTGCCCGTAGGGGTAGGCGAAGCCGGTGACCGGCGCCTGGACGATGTCCTCCAGCGCGGCGCGGCTCTCCTCCAGCTCCTCGCGGAGCTCGGTGTCGTCGGTCTCGGGGAGGGACACGTGGTGGCGGCCGTGCGAGGCGACCTCCATACCGGCGCCGGCGACGGTCCGGATCTGGTCGGCGGTCATGAGCGGCTTGCGGGGGCCGTCGGCGTCCCAGGCGTTGTAGGTGCCGATCCGTCCGGACACGACGTAGACGGTCGCGCCGAACCCGTACCGCAGCAGCGCGGGGACGGCCCGGGTCGCGAAGTCGGCGTAGCCGTCGTCGAACGTCAGCCCGACGAGGCCGCGGGCCCGCCCGGCGGCGTGCGCGTCCAGCAGCTCGGCCATGGCGACGCCGCGCAGCCCGCGCGCCCGCAGCCAGGCGAGCTGGCGCTCGAACCTTCCCGGCGACACCGTGATCAGGTACGGGTCCTCATCGACGTGGTCGACCGAGTGGTACATCAGCACCAGCGGGGCCGGCCGGATCTCCTCCGCCGGGTGCGGTTCGGTGGTTCTCGCCGGCTGCGCGGTTCCCGCCGGCTCGGTCGGCTGGCTCACTGGTCTCCCCCGATTCGGTCCGGCCGCGCACGCTGCGGCGCGACCGCAAAGCGATCCATGGAGCAACGAGGTCGGGTCCCGCCAGGACGATCAGGACCGCGAAGACGGCGGTGGTCACGAGGCCGCCCACCGCGAGCTGGACGAGCGGCGGCAGCCCGGCGGCGGCGTGCGCGGTGAGGCCGCCCGCCGCGCAGGCCCCGGCGGCGGCGAGCACCAGCCGGGACACGTCGGCGGCGATCCGGCGCGGCGAGACCGGCGCGATGCCGCGCCGCAGCCCGCCGAGCAGCAGCACGGCGGCGAGCGTGATCCCGGCGGCGTTCGCGGCGGCGAGCGCGAGCGTCCCGGCGGACGCGGCGAAGGCGCCGCCGATCGCGGCGGTCACCGCGAGGCCGAGGCACAGCACCCGCGCCGGGCGCCAGGTCGGCCGCCGCTGCGCGAAGAACGCGCGGGCGGCGAGGCCGACCGCCGACTGCCCCCACAGCCCGAGCGCGTAGATCCGCATGATGGACGCGGTGCTCGCCGTGTCGTCCGCCGTGAACTCGCCGTGCTGGAACAGCACCCCGATGACGGCCGGCGCGAACGCGATGAGGAACGCGCTCGCGCCCAGGACCATCGTGCTGGCGACCACGAGGTCCTGCCGGATGCGGCGCGCGACCTGCCAGGTGTCGCCGTCCGCGGAGGCCCGTGCGAGCCTCGGGAACGTCACCGTCACGATCAGCAGCGACAGCACCATCGGGACCTGCGCGACCTTCTGCGCGTAGTTCAGGTGCGAGATGGAGCCCGCGGCCAGTTCCGAGCCCAGGAAGCGCTCGACGAACACCTGCGACTGCCGCGTGACCGTGTAGACGACGACGGGCGCCACCGCCGCGGCCCCGAGCCGCCATTCGACACCGTCCCCGCCCAGGGCCCGCACGGGCGGGCTGTCGCGCAGGCAGCGGGCGAAGGCCGGGGCCTGCACGGCGATCATCAGCAGGCTGCCGGCGGCGACGCCGACGGCGGCGCTGGTGATCCCGACGACGCCGGACAGTCCCGCGATCAGCGCGAGGATGCCCACGTTGTAGGCGAGGTAGATGGCGGCGGGCGGGCCGAACCGGTGGTGGGCGCGCAGCGCCGCGCTCATGAAGCCGGCGACGCCGAACGTCACCACGGTGATCGCGGTCAGCCGGACGCACTGGACGGCCGCGGCGCTCTCGTCCAGGCCGGGCGCGAGGACGTCCACCACGACCGGGGCGGCGGCGATGAGCGTGACGGTGATCAGCGACAGGCCGAGCACCATGCGCGGCAGCGTCGACCCGGCGAGCGGGCGCAGCCCGTCGCCGCGCGCGAGCAGCCGCGTGACGGCGGGGACCATGAGCAGCGCCATCGCGTCCTCGATGAGCAGCGGCGACACGGTCTCGGGGATCGTCCAGGCGACGAGGAACGCGTCGGTGCTGCGGCTCGCGCCGAACATGTGCGCCATCACGAGGTCGCGGGCGAAGCCGAGCCCGGTGCCCGCCGCGATGAGCACGCCCGACAGCGCGGCGGCGCGCCCGACGGAGTTCATCCCGCCGCCGGTCATTCCCGCACCGCCCCGAACGCGCGCGCGGCGACGGCGCCGATGACGATCGCGACGAGCGCGCAGGTCGGCCCGCCGAGGTCCGCGTACAGGAAGTTGACGAGCAGGAACGCCAGCAGGCCGAGGCTCGCGAGCCACAGCGGGTCGCGGACGCGGCGGCGCCTCCACAGCCCGCCGGCGAGCGCGGCGATCAGCGCGCCGAACCCGGCGAAGCCGACGATGCCCTGCTCGGACAGGAACAGCAGGTACTCGTTGTGCGGCGACAGCAGCGGCTGCCGCGCGTACCCGTTCACGGGGTCGGCGGTCTCGCTGCCGGACGACAACTCGATCGTGGCGTAGGTGTCGCGGTAGGCCGGGAAGTTCTTCACGCCGACGCCGGTGACGGGATGGTCCGCCCAGATCCGGACGGCGGCGGCCCACAGGGTGTACCGGTCGTCCACCGACTGGTCGGGATGGCTGATCGAGGACGCCATCGACTTGGACCGCTCGACGACGGCCTGCCCGCCGCCGCCCAGCACCGCGAGCATCATCACCATCAGCGCGGCGCAGCAGGTCAGCACCTTCACGGCCGTCCACCGGCTGAAGACGACCAGGGTGAGGACGGCGGCGGCGCCGAGGGCGAGCCATGTCCCGCGGCTCAGCGCGAGGGTGAGCGCGCCGGCCAGCACGGCGAGCCCGGCCAGCGCGGCCGGGACGGCGGCCGGTCCCCGGCCCGGCGCGGTCAGCGCGAACGCGGTCAGGATGAGGAACGCGAACCCGGCGACGACCGACATCGCCATCACGTCCAGGGCGCCGAACGTGCCGACGGCGCGGATGTTCTGCCCGCCCATCGACGCGCCGTTGCCGGTGACCGACTGCCAGATCCCGTACCCGGCCTCCGCCAGCCCGAGGCCGAGCACCGACGCGAGGACGATCGTGAGGTCGCGGCGGTCCCGGACGAGCAGCACGACGGCCAGCGGCACCAGCACGAAGACCTGCAGGTCGCGGACGAACCCGGCCATGCTCGACCCGATGTCCGGCGAATGCACGGTGCTGATCCCGAGGCCCGCGACCAGCGGCGCGAACGCCCAGAACGCCGCGCGCGGCATCTCGGCCCGCCCGGTGGCCAGGAGGAACGCGGCGACCGCGACGAGCGCGCAGCTCGCGATGTCGCCGGCGGTGACCTGCACGCCGGGGCCGAACGCCTCCGCGCCCGGCGGGATGCCGACGCTCGCCACGGCCGCGGCGATCAGCCGGCTCGGCCGGCCCGGCCGGTGGGGCCTGCTCGTCCGCCTCGGCGCCCGGCTCGGTGCGAGCGGCGGGGCGAGGACGGTCATCCGGCGTCCCGGCAGAGCATGGCCCGCGCGGTCAGCAGCAGGATCTTCAGGTCGCCGGCGAAGGACCAGTGGTCGATGTAGTGGTTGTCGAGCCGCGCCCGCAGCTCGATCGAGGTGTCGCCGCGGAAGCCGTGGATCTGCGCCCAGCCCGTCATCCCGACCGGGACGCGGTGCCGCAGCATGTAGCCGGGGCAGGTGCGGGCGAACTGCTCCACGAAATGGGGACGTTCCGGACGCGGCCCGACGAGGCTCATGTCGCCCCGGACGACGTTCCACAGCTGCGGGAGCTCGTCCAGCGACGTGTTGCGGAGGAAGCGGCCGACCCGCCCCATCCGGGCGTCGTTCTTGACCGTCCAGCGGGTGTCGGCCTCCTCCTCGTCCGCCGGCTTCAGCGTGCGGAACTTCAGCAGCACGAACTCCTCGCCGCCGAGCCCGATCCGCCGCTGCCGGAACAGCACGCCGGGGCCGCCCTCCAGCCGCACGGCCAGCGCGCACGCGGCGAGGACCGGCGCCGCGACGACGAGCAGCAGGCACGCCACCACGACGTCCAGGGCCCGCTTCGCGCGCCGGGCGGCGGGGTCGCCGAGCCGCCAGTCGACCCGCGCGCACGGCAGCCCGGCGAGGTACTCGCGCCGCACCGGCGCCACCGGCACCACGTGCGACGGCGGCTGGACGAGCAGCGTCTCGCACGGCAGCCCGAACGACATGCGCAGCACGGCGTCCAGCTCGTCGGGGTGCACGTCCTCGGCGACGACGACGAGCGTGTCGACCGAGTACTCCTCCACCAGCGCCGGGAGGTCGGACGTCTCGCCGAGCACCGGCGTCGACGCGGGACGTCCCGCCGCCACCTGCCCGATCGGCGACAGGCCGAACTCGCTGCGGTCCCGGAGGATGTCGACCATGTGCGCGGCCGTCCCGCCCGTCCCGACGACGAGCGCCGGACGCGGCCGGGCGCGGCGGCACCGGTACGTTCGGACGGCGGCGTTCATGAACGCCCGGAAGCCGAACGACATCGACGCGGACACCGCGACCGCCCACAGCAGCGCCGTCACCGGATGCGGCAGCAGGACCGCGGCGACCGCGCCGACCACGAGCATCCGGGCCAGGAGCGCCGGTGCGTCGGCCAGCAGCGACGGGCTGCGGCGCGTCCGGTAGAGCCCGCCGGAGGCGTTGAACACCACGACGCCCAGCGCCGCGAGCCCCGCGAGCATCCCGCCCCGCGACATGGAGACGCCGACGGCCATCGCCCAGCCGTCCACCACGGCGACGCACGCCGGGCAGAGGTCGGCGAGCGTCCGCGCGCCGCGCCCGGCGGGGACCAGCACGCCGGCGGCCATCGGCACGGCGTCCGCGGCGCCGGCGCCGGAGTCGATGGAAGGACTCAGCCCCTGGGCTCTCATCGCGCGGTCCCTTCACAGCCGAGAACTCACCTGGCGGGGGCCGTCGCTGGCGGCCACGCTCCAGCATCGCAACAGGTCAGTGCGGGGACCGCCGCTTTTAACCGGCCTCACCACAGTCTTGAAGAGAAGATCGACGGAGCGACCCGAGCGTCAGCGGACCACGAAAGATCCGCCGAAACGTCCCCCGCGGGCGAACCTTCGGGGGACGATGGACGTCCTAAGTGATCGGACGCCGCCACACGCGCCGCCCCGCCCTCGGACGGGACGGGAATAAAGGGCCGTTCCGTAAGCGATCTTGTTGCCGTCCCGCGACCCGCGGGCCCGGCGGGCTTTTGAAGGAGAACGGTGCGAGGAAAGGCGTTGGTGCTGGCGCTGGTCCTGGGACTGGCGGCCGCATGCGGCGGCGGCGACGGGGAGACCGGCGGCGTCACCGCGAAAGGCGGAGACGACGGCACGCCCCAGGTGACGATCACGCCGGCGGACGGCAACGGCAAGGCCCGCCCCGACGAGGGCGTGACGGTCACCGCCGCCGGCGGCGCGCTCGGCGCCGTCTCCGTCAAGCTGAAGGGCGAGGACGTCCCCGGGAAGCTGTCGGCCGACAAGACCAAGTGGCAGTCCACCTGGACGCTGCAGCCCGGCGGCCGCTACCAGGTGTCGGCCACCGCCACGTCCCCGAAGGGCAAGTCCACCACCGCGACCAGCGCGTTCCGCACCAGCCGCGCCACGGCCGCCACCCGCGTCAACAACGTCGTCCCGAGCCAGAACGAGACGGTCGGCACCGGCATGCCGATCTTCGTCCAGTTCAACAAGGCCGTCCCCGACAAGGCCAAGCCGCTCATCGAGCGCGCCACCGAGATCTCCTCCACCACCCCCACCGAGGGCGCGTGGCGCTGGCTGAGCGCCGGCGAGTCCTTCAACGGCCTCCCCTCGATGGTCTTCCGCCCGAAGCACCCGTGGAAGCCCCGCCAGCGCGTCACCGTCACCGTCCACTACGCCGGCCTGAAGATCGGCGCCGACGTCTTCGGCGACAAGGACGTCACCCACACCTTCAAGGTCGGTGACTCGCACGTCGTCAGCATCAACTCGAACACGCACCGGCTCACCGTCAAGAAGAACGGCCGCACCGTCCGCAACTGGGGCATCAGCCTCGGCGTCGGCGGCGACGTCCAGCGCGACGGCGTCGACCACCTGCTCACCACCAGCGGCGTCCACCTCACCATGGACCACGTCCGCCTGGAGCGCATGCGCCCGCCGGGCAAGAAGAAGGGCGACCCCGGCTGGTACGACGAGAAGGTCCCCTGGGCGACCCGCATCTCCAACAGCGGCGAGTACATCCACCAGAACATGGACGACCCGTCCTGCCTCGGCAACCGCAACTGCAGCCACGGCTGCGTCCGCTCCCCCGCCGCCGACGCCCAGTGGTTCTTCCACTGGTCCTACCGTGGCGACATCGTCAAAATCACCGGCACCAAGCGCAACCTCCAGTGGACGAACGGCTGGGGCTACTGGCAGCTGCCCTTCACCAAGTGGGCCAAGGGCAGCGCCCTCGGCAAGACCATCACCACCGCCAAGGCCTGACGACGGGGGGAG
>NZ_SMJW01000326.1 GCF_004348335.1 Actinomadura bangladeshensis | reverse complement strand
GCCGGCTTCTTCTTGGAGGGGTTCGGGGGCGGGACGGGCGGCGGTCTCCTCGCGGAGCCTGTCCTGGAGGATCTGGAGGCCCTCCAGGCCGTTGACGGAGAGGGCGGCCAGTTCGTCCAGGGACATCAGCGGGTCGTTGCGGAGGGGCGGCTGCCAGCCGTTCTCCCTGTCGTGGCTGCGCAGGACCTTCGCGGGGACGCCGCCGATGACCGAGTGGTCGGGGAACTCGCCGCGGACGACGGCGCCGCCGGCGACGGCGACGTTGCGGCCCAGCCGGGTGCCGGGGAGGATGATCGCGCCGGTGCCGATCCAGCAGCCGTCGCCGATCACGACCGGGTTGTTCTCCGGCCACTGGCGGCCGATCGGCATGTGCAGGTCGCCGTAGGTGTGGTTCTGGTCGGTGATGTAGACGTTCGGGCCGGTGAAGACGTCGTCGCCGATGTCGATGGACTGGTGGCCGACGATGTGCGTGCCGCGGCCGAGCGAGCAGCTCGCGCCGATGCGGACGATGACGTCCGGGCCGAGGTCCAGGCCGGGGACGAAGCCGGCGGAGATCGTGACATGCGTGCCGACGAGGGTGTGGTCGCCGATCGAGATCCACGGCTCGCCGTAGATCGAGCCGACCGGGAAGCCGATGCAGGCGCCCTCCCCGAGGTAGGCGAACCGGCGCCGGCCGGGGGTGTGCGGGGTGATCTCACCGCGCCGCTGGACCCATTCCCAGGTGCGGTGCACGGCCGTGTGCATGCCCTGGCGAGCCCGCTCCCTAGCGCGGGCCGTCAGCACCTGCCGGAGGGAGCGCTTCGGCGACATGGCGTTACGGTACCGGGTAGTAGCAACTCTTGGACACGCCGGAGGGCCCGGTCGGAGACGACCGGGCCCTCCGGTACCGCGCTAGTGCGGCGAATGCACCTGACCGTCGACGTCGGCACCGGAGACCGTCATGGAGTCGGCCGAGGTGGCGTCGTCCACGTGCTCACCGGAACCCCTGGTCATGTCGCGGATGACACCGCGCCGCGTCGCCACCGCACCGGCCACGCCGACCGCGGTGACCGCGCCCATCATCGCCATGAGAGCGCCGCGTCCGGGTCCCGACCGCTTCGGCGGCTCGACCCGTCCGGCGACATCGCTCAGGAACGTGCTCACCCGAGGGGCGAGCCCGGATTCCACGTACCGGGCCGCCTTGCGGAGCCTCGGTGCGCTCCAGCCGCGGACGACCATGAGCCGCTCCTCCGCGACGGGAGCGATCCGCTCCGCCGCGTTGGAAGCGCTCTGCCGGAACATCTCGGCGCTCTGCCGGGCCGCCTCCTGGACGCGGCCGAACCGGGTGAGAACTTCGTCCTGCGGCTTCCGGCGGATATTGATCATTAGGGACACGCTAACCTCCCTGTTTGCGAGGTCCTGTCATGCAGCCTTCCCAGCGTTCGGGAGGTAAACCCCGTGCGAGTGACCGCACCTGCACGCCGGGTAGTCGATTCGTGCATGACCGAGACCGTAATGTGCAGAGCTCAGACATCCACCACATGAGGGAGGCGGCCAGCGTGGCCAACGAGATCTTCGCGACGCTCACCACGTCGCTCGGCAAGATCGTGATCCAGCTGTACCCCGAGCAGGCGCCCGAGACGGTGGCGAACTTCGTCGAACTGGCGGAGGGCACCCGGACGTGGACCGACCCGCGCACCGGGCAGAAGTCCGAGGCCCCGCTCTACAACGGGACGGTCTTCCACCGCGTCATCGAGCAGTTCATGATCCAGGGCGGCGACCCGCTCGGCACCGGCACCGGCGGCCCCGGCTACCAGTTCAAGGACGAGTTCCACCCGGACCTGAAGTTCAACCGCCCCTACCTGCTGGCGATGGCGAACGCCGGGCCCGGCACCAACGGCTCCCAGTTCTTCATCACGCTCGACGTGGGCCACACCCAGCACCTGACCGGCCGGCACACCATCTTCGGCAAGGTCATCGAGGGCACGGACGTCGTCGACCGCATCGGCAAGGTGGAGACCGGCCGCAACGACCGCCCGAAGCAGGACGTCGTCCTGGAATCGGTGACGATCGAGCGGCGTTAGTCGTTTCCCATGGTGAGACCCCGCGACGGGTGACACCCGCACCGGCCCCACGGAGCCACAGATGAGCACAGAACCCAGTCCCGCCCCCGAGACCTCGGTACCGACCTGCTACCGGCACCCGGGGCGCGAGACGTATGTGCGCTGCACCAGGTGCGACCGCTACATCTGCCCGGACTGCATGCGGGACGCGGCGGTCGGGCACCAGTGCGTGGAGTGCGTCGCCGAGGGCAACCGGGGCGTCCGCAGGGCGGTGCCCCGGACGGTGGTCGGCGGACGGGCTCCCTCGTCCGCCGTGCCGGTCGTGACGTACTCGCTCATCGGCGCGTGCATCGCGGTGTACCTCGCGGAGCTGGCGTCCTGGCGCGTCGTCTGGGAATTCATGATGCTCGGCCGCGCCGCGCTGCCGGACGGCAGCGTCGGCGGGGTCGCCGAGGGCGAGTGGTACCGGCTGTTCACCACGATGTTCCTGCACCAGCGCGGCGGGACGTTCGGCATCACCCACATCCTGTTCAACATGTGGGCGCTGTGGGCGGTCGGCCCCGCGCTGGAGCAGGCGCTCGGACGCTGGCGCTACCTGGCGCTCTACGTGCTGTCCGGGCTGGGCGGGTCGGTGCTGCTGTACCTGGTCGGCGCCGCCAACAGCTCGGCGGTCGGCGCGTCCGGCGCCATCTTCGGGCTCTTCGGGGCGTACTTCGTGATCGGCCGCAGGTTCGGCGGGCCGGTCGGCCCCATCGTGGTGCTGCTGGTGATCAACCTGGTGATCACGTTCTCGGTGCCGGGGATCTCCTGGCAGGGGCACGTCGGCGGGCTCGCGGTCGGCGCGGCGCTGGCCGCCGCCTACGCGTACGCTCCCGCCGCGCGGCGGCGGCTGTTCCACATCGGGGCGCCGCTGCTCACGCTGGCGCTGCTCGCGGCGCTGGTGGTGCTCAGAACGGCCGAACTCAGCCCGTCCCTGTAGCCCGAGGCCCGCTGATGGCCCGCTGTGCGCGGACGCCGTCCACCCGGAACGGCGTCCGCGCCGCAGCGTCCGCTATGCGGGCCCGAGCACGGCGGGGCGCACCCCGGTGCGGACGGCGGCCGCTCCGCCAGTGTGCGGGCGCGTCAGAAGCCTGGGAGAGCGCCTGTGGACAGTACCTGTGGAAAACCTGGGGAAAGCCGGGGTGGGAGATCCTCGGCCTGTGGATAAGTTGCGGTCAGCGCCAGCGGGTCGACAGGATCACGCCGAGGATGATCGCGGCGAAGCCGATCCCCAGGTTCCAGTTGTGCAGGTCGGTCATGAACGGCACGTTCGTGCCGGTGCTGGCCGTCACGTAGAAGACGGCGATCCAGATGAGGCCGACGAGCCACAGCCCGACCATCGTGGGCACCAGCCAGCGGGGGCTGACCTCGGGCGCCTTGGACTTCTGCGGGGGCGTGTAGACGGCCTTCTTGCGCACTTTCGACTTGGCCACGGTGGGATCGATCTCCTCGGGCGTCCGGCGGCCGGAGCGCCGGACCGCGCATGGGTGTTCTGTCGGTTAGCGTAGTCGCTGGTGAGCACTGACTGATGAGCGGATTCTCGACGAGCAGCGTACGGCGTCCTGGGTGGGGAAGCATCATCCCAGTTCTCACGCTCCTCGCGGGGACCCTGTTCGCGGCGAGCGCGAGCACGGCCCGCGGCACGAGCCTGCGCGAGCAGGGCCGCACCCAGATCACCGAACTCATCACCGCCGAGCAGCGGCGCGGCCACCGGGAGCGCGCCGAGTACCGGCGGCTCCGCGACCAGATCGACCGTATCTCCCGGGAGGCCGGACGTCACGACACGCGCGTGAAAAGTGCGCGGGAGGAGGCCGACCGGCTCGCCGCCGGCGCCGGGTTCACCCCGGTGACCGGCCGCGCCGTCCGGGTCTCGCTGGACGACGCGCCGCCGCCGGAGCCGGACGGCCCGCCGCCCGGCGTCCACCCCGACGACCTCGTCGTCCACCAGGGCGACGTGCAGGCCGTCGTCAACGCGCTGTGGGCGGGCGGCGCCACGGCGATGCAGATCATGGATCAGCGGGTCATCGCGACCAGCGCGGTCCGCTGCGTGGGCAATACCCTGATCTTGCAGGGCGTCGTGTACTCGCCGCCGTTCCGGATCACCGCCGTGGGCGACCCGGACCGGCTCCGCGCGGCGCTCGGCGCGTCCCCCGAGATCGCCGTCTACCGCAAGTACGTCCGGGTGTACGGGCTCGGCTACTCGGTGCGGACCGTGGAACGGGCCACGCTGCCGCCCTACACCGGCAGCGTGACGATGAAGCACGCTACGGTTCCGCCGGAGCCCGGCGGCTGACCCCCGGCCCACCCCCGTCGGCCTCCGGCCGATCCCGACGAAGGAGGACGCGTGCGGACGGTGATCCGTGGCATGGGCGAGCTGTGCATCACCGCCGGCCTGATCGTCATGCTGTTCGTGACCTACGAGCTGTGGGGCACCGGCCGGTACACCGAGGGCCAGCAGGACCGGCTGCACGACGAGATGCTGAACAGCTGGCGCAGCGGCAAGGTCACCACCGAGAAGGTGAAGCTCGGCAAGGGGCTCGCGATGATCCGCATCCCCCGGTTCGGCAAGGACTACCACTTCGTCGTCATCGAGGGCGTCGACCGCGACGACCTGCGCAAGGGCCCCGGCCACTATCCCGGCACGGCGCTGCCCGGCGAGCTCGGCAACTTCGTCGTCTCCGGTCACCGGACGACCTACTCCGCCCCGTTCAACCGGCTCGGCGAGCTCGACCGCGGCGACAAGATCCTCATCGACACCCGGAACGACCAGTACGTCTACACGGTCACCGACCGCAAGATCGTGAAGCCGTCGGCGACGGAGGTGACCGCGCCCGTCCCGTTCCACCCGAAGGCGAAGCCGACCGGACGGCTGATCACGCTCACCACCTGCCACCCCAAGTACTCCGCCGCCGAACGAATGATCATCTTCGGTGAGCTGGCCGAGGCGCTGCCCCGCGTGCGGTCCGCCGCCGGCTCCGCCGGGAAGTAGGAAGTAGGAGGTCCCGTGTACGCCTGGATCTGGCGCCACCTCCCGGGCGCGTGGCCCACCCGGGCCGCGACCGTGCTCGGCATCGTGCTGGCCGTCGCCGCCGTCCTCTGGTACGTGGCGTTCCCCCGTGTCGAGTCCAAGCTCCAGTTCGACCACGGGGTCGTCCAGACGCCGGCGCCGTCCGGCTCCGCCACCCCCGGCTGACCTGCGAATCCACCGCACTGGCCGCGCATGGACCGCCGAGCGAACCGGCGCATGACCGACAGGTCGCCAAAAAATCGGTTGAAATGCGTAACGTCCTACGGCCGCGTGACGAAGACCATAACGAGGGCTTCCGCCATTGCCCCCGAGTGGCGGAAGCCCCGTTTCATGTCCGGACCCCTGCGGAGCCGACGGGCCCCGCACGGGACCGACGCGAAGGGCCCCGGCCTCCCTCAAGGAGAGCCGGGGCCCTTCGCGTCGATCGGCCCGGATCAGCCGTTGTCGCCGCCCGGGAAGCCGGGGAAGCCCGGCGTCGTCGGCGTCCCGCCCGGCTGGGTCGGGCTCTGCTGCGGCTTGTCGGCCACGAAGATCGTCACCGCGTCGCCCGGCGCGACCGTGGCGCCCTCCGCGGGCTGCTGGTCGTAGACGAAGCCCGGCGAGACCTGCCGGTCGACCGGCGGCTGCCCCTTCTGCACGTGGCAGGTCAGCCCGAGCCCCTTGAGCTTCCCGCAGGCGGCCCGCTGGCTGTTGTTGAACAGGTTCGGCACCTGGAGGTTCGTCGGGCCGTTGGAGACGACCACCGTGATGTTCGCGCCCTTCGGCGCCTTCGAACCGCCGGCCGGGTCCGTGCTGATCACATTGCCGCGCGGGACGGTGTCGCTCGTCTCGGCGCGCTTCTGGACCTCAAAGCCCTGGTGCTCCAGCGTCTTCTTCGCCGTCGCGTACGGCTGGCCGGTCACGGTCGGGACCTCGATCTCCGTGGGCGGCTTCTCGCCCTTGGAGATCAGCAGCGTCACCGTGGCGCCCTTGGCCGCGTCCGTGCCGGGCTCCGGGTCGGAGCTGATGACGTAGCCCTTGCGGATCTCGTCGCTGAAGTCGGTCTTCGGCTGGCCGACCTGGAAGCCGAGCTTGGTGAGCTGCGCCGTCGCGTCGCTCTGCGACACGTTGACGATGCTCCGCGGGATCGCGACCTGCGTGTTCTTCTCACCGCCGCCGCCGCTCAGCATCCAGCCGATGAGCGCGGCGCCGCCGATGAACAGCACGGCGAGGCCCACCCACAGCGCGGCCTTCCTGCCGTTCCCGCCGCGCTCGGGCAGGTCGTCGTCGTAGTGGACGGGCGGCAGGCCGTACCCGTCGTCCTGCGGGCGGTGCACCTGCGTGCGGGCCGGGCCGGGCGGGTAGGCGCCCATGACCTGGGTGCCCTGCGGCTGCGCGCCGCCCATCAGCATCGTCGACGCCGCCGTCGAGGCCACCGGATGGCCCTGCAGGACGCGCTGGATCTCCTGCCGGAACTCCGTCGCGTTCTGGTACCGGTGGTCGGCCTCCTTCGCCATCGCCTTCAGGACGATCGCGTCCGCCCACTGCGGGATCTGCGGGTCCACCTGGGACGGCGGGACCGGCTCCTCCCGGACGTGCTGGTAGGCGATCGCGACCGGCGAGTCGCCGGTGAACGGCGGCTTGCCGGTCAGCAGCTCGTACAGGACGCAGCCCGTCGAGTAGATGTCGCTGCGGGCGTCCACCCGCTCGCCGCGTGCCTGCTCGGGGGACAGGTACTGCGCGGTGCCGATCACCTGCGCGGTCTGCGTCATCGTCGCCGCCGAGTCGGCCATGGCGCGGGCGATGCCGAAGTCCATGACCTTGACCTCGTGCTGCCGGGTGAGCATCACGTTGGCCGGCTTGATGTCGCGGTGCACGATCCCGCCGCGGTGGCTGTAGTCGAGCGCGCGCAGGATCCCGTCGGTGATCTCCAGGGCCTTCTCGGGCAGCAGCGCGCGGTTCTCCCGCAGCAGGTCGCGCAGCGTGCTGCCGTCCACGTACTCCATCACGATGTACGGGATGGGGGTGTCGCCGATCATGTCCTCGCCGGTGTCGTACACGGCGATGACCGAGGGGTGGTTCAGCGACGCGGCCGACTGGGCCTCGCGCCGGAACCGCGCCTGGAACGTGGGGTCACGGGCCAGGTCCGACCGCAGCGTCTTGACCGCGACGACGCGATCGAGCCGCAGGTCTCGGGCACGGTAGACCTCGGCCATGCCGCCCCGCCCGATCACCGAATCGAGCTCGTAGCGGCCGCCGAGCAGCCGAGGTTGACTCATATGTGCACTTTCCCTCGTACGTCTACACCTTGTCCTCCGAACCTAGCTGCCTGGTCTGGGTCGGCGAGGCAACCGGGCTCGAAGTTGACGGAGTCGTGGCGCTCCCCGCCGGTGTGGGTGTTGGCTCTGGGGCGGTGGGAATCGCCCGGGGCGATTTCGTGGATGGCTTATGTGAAGGAGACGTCTCAGGTCTCACCCGCGTTGACGGACGGATCCTATGCGTCCGGTGCCGTGGCGTGACAGCCGGGCGCCCGGGGGTGCGGCTCGCCCGGTGCTCCGGGGAGCGGTGCTCCGGGGAGCGGGGACGGGCCGCCGGGTCT
>NZ_SMJW01000325.1 GCF_004348335.1 Actinomadura bangladeshensis | reverse complement strand
CTCCGCGGCCGGTGCCGGGGCCTCCGCGGCCGGTACGGCCTCCGCCGCCGGCAAGGTCGGCACGGCTGCGGCGATCAAGGCGTTCTTCGGCACCGGCGCCGGGCTGACGGCCGCCGCCGCCGGGACGGTCGTGATCGTCGGGGCGGGCGCGCTCACGCTCACGCAGGTCACCAAGCAGGACCCGGAGCCGAGGCCGTCCGCGACGGTGCAGGCCGCGGCCACCGTCGCAGACGTCCGGCCGTGCGTCGTCGAGGCGCCGGGCGCGGTGATCACACCGTCCGGCGTCCCCGCCAAGGTGACGCTCCCCGCCCGCGTCAAGCTGCCGAAGAACACCGCCGTGTACGGATCAGGCCAGGGCATGCTGATCGGGCCCGCCGGCGCCGAGTGCAAGGGGTCCGTCGGCGCGAACGCGGGCTCCAGCACGGTCGGCGGCCCGACCGCGCTCGTCGAGGAGCACTGGCAGGGCTCGGTCGGCGGCATCCGGATCGCGCTCTGCGAGTACTTCCCGGACTCCGCGCAGGCCCAGCGGGAACGCGCGCAGGGCAACGAGTGCACCTCCGTGCAGAGCACGAGGGTGAACCTGCCGACCGGCGTGCCCGGCTTCGAGGCGGTGCTCACCCGCGGCCCCGGCACCGACGATCTGCCCTACCCGTCGCCCCTGGTGAAGGCCGAACTGGCGGTCCTGACGCCGCGCGGCCTGGTCGCGCCGATCACCTGCACGGCCCCGGCGGCGAACGCCGACGTCTGCAACGCCGCGCTGACCTACTGGTTCATCCAGCACCTGGGGGACTCCCCGCCGGCCGGGACGTTCCTGGACCGCGCCGCGGAGAGCATCGCGAAGTTCGTCGCATCGACCCGCATCTGAGCCCCGCGCGGGCAGGTGCGGGCGGGCCGGGCCGGGGACCGGCCAGGCGCGCGGCGCGGGTAACCTGACCGGCGATGACTGACACGACGATCGTTCACCTGCTCCGGCACGGTGAAGTGCACAATCCCGAGGGCGTCCTGTACGGGCGGCTGCCCGGGTACCGGCTGAGCGAGGACGGCGTCCTCATGGCGAAGGCCGCCGCGAAGTGGTTCGCCGACCGGGACGTGACCGCGCTGTTCTCCTCGCCGATGCAGCGGGCGCTGGAGACGGCGGCGCCGCTCGCGGACTCGCTCGACCTCCCGGTGACCGTGGACGATCGTCTGATCGAGGCCGACAACCACTTCGAGGGGCTGACGTTCGGGGCCGGGGCCGGCTCGCTGCGCCGCCCCGAGCACTGGCGGCACCTGGTCAACCCCTTCAAGCCGTCCTGGGGCGAGCCGTACAAGGGGCTCGCCGCGCGGATGCGGGCCGCCGTGATCCGGGCGCGGGAGGCGGCGCGCGGCCACGAGGCCGTGTGCGTCAGCCACCAGTTGCCGATCTGGATCCTGCGCCTGCACGCCGAGCACCGCCGGCTGTGGCACCACCCGAGCCGGCGCGAGTGCGGCCTCGCCAGCCTGACGAGCCTGACGTTCCAGGGCAGCCGGCTGGTGGAGGTCGCCTACTGCGAGCCCGCCGCCGGCATCGCGAAGGGGCCCAGTGTCGCCGGTGCCTGACGGCACCGCTAGGTTGTGTACTACGTCCTGTAGTAGTAGGAGGGTCCGTTGAACCCCCGAGTCTCCCCGCTGCGCGCCGCCGCGGCCGCCGTCGCGCTGTGCGGCCTGCTCGCGGGCTGCGCCGGGACGGGTGCCGCCGGGAGCGGGCCGGACGGCGCCGACAACCGGTTCATCTCCGGCGACGGGAACATGACGCGGTACGCGCCCGGCGACCGCAAGAGCGTCCAGGGCGTCACCGGGGAGCACCTCGACGGCAAGCCGTTCAAGCTGTCCGAGCTGAAGGGCAAGGTCGTCGTCGTCAACTTCTGGGCGTCGTGGTGCGCGCCCTGCCGCGGCGAGGCGCCGTCGCTGGAGCAGGTCTACACCGAGAACAAGGCGAAGGGCGTCGAGTTCGTCGGCGTCAACTTCAAGGACTCCAAGGCCAACGCGGAGGCGTTCGAGCGCAAGTTCAAGGTGACCTACCCGTCGCTGTTCGACGCCGACGGCCGGGTCACGCTGGCGTTCCGGGAGGTGCCGCCGAGCGCGATCCCGAGCACCCTCGTGCTGGACCGGCAGGGCCGCGTCGCCGCCCGCATCATCGGCGCGACGACGTACTCCAAGCTGAACCCCCTGGTCGCCGAGGTCGTGGCGGAGAAGTGAACACGGCGGCGGCGTGAGCACGGTCAACGAGACGGTCGTCAGCGGGTCGCTGGTGGCGGCGGCGCCGCTCGCGGCCCTCGCCGGGCTCGTCTCGTTCGCCTCGCCGTGCGTCCTGCCGCTGGTCCCCGGCTACCTGTCGTACGTGACCGGGATGACCGGCGTCGACCTCGCCGAGCAGCGGCGGGGGCGGCTCGTCGCCGGCGCGCTGCTGTTCATCGCGGGCTTCAGCGTCGTGTTCGTCAGCTACGGCGTCGTCTTCGGCGGCCTCGGCCGGTGGCTGCTGGAGTACCAGGACACGATCACCCGCGTCCTCGGCGTCGTCACCATCGTGTTCGGCCTCGCGTTCATGGGGCTGGTCCCCGGCCTGCAGCGGACGCTGAAGTCGGGGCGGCTGCCCGCGGCGGGCCTCGCCGGCGCGCCGCTCCTCGGCGTCCTGTTCGGGCTCGGCTGGACGCCCTGCATCGGGCCGACGCTCGGCGCCGTGCAGGGCCTCGCGATCACCGAGGCCAGCGCCGGGCGGGGCGCGCTGCTGTCGCTGGCGTACTGCCTCGGCCTCGGGCTGCCGTTCGTGGCGACCGCGGTCGCCTACCGCAGGGCGCTCGGCGCGTTCGGCGCGGTGAAGCGCCACTACCCCCTGGTCATGCGGATCGGCGGGGGGATGCTCGTCCTCATCGGGGTGCTGCTGGTGAGCGGCCTGTGGGGGAACCTGACCATCGAGCTGAGGTCGTGGATCAGCGGCTTCGAACCGGTGATTTGAGATGACTGAGACAACGGAGACCGGTACCGAGGCCCCCGCCGCGCGGCAGGCGCCCGCGGAGGTGCCGCGCCCGAGGGGACTCGGGCCATTCGGGTGGCTGCGCTGGGCCTGGCGCCAGCTCACCACGATGCGCACCGCGCTGATCCTGCTGTTCCTGGTGGCGCTCGGCACGGTGCCGGGGTCGGTCCTGCCGCAGCGGGGCCAGGCGCCCGAGAAGGTCGTCGCATACCTGGACGAGCACAAGACGCTCGGCCCGTGGCTCGACAGGTTCTCGATGTTCGACGTGTTCGCCGCGCCGTGGTTCGCGGCGATCTACATCCTGCTGTTCGTGTCGCTGGCCGGCTGCGTCCTGCCCCGCGCCGTCAAGCACTACAAGTCGATGCGGGCCCGCCCGCCGGCGGCGCCCCGCAACCTCGGGCGGCTGCCGCAGACGGCGGCGTACGAGACCGACGCGTCCCCGGAGGACGTCCTCGCCGAGGCCCGCACGGTGCTGCGCGGGCGCCGGTTCCGGGTGGACGTCTCGGACGGTGCCGCGTCCGCCGAGAAGGGCTACCTGGGAGAGTCCGGCAACCTGCTGTTCCACCTGGCGCTGCTCGCGCTGCTGTTCGCGCTCGGCCTCGGCAACCTGTTCGGCTACCGGGGCAACGTCCTGCTGACCGAGGGCAAGACGTTCGCGAACTCGCTGGGCCTGTACGACCAGTTCCAGCCGGGGCGGGCGTTCCGCAGCGGCGAGCTGGCCCCGTTCACGATCAGGCTGGACGACTTCAAGGCCGAGTACGAGACGCGGGGCGCCAAGCGCGGCCAGGCCACCGAGTTCAACGCGAAGATCCACTACCGGGACAGCCCGGACGGCAAGGAGAAGCCGTACGACCTGCAGATCAACCATCCGCTGAAGGTCGGCGGCGCGAAGGTGTACCTGCTCGGGCACGGGTACGCGCCGGTGTTCACCGTCCGGGACGCCAAGGGCAACGTCGCGTTCCAGGACTCGGTGCCGTTCCTGGAGATGGAGCCGCGCAACCTGACGTCCGAGGGCGTCATCAAGGTCCCCGACGCCGAGCCCGACCAGCTCGCCTTCTACGCGATCCTGTGGCCGACCGCGGCCGCCAGCGAGGACGGCAAGCAGATCGTCTCGGCCTTCCCCGCGCCGATCCGGCCGGTCGTCACCATCACCGCGTTCAAGGGCGACATCGGGCTGGACGCGGGCACCCCCCAGTCCGTCTACAAGCTGGAGGGCATCGGCAAGACCCTTCAGCCGATCAAGGGCGGGCAGAAGCTGCTGGAGCCGGGGGAGACGTTCAAGCTGCCCGGCGACGCCGGCTCGGTCACGTTCGACGGGGTCCGGGAGTGGACGAGCCTGTCGGTCAACCGCGACCCCGGACGCATCCCCGCCCTGATCGCGGCCATCCTCGCGGTGCTCGGCGTGGCGACCTCGTTCATGGTCCGGCGGCGCAGGGTGTGGGTCCGTGCGAGCGCCGGAGAGGGCGGGCGTACGGTTGTCGAGGTCGGCGGTCTCACGCTGGGGAACCCGACCTCGGAGTTCGACGACATCGTGACCGCGCTGCGCGGTCCGGAGGACGAGCCCGGTCCGCAGGACGGACCCGGCCCGGAGCCCGGCCCGGAGCCCGGACCCGACCCCGAGCCCGGTGCAGAGCCCGGCGAGATCGACCCCGGCGCCGATCGGGCATCCGGGTCGGCCCCCGAATCGAAGGAGTGACGAGGTGAGCAACGCCGACCTCGCGAACCTGAGCGACAAGCTCATGCTGACCACCGTCGTGCTGTACATCGTCGCGCTGGTCGGCTACGCCGCCGACCTCGGCTTCGGCCGCCGCCGCGCGGTGGCCGCCGGCGAGCAGGCCGCGACCGAGAAGGAGCAGGCGAAGGTCCTGGTCGGCGCGGCCGGCGCCGCCTCCACCGCCGCGGGCACCGCCGCGGCGGCGGACGCGGCCGACGCGGACGAGAGCGGCTCCGAGCGCGCCCGCATCGACTGGGCGAGCCTCGCCGTGCTTCTGAACGTGCTCGGGTGGGGCGCGCACCTCGGCGTCCTGGTGACCCGCGGGCTGGCCGCGAACCGGTGGCCGTGGGGGAACATGTACGAGTTCCTCACTGCGATCGCGTTCGCCGCCGTCACCGCGTTCGTCGTCGTGATGTTCCGGTACAAGGCGCGGTTCCTCGGCGCGTTCGTCATGGCCGCCGCCGTCATCGCGCTCGGCGTCGCCAACATCTGGCTGTACGACTCGGTGGGCCCGGTCAGCCCGGCGCTGAACTCCTACTGGATCGCCATCCACGTGACCGCGGCGATCATCGCGACCGGCTCGTTCACGGTGGCGGGCGCCGCCACCATCCTGTACCTGGTGCGGGACCGCGCGGAGTCGCGCGGCGGCGTCGCGGCGGGCGGCGTCCTGTCCCGGATGCCGTCGGCGGACACCCTCGACCGGCTGTCGATGCGCGTCACGATGTTCGCGTTCCCGATCTGGACGGCCGCGATCATCATGGGCGCGATCTGGGCCGACCAGGCGTGGGGCCGCTACTGGGGCTGGGACCCGAAGGAGATCTGGTCCTTCATCACCTGGATCATCTACGCCGCGTACCTGCACGCCCGCGCGACCGCCGGGTGGAAGGGCCGCAAGGCCGCGATCCTGTCGCTGATCGCGTTCGCCGCGCTGCTGTTCAACTTCTTCGGGGTCAACTACATGTTCTCGGGCCTGCACTCCTACGCGTAGGGGCGCCACTCGGGGGATGACGGCGTGTCGGGTTCCGGCTTACCCTGCCTGCGGGGCCCGGTCCGGCGCGCACGCCGCTCGACGTCCACGGGGCCCGCAGACAGAGGAGCCCGATGCGCTTCAAAGGCGTCCACCGCAAGCCCCGGGACCAGCGGACCCGGGAGGCGCCGCACGGCGGCCGGTTCCGGGCCGACACGGCCCGCGACGAGCGCCGGCAGGAGGTCGCCTACGCGCCGTCCCCGCCCGACTCGGGGCAGGTGCGGCCGCGCAGCAACCAGCCGCGCGACCGCTTCGGCCGGTTCCGCAAGGCGGGCCGCGACGACGACTTCGCGGTGCCCGGCCCGGACGCCGCCGGGACCGACGCCGTCGACACGGCGGGCGGCCCGCGCGGGCTGACCGGCCGGCTGGCGCGCCGCGTGCACCGGCCGCGCGCCGCCGACTACTCCTGGAGCGACTTCGAGCTGGAGGACGACCGCGTCCGCGTCGAGCCGTACCCGCCGGGCATGCCGCACGCCGCCGACGGCCGCCGCAACTGCGGCGTGCTGGAGAGCGTGCTGGTCCGGCAGTGGGACGTCCGGGACGGGCCGCCGACACCCGAGGTCATCGGCGCCGTGGACAGCCTGGCGTCGCTGCCCGAGCCGCTGAAGGAGAAGCTGGCGGCCGGGCTCGACGGCATCTACGTGGGGCCCGGCGGCGTCCCGCAGCTGGACGACATGGGCCATCTGCGCGACCGCCCGCTGCCGTCCGGCCGCGCCACCTGGGACATCTGCGCCGGCGCGTACGGCGACCGCAAGATCGTCGTGGGGGACCGGCCGTCCCCGACGCCGGACGTGATGCTGCACGAGGTCGGGCACGCCCTCGACGACATCGACGGCGACGACGGCGAGTGGACGTCCGACAGCCCCGCCTTCCGCAAGCTGTACGAGGAGTGCCGCCCGTACCTGGCGAGCGCGTTCCACAAGCAGCCGGACGCGCTCGGCCGCCGCGAGTTCTTCGCCGACGCGTTCGCCGCGATCTCCTCCCGGCAGCGGCCCGCGCTCGTGGATATGCTCGCCGGCAACATCAGGACGGCCCTCGAGGTCATGCTCTTCTTCAACCGCAGGTACGGGATCTAGGACACCGCGATGGACGACGGCGAGGGTGATCGACGATGTACGTGATCCGGCTCCCCGACGGCACGCTCCGGGTTCCGCACAGCGTCGTGTCCGAACCGGACGAGACCGAATCGGACGTCACCGGGCCGGAGGCGCGCGAGGGGCGGATCATCGCCGACGCCTATGTCGAGATCGGGCCGGGGGACCCCGACTACGACCGGCTCCTCGGCGAGTCGCTCACCGAGGAGGAGATGGCGGACCGGCGGCGCCGCTGGCGGGACGAGGACGAGGACCTGCTGCGGCGGTTCGAGGAGTGGAAGGGGGACGCGGAGGACTGAGCAAGGGGGGCGCCCCCGCGTGGTGCACCGGTGTTCGGGACGGCTCCGGCCGCCCGGCTGGAAGGGACCGATCCGTGGCGCGGCGGTCCGGGCGGCCAGAGCGCGTCAGCGGGCCGAATGCTCCGCGACGGGCTCCTCGCCGCGCAGCAGCGCGTGCACCTCGGACTCGCGGAAGCGCCGGTGGCCCCCCGGAGTGCGGATGCTGCTGATCCGGCCCGCGGCGGCCCACCGGGTGACCGTCTTCGGGTCGACCCGGAAGAGGGCGGCGACCTCCCCTGGGGTCAGCAGGCGCTCGCTCGTGCTCTCCACGTTTTCTCTCCCCCTTTGTCCCGCTCTCGGCGCGGGTGGACTGTTTAACAGTGTGGCGGGTCAAGACCGATTTCTCCCTTGTTTTCGGAAAAGATCACTGACCGTAGTTTCCCGAGCAGGAGCGATCGCGCTCAGTGTTCGCCACCCGTGGCGCAGCGTCCACACTGACCCCGTTTGACCTGCCATGTAACGCCGGAAACGCCGCCCCAGCGCGCCCGTCCGCCGCGGTCGAAGTAGTCTTCGAGACCATGTCCGATCTAGTCTCGCTGCCGGAGATCGAACGGGCCGCCGAGCGCATCGCCGGTGTCGCCGTCCGGACCCCGCTCGTCCCCTTCCCC
>NZ_SMJW01000324.1 GCF_004348335.1 Actinomadura bangladeshensis | reverse complement strand
CGCGCGCACCGCGGAACTCCTCGCCGAGGTCCAGCCCCGGCACCGCGCCGGCAACGAGGAGTGCGCCAAACCGGAACCGACGGAGAAAGCCCCTCCGGAGCATGCGGGGCGGCCGGCTCGAACACCATGCTCTTCTGGCCCAAGACCCCTCTGAGAACAAATCTCACGGCGGCTGAAACGAAGTACTGGCTTGGCACCGACCTCACCGACTACGACTGCAGCCGGGACCGGTGGTGCATGACAGTGCTCAGTTCATCGGCAGCATCAAGCTGGGCCAGGGCGTCGGACTCCTCGCCCCCGCACACGTGCCTGAGCATCTGACGACTGACATCACCGTCATACCGGTCGTCGGCGTGTCGCCCAGCCAGTTGCGGATCGTCTGGGCGACGTCCGCGACCTCTCCCGACGTGGCGAGATTCGTCCGTCACGCTACGGAGCACGCCACCGCGGCCTGACACCCGCCAACATGCGCCCGTGGTGGTGGCGAAGTCGCCTGGTCTACGCAGAAACCCAGGGCGTCCATCGCTTCGCATGTCTCGCAGATCCTGCCAGTAGAGGTGGGAGCCGACCGTGCGCGGTGAGAGGAACAGCTTCTCCCCGATCTCGCGGTTCGTCAGCCCGCGGGCCGCCAGCCGGACGATCTGCTGCTGCTGGGGGCTGAGTTCGGTGAAGGCGCGGGGCATCACGTCGGTCGCCTCGATGCCGGCGGCGCGCAGTTCCGCCTGTGCCCGCTCGATCCACGGCCGCGCGCCGAGGCGCTGGAAGGTTTCCAGGGCGGCGCTCAGCAGCGGACGGGCCTCGGCGATACGGCGCCGCCGCCGCAACCATTCCCCGTAGTCGAGCCGCGTCTGCGCCCGTTCAAAGGGCCACTGTTCGCCCATGGGATCCGCGAGCGCCGTCTGGAAGAACGGTTCCGCGTGCTCGGGGTCCGCCAGCAGGGCTCGGCCCCGGTCGATCAGCGCGGCCACCCGTGCCGACATGCCCTCACCGAGCCGCCGTGCCGACCGTTCCAGCAGCTCCGCGGCGTGCTCTTGCCGTCCTCGGCGGGCGGCCGCCGCCGCCAGTTCGGCCAGGACGGTGTAGGAGACGTGGTAGTGGACCGGATCGCCGTCTTTGGTGAACGCGGAGCGGAACTGCGTGTACGCGGTGTCGTAGTCGCCCTCGGCCACGGCCGCCATCCCAGGGCACGACGTGCGAAGACCGCGACGGAGCGGCTCTGAAGCGGATCGACGAGAGCCAGTGCCCTACGCGGCGGCGACCGCCTCGGCAAGCCGGCGCCCGGCGGTCGTGTCCCCGAGCAGGCTGGCCACCGTCGCGTCGAGTGCCTGGGCACACGCCTCGGCGTGGTCGAGTCCGGCCGACGACGCCACCGCCGAGATCTCGGCGGCCACCGAGCGGGCCTCGGCCCATCGGCCCTGCTCCAGGCGGGTCCAGCCGACCGCGCATGCCAGTCCGTCCGGGAGCGGTCCACGGGCCTGCCACTGGTCGAATGCCTCGTCGAAGGCCCTGGCGGCGAGGGTGGTCCGGTCGAGCAGCCAGGCCACGATGGCCAGCGCGGTCAGGCGACCGGCGTCGCCCTTGGCCTCGGCGATGAGCCCGGGCAGCACCGGGGCGAGGGTGGCTCCAGCGCTGCCGGGGTCGGTGACGGCCCGTACCCAGACGTGCAGGGCCGCTCCAGCGGCATCGTCGGGCATGCGGCAGAGCAGGCTCTGGATCTGTCGCTTTTGGGACTCCTCGCCCGAGTAGTAACGGAAGCTGTCCGGTGGCCAGCGCGGCTTTGCCCAGTAGCGCCTGGTCATCGGTGCACTCGCGGACTGCGGCGGCCAGGTGTTCCACCCAACCCAGTTGGCCGGTGAAGACGGCGGTGGCGGCGGCCTCGGTCAGAAGGCGCGCCCGGTCCTCGCGGCGCGGGCTGAGTTCCGCGGCGCGCTCCTGGGCCGCGGCAGCGGCCGCGAAGCCACCTCGGCGCCGGGCCCGGTCGGCCGTCTACTGGAGGGCGGCCGACACGTCCTCGTCGGGGCGTACGGTCGCGGCGGCGAGGTGCCAGGCGCGGCGGTCGGGCTCCTCGCGCAGCAACTCCGCGAGCGAGGTGGGCCCTGCGGCGTTCGTCGAACGACGCGGCATGGTAGACGGCGGAGCGGACGAGGGGGTGACGGAAGGAGATCCCGGATCCGTCCTGGCGTACGAGACCGGCCCGGTCCGCGGATGCCCATGCCTCGTCATCCGCCTCGGGGAGTCCCGCGGCCGCCGCCCGGCCTGCTCGACGTCGTCGCGGCGCTGTGCTGGGTGCGGGAGAACATCGCCGCCTTCGGCGGTGACCCGGACAACGTCACCCTCTTCGGTCAGTCGGCCGGGGCGACCGTCGTCGGCGGCATCCTCGCCACCCCTGAGGCCGCGGGCCTGTTCCGCCGGGCGATCGTGCAGAGCGGCAGCGGTCTGGGCGCGTTCACCACCGAACAGGCCGCCCGTGTCACCAAGGCCGCGGCCGAGGAACTGGGCATCGAACCGCACGTCGACGCCTTCGCGGACATCTCCGACGAACGCCTGGTCGAGGCCGCCTCCAAGCTCGTGGGCATCGACCTGCAGACCGCCACCCACCACGACCCGCTGATCGGCCTCAGCCCCTTCAGCCTCGTACTCGACACGCAGCCCGCCGTATCCGTCGCCGCCGGCCTGAGCGCCGATGTCGACCTGCTCATCGGCACCAACACCGAGGAGGGAAACCTCTACCTGGTCCCGGTGGACAAGTACGCCACCTCGACCCCCCAGGATGTCGACGACACCGCGGCGCGCTCGCACCCGAAGCCCGCGCAGCTCGTGGAGACGTACCGCAACACCCGCCCGGAGGCGTCCTTCGGTGAGCTGCGCTCAGCCATCATCGGCGACGCGCTGTTCGGCGCGGGCAGCTGGGCCCTGGCCGGCGCACATGCCGCCCGCTCCCGGTCCGCCACGTACAGCTACGAGTTCGCCTGGCGTTCCCAGGCCCTGGGCGGAGACCTCGGTGCCACCCACGCGATGGAGCTCCCCTTCGTCTTCGACATCGCGGAGCTCCCCCAGCTGGCGGGAGAGGGCGCCCTGCTCGGCCCCCGCAAGCCCCCCGCGGACCTCGCCGCCCGCACGCACGGGGCCTGGATCCGCTTCGCCAGGACCGGCAACCCCGGCTGGAACCGGTTCGACACCACACGCCGGGCCACGATGCGCATCGACGCCGACTGGATCCAGGTCGACGACCCCCGCGGCCAGGAACGACAGGCCTGGGCCCGGCCCCTCGCACAGACCGCCCTGCGCCCTTCCGTCAAGGACACACCATGACCAGAATCATGATCACCACCGACAACGCACCCAGGCTGCCGGCCCCGCTGTCCCAGGGCGTCCGCAAGGGCCCGATCCTCCAGGTCTCCGGACAACTCCCCTTGGCCCCGGAGACCGGCGAGGTCGTCGGCACCACGGTCGCCGAGCAGACCACGCAGACCCTGCGCAACGTCACCGCCGTGCTCGAGGCGGCCGGCGCGGGCCTGAAGGACGTCGTGATGCTCCGCGTGTACCTCACCGACGCGGCTCACCTGGCCGAGATGAGCGAGGCATACGCGGCGGTGGTCGGCGAGCCGTTCCCCGCCCGCACCACCGTCCACACGCAGCTTCCGCCGGGACTGCTCGTCGAGGTCGACGCCCTGGCAGTGCTGGACGACTGACCTCGCCCGCAGAGAAAGGTCCGGTCCCGCTAGGTCCCCGGGACCGTGCCGGGCCAGCGTCCATCCTTGAGAACAGGGTAACGCTGAGGCAGCGGATCGCTTTGCGGCGTGTCTTGCCTTTGTGAGTGCGGCGGGTCAGGTAGTCCTTGGTCTGCGGGTCGCAGCGTTCCAATGTGAGCGCGATGTGGTGCAGGGCACGGTAGAGCGCTCGGTCGCCGTGGGGGTTGAGGCGATGCCGGACGTTCCGTCCGCTGCTGGCCTGGATCGGGCTCACACCGGCCAGAGCGGCGAAACGGCCTCGTTGCGGAAGCGGCCGGGACCCGACCAAGACACCCAGGCTTATGCTGCGGTAATGACACCGACGCCGCGCATGGCCCTAAACACGACCTAGGGCTTGGCGGAGGGTTAGGGCGTGGCGGGTTTTGAGGCGGCGCAGTTCCCAGAGGCTCACCGCTGTGACCGAGAGGGGGCCGCCGAGGATCACCGCGGCCCGCACCGGTACCGGGAGGCCGTTGTAGTCGTTCGAGATCAGGTCCGCGATCGCGAGTTCCCAGACCAGGACGGTTGCGATGAGCGGGGGCAGGACCTCGTGGATGTCGGCGGTCCGGACCACGTTCACCAGTGAGATGGCGGCACCGCAGAACACGAATGCGAGCGCCCACAGCAACACGAGCGCGATGATGATCATGAAGAGGAGCTTCATGTAGACGGCCGGGGACGGCTGCTCGTCGTCGCCGATGAGGCCGCCTTCCGGCATGACGGAGACGACCGCGATGAAGAACAGGACCGTGCCGACCAGAGCCACCAGCGACCCGAGCGGCTTCAGCGCCCGCCGCAGATACTGGCCGCGGCGGGGCGGACGGCTTCCGAGGATGAACGCGCCGACGACGACCGGGAACGTGGCCGGCAGCAGGGTCGCGGACATCACGATTGGTCGAACCGCTCGTAGGCCACGGACTTGGCGTCCGAGGCGACGCGGTACGTCACCATGACCCACACGACTGCGATGAGACCGACCACCGCGCGCAGGACCTGGACCTTTCGCACCACCGGATCGTCCACCCGGTCCGGCCGGGACGCCCTGGCGACCTGGCGTCCGGCCGCGATCGGGTTGAGCAGCCGGAGCACCCGCCCCGCGCGCGACGGTGGCCGGGGCGGTCCCGGCCGCGGTCCGGGCGGCCGCCAGTGAGGTCCGGGCGGTGGGCCGGGCGGTTGCGGCGGCCACGCGGGTGGTTGCGGTCCACCGCCGTACGGTCCCCAGGGGCCCTGTCCTGCACTCATCGACGTCCCTGCCTTGTTCGAGGAGGTGACCGGGAGCTCACCGTAACCGAGTGAATGGACATCTGAAATGCGCGCACTCGGGTGGCTTCGTCCGGAGGAGCGGAATCGGCCGACGTGGCGCGCCTCCGCACCTCGGCCGGTTTGACACCCCTTGGGAGGAAAATGTTCGCGCGATCGCTCGTGCTGCCCCTGACCGTGCCACTCATCCGGAGAAACCTGTCGACGCCGGAACCGGAAGTGTCAAGTTAACGGTGTAACTCGATCTTGTGGGTTCTAGTGGTGGTTGGCTGACAGGCGGCCATCGAAGGCGATGTCGAAGGCGTTGAGGGCGGGCTTCCAGCGGCTGATCCGGCGTTTCTGGCCCTTGCCGGCGGGGTCCGGGCTCATCACGGCGAGGTAGACGCACTTGAGGGCGGCCTGCTCGTTGGGGAGGTGCCCGCGGGCCTCGACCGCACGGCGGATGCGGGCATTGACGCTCTCGACGGCGTTTGTGGAGCACACCACCCGGCGGATCTCGGCGTCGAACTGCAAGAACGGCACGAATTCCGCCCAGGCGTTCTCCCACAGACGCACGATCGCCGGGTACTTCTCACCCCAGGACTCGGCGAACTCCAGGAACCGGTCCTCGGCCGCCTCGGCGGTCGGTGCGGTGCAGACGGGCTTGAGCGCCTTGGCGACGGCGTCCCAGTGCTGGCGGGCGGCGTAGCGGAAGGTATTGCGCAGCAGGTGGATGACGCAGGTCTGGGTGAGAGCCCGCGGCCAGACGGTTTCGATCGCGTCCGGCATGCCGCTCAGCCCGTCGCACACGACCATGCACACGTCGGACGCGCCGCGGTTGCGGATCTCGGTGAGGACCTGCAGCCAGTACTTGGCTTCCTCGCCGCCGTCGCCGGCCCACAGCCCCAGGATGTCGCGCCTGCCGTCGACAGTGACGGCCAGCGCCGTGTAAATCGGCCGGTTGGCGACCCGCCCATCGCGGATCTTGACGTTGACATCGATGAAGATCACCGGATACACGCTGTCGAGCGGCCGGTTCTGCCACTCGGTCATGCCGTCGATGACCTTGTCGGTGTTGGTGGAGATGGTCTGCTTGGACACCTGTGTGCCGTAGACGGGGCTTCCCCCCGAAATGTGGACACCGGGTTCATGCGGCAGCGGTCAGGCTACCTGTGGTTTTCTCGTAGTTGATCGGTGAGAGCTGGCCCAGGGCCGGGCGGCGGCGGGTGTTGTAGCGGGTGATCCAGGCGAATACGGCCTGGCGGTGCGGGCGTCGGGCCGGTGGGCGGCTCCTTGCAGGGTTTCGCGTTTGAGGGTGGCGTTGAAGGACTCGGCGGCGGCGTTGTCGGCGCTGGTGCCGACCGCGCCGCGGGACCGGGTGACCCCGAGCCGGCGGCAGGCCCGCTCGAAGTCGGTGCTGCAGTACTGGGCGCCGTGGTCGGAGTGGAAGATCGCCCCGTCCAGGCGTCCGCCGCGGGCCGCTGCGGCCGCCTGCAGTGCGTCGGCCGCCTGCAGTGCGTCGGCCGCCTGCAGTGCGTCGGTCACCAGGTCGGCGCGCATGTGGTCGGCGATCGACCGGCCCCGCCGGCCGGCGCGAGCCCAGATCCAGCACGGTGGCCGGGTAGAGGAACTCCCCGTCGGCGACCGGCAGGTAGGTGATGTCGCCGACGTACCGCTGCCCGGGGCCGGGGCGATGCCGGGGCGGTGAAGTCTCGTTTGATCAGGTCGGGCACGGGTGTGGCGTCGGGGTCGGGCAGTGTGGTGCGGATCTTGCGGCGCAGCCGCAGCCCGGCGATCCCGAACGCGCGCATCACCCGCTCGATCCGCTTGTGGTTGACCCTTAGCCCTTGGTCGCGCAGTTCGGCGGTGATCCGCGGGGACCCGTAGGTGCCGTCCAGTTCGGCGTGGATGCGCCGGATCCTGGTGGCCAGGTCCTCATCGGCGCGCCGCCGCGACGGCCGCCCAGCGGCGGGTCACGCCACCGGTAGAAGCTGGAGCGCGCGATCTCCAGCACCCGGCACAACCGCTTCACCCCGTAGGCGTCACGATGGTCCTCGACGAACTGGAAGCGGTTCACCAGCGCGTCTTCCCGGCGAAATAGTTGGCGGCCTCGCGCAGGATGTCGCGTTCGGCTTCCAGCTCACGGATCCGGGCCTTGAGCTGCTGGTTCTCCTGTTCACGCACGTCAGCAGACGATAGGGCCCGCTGCGACGGCGGCCGGGTGGGGGCCGGCGCGGCCGGTGCCGTCCCACGCCGTTGAGCCTCCAGCACCCAGTTGCGCAGCGTGCCCCTGCTGATCTCCAGATCAGCAGCGATCCGCTTGTAGGTGACTGGCGGTGAGGGGTTGGCCGGCTCGCCGGCCAGCGGGTCGGCTCGCCCGCCCACGCCGGGTGCGGGCAGGGGCCAGAAGGCTTCCGGTGTCAGCCGGTGAGGCCGGCGTCGTGGGCGAGCAGGGCGACCTGGGTACGGTTGTTGAGATCGAGTTTGGTGAATATGCGGGAAATGTGGGCTTTCACGGTGGCCACGCTCATGAACAGCTCGCCCGCGATCTCGGCGTTGGACTTGCCCCGCCCGACGGCGATGGCGACCTCGCGTTCGCGTTCGCTGAGCTGATGCAGTGCGGTGGTGGCGTGCTGTTGCCGGGCGGCGGCGCCGGTGTCGCTGAGGTGGGCGATGAGCCGTCGGGTGACGGTCGGCGACAGGATGGGTTCGCCGGCTGCAACCCGCGCGATGGCGCGCAGGATCTCGGCGGGTGGCGTGTGTTTGAGCAGGAAGCCGCTGGCCCCGGCGCGCAGGGCGCGCAGGACGTACTCGTCAGCGTCGAAGGTGGTCAGGACGATGACCTCGGGTGGGTCGGGTCG
>NZ_SMJW01000323.1 GCF_004348335.1 Actinomadura bangladeshensis | reverse complement strand
CCCCCGCACCACGAGGATCAGCGCGACGCCGAGGACCCCTTCGACGGGGATGCGCACGAACGCCCCCGGCGTCAGCCGGGCGAACTCGGCCGGCGTGACGAGCGCGAGCAGCACCAGCAGGAACGCCGCGCCGGTCACCGCCCGCGCCGCGATCCGCCCGCGCCGCCCGCCGCCCGCGTCCCGCCCGGCGGCCTGCACGTCTTCCTCTGTCACCCGCTCCGCGCGGCTATCGGTGGTCAGTTCGTCCTCCCGAGGCTCGGTCCCCCGCCGCGAACGCGACAACAACAGCACGTCCGCCCGCCGCCCGCCGGTTCAACCCCGTCCCCGATGAGATCGGCGGGGTACGCCGGTCGGAGATTCAGTCTCGCCGGGATGTCGAGGACGCGGGCGCGGCTCCGATCCATTCATGAGCGGCGCCGCCGGGGCGCCCGAGAAGGAGGTACGGACATGAGCAAGGTCACCTGTGACATCGGGATCTCCGTGGACGGCTTCGTCGCCGGCCCGAACCAGCGGCTGGAGGAGCCCCTCGGTGACGGCGCCGAGCGGCTGCACCGGTGGATGTTCGAGCAGCGCGAGGCCAACGCCGAGGTCATCGAGAAGATCACGGACGCCGGCGCCTTCATCATGGGCCGCAACATGTTCGGACCGGTGCGCGGCCCCTGGGACGGCTCGGACTGGACCGGCTGGTGGGGCGAGGAGCCGCCCTACCACGCGCCCGTGTTCGTCCTGACCCATCACGAGCACGAGCCGATCCCGATGCAGGGCGGAACCACGTTCCACTTCGTCACGGACGGGATCGAGGCGGCCATGGCACGGGCGCGGGAGGCGGCGGGCGCCGCGGACATCGCCGTCGCGGGCGGCGCGCAGACCGTGAACCAGTACCTCGCCGCCGGGATGATCGACGAGCTCCGGCTGCACATCGCACCCATCGTCCTCGGCGCCGGGGAGCGGCTGTTCACCGGCGTCGGCGACCTCGGGCTCGAACCGGTCGCGGTCTCCCACACCGACCTCGTCACCCACGTGACCTACCGGGTCGGCCGCTAGAGGACCAAGGTCCCCGCAGGTCAGGGACGGTCGCCTCGGGTAAGGACGCGCCGAGCGGCGCAGAGTTGGAAGGGCAGGGGAACCGGGACGAACCACGCGGAAGGGGCGGCATGTACACCGACAGGAGCGAGGCGGGGCGCTGGCTCGGGCGCCGCCTGCGGCGGCACCGCACGCAGGACGCGGTGGTGATCGCGGCGAGGCCGGGCGCCGTCCCCATCGCCTACGAGGTGGCGGTGGCGCTGGACGCGCCGCTGGAGCTGGCCGGCCGGTCGCCGGCCGCGCCGCTCGGCGGCCGGACGGCGATCATCGTGGTCGAGGGCGTGGCGACCGGCCGGACGGCGCGCGCCGCGTGCGAGGCCGCGCGCGCACGCGGCGCGCGCCGCGTCGTGCTGGCGGTGCCGGTCGGGGCGCCCGGGGCCGTCGACGCGCTCCGCGACGCCGCCGACGAGGTCGAGCGCCCCCTCACCCCCTGCTACTTCGACGCGATCGGCGACTACTACCTGGACGACTCGCCCGTCACGGCGGACGAGGTGACCCGGCTGCTCGACGCGGCCCGGATCACCCCGAGCAGCCGGGCGACCGCGCCCCGGCACGCCGCGATATAGCGGCGCAGGTCGACCAGGGCGGGGTCGGCACCTGCCGCTACCAGCCGACGGCGACGAGGAGGTACTGCGGGTCGCCGTGGGACACGAACGAGGACTGGTCGGCGTAGTCGTCGTACGGGAAGCCGTAGGCGCGGTGGCCGATCCCGTGGTCGTGCCAGAACTCGGCGTAGTAGTTCGCCGGCGCCGCCTTGTAGAACAGCGACGGGTCGGACCATTGCGACTGCGGCAGCTGCGCCACGTGCCGGTTGATGGCCGAGCACTTGGCGGCGTCCTCCCGGAGCGGCCCCGCGCATCCGGTGACCTCCTGGGTCGTGGCGGAGACGCCGACGGACGCGGCGTAGCCGGTGAAGTAGTCCGCGTGCTCGCCGCCGGGCCGGAACGCGGGCGCGTTGCCCGGCGAGGGGATCCGGTAGGGGGCGTCGACGGTGGCGAGGGAGTCGAACTCGGCGGGGACCTCGTCGATGAACCGCTGGAAGGTGGCCGCGCGGTCCTCGGCGAACGTGGCCCGGTCCTCGCCCACGGACACGTCGTACCCGTCGTGCGCGTGCAGCCGCAGGGCGAGCTTGAGGCCGAACCCGTCGACCCGCGTGGTGTTGCCGTTGAAGGCGTCGGCGCCGACCGTGAACTCGATGAAGTCCCGGTAGCGGCTGTCGGCGGACCCGAGGTAGAAGTACATCCGGCCGGCCGAGTTGACCGGCATGTCCAGGTAGGGCTGCTCGGCGATGGAGTGCGTCTGGCCGTTGAAGCTCCAGTACACCTGGCTGTCGGGGTACTTCCC
This sequence comes from Actinomadura bangladeshensis, assembly GCF_004348335.1. Lineage (GTDB taxonomy): Bacteria > Actinomycetota > Actinomycetes > Streptosporangiales > Streptosporangiaceae > Spirillospora > Spirillospora bangladeshensis. Next base: position 5,473 of record NZ_SMJW01000323.1, on the reverse strand, counting down.
GTTCGTCCGGTTGAGGACCTTCACGGTGAGGACGTTCCGCGCCGGCGGGATGGTCGACGTGTCGCCCCAGAAGCCGTCGTCGGCCGGCGGCGTGGTCGACCCCGCCGTGTGCACGGCCATCCCGAACAGGGAGTAGCCCCACTGGGTGGCGCGGGTGGTTCCGTACAAGCGGATGTAGCGGCCGTTGCCGGTGACGGTGAGGGTCTGGTTTCCACCGGTCGCGTTGGCGGTCGAGTAGATGGCCGTCCAGTCGGTGGCGTTGTCGGAGATCTGGATCTGGAAGGCCTTGCCGTAGGCGGTCTCCCAGTCGAGGACGACTTGGCAGACGTCCTGGGCGGAGCCGAGGTCGACCTGCAGCCATTGGGGGTCGCTGAAGGCGCTGGACCAGCGGGTCGCGGCGTTGCCGTCGACGGCGGCGGAGGCGGGGTAGGACGCGTTCTCGGTGGACGAGGCGGTCGCCGGACGGTTCAGCGCAGCGTCCGACGTGCCGCAGGCCGCCGCGGCGGCGCGCCCGGCGGGGACGGCGAGCGCGGCGGCGAGCAGGAGCGCGAACAGGGCCGCCGGCCAGGCTCTCCTGGGCGGCGCATGGGGCGGGACGGGAGGCATGCGCATCTCCTTCGGGGGGTGGTGTGCGGGGCCCCTGGTTATTTCACAGCATGATTCAAAGCGTGGATTATCTGGCCGTCAAGGGCGCGCCCGGTATCGGGGGCGCGATTGAACTCCGTCCCGGCGGGGTGCGTATCCCCACGCGAAGATCGACGCCCCCGGGAGGGTTCATGAGCGTGAGGAACAGCCGGCTGCGCACCGCGGTCACGACGACCGCGGCGGCCGCCGGATCCGCCGGGCTCCTCGCCGGCGCGCTGTACGTGGTCCATGCCGAGTCCGGCTCCGGGGCCGCGGCGGGCGGCCGGCAGGCCGGCCTCGTCGGCGACGCGCAGGCCGGACGGCGGCCCGCCGGACCGGCGACCGAGCAGGTCACCGGGCAGGCCGCCGCCACCGCCGCCCGGCTCGCCGACCGCCTCGGCGACCGCACGACCGGCGCCTACATCGACTCCGCGGGACGGCCCGTCGTCACGGTCACCAACGAGGCCGACGCCGCGACCGTCCGCGCGGCGGGCGCCGTCCCGAAGACGACGCGGCGGAGCCCCGCCGAACTGCGCAGGGTCACCGCCGCGCTGCGCAGTTCCTTCGCCGACATCCCCGGCACCGGCTGGGCCGTCGACCCGGCCACGTCGAAGGTCACCATCTGGACGGACGGCTCGGTCACCGGCGCCCGGATGGCCGCCGTCCAGCGCACCGCCCGGCAGCAGGGGACGGCCGTCCGGATGGTGCGCTTCCCCGGCCGCCTGCACACCCTCGCCCTCGGCGGCGACCCGATCTTCGGGCAGGGCGCCCGCTGCTCGCTGGGCTTCAACGTCAAGCGCGGGCAGCAGGACTTCTTCCTCACCGCCGGGCACTGCGGCAACGCGGTGCGGGACTGGACCGCCGACGCGCAGGGCGGGCAGCCCCTCGGCGGCACCGTGCAGAGCAGCTTCCCCGGCAACGACTTCGCGCTCGTCCAGGTCGACCAGGGCGCCGCGGGCGAGGGGGCGGTCAACCTCTACAACGGCCGCGCGGTGGACATCACCCAGGCCGGCGAGGCCGTCGTCGGGCAGCGCGTCGCCCGCAGCGGCAGCACCACCGGCGTCCACACCGGCCGCGTCCTCGCCACCGACGCCACGGTGAACTTCGCCGAGGGCACCGTCACCGGCATGATCCAGACGAACGTCTGCGCGGAGCCCGGCGACAGCGGCGGCCCGCTCTTCGCCGGCGGCACCGCCCTCGGCCTCACCTCCGGCGGCTCGGGCGACTGCCGCACCGGCGGCGTCACGTTCTTCCAGCCGGTGACCGAGGCGCTCCAGGCCTTCGACGCCGAGGTCAGCTGACGCGCGGAGGCCCGGCCCGCGCCCGCGCCGCGCGCCAAGCCCGCGTCACGCGCCGGGTACGGCGGCCAGCCCGCCGTACGCGGACACCTCCGCCGGACCGGGCGCGGGCGGGTCATCGGGATCGCGCCGCCACTGCGACACCAGGACCACACCCGGCTCGACGAGGTCGAGACCCGTGAAGACGAGCCGCTCGAACTCGGCGGCGGTCCGGGGCCGGGTGCGGACGCCGTCGTCCCCGTACCCGGCCGAGGCGGGCCGCAGCCGCGGCTCGTGCTCCGGCGTCACATGGGTGGCGAGCACGTAGCTGCCGGGCGGCAGGGCCCCGACGAACGTCCGGACGATCTCCTCCGGCCCCTGATCGTCGGGGATGAAGTGCAGGATGGCGCTCAGCAGCAGGGCGATCGGCTCGTCGAAGTCGAGCACGTCGCGGACGAGCCGGTTGCCGACGATGGCCTCCGGCTCGCGGATGTCGGCGTCCAGGTACCCGACCTTCCCCCGCGGATCGGACACCATCAGCGCCCGCGCGTGCGCCAGCACGACCGGGTCGTTGTCGACGTAGGCGATGCGCGCCTCGGGCGTGATGCCCTGGACGACCTCGTGCACGTTCGGTGACGTCGGAATGCCCGTGCCGACGTCGAGGAATTGCCGTATTCCCGCCTCCGCGGCGAGAAACCGGACACCGCGCAGCAGGAACCTGCGGTTCTCCTGGGCGCCCACGCGGATGGCGGGAAAAGCCTCCTCGATCTTGCCCGCGGCGATCCGGTCGGCGGCGAAGTTGTCCTTTCCGCCGAGCAGGTAATCGTAGACCCGCGCGGACGACGGATGCGCGGAGTCGACGAGCGGTTGCGAAGCCTCGGGCGGTGACACGTCGGTGGACCTCCATGCTCCTGGCGCCGGCCGGGATCGGTAGTTTAGTTTAACGGGACACCGGCCCGGCAATTCGCTTTCCGTAATCAACTGATAGAGGAACGTGATGAGGATCGTCATAGCCAGCGCCTCGGGGCAGCTCGCGCGCGCGACCGCCGAATACGTGCTGGAAAAGGTGTCGCCCGATGACCTGATCCTCGTCAGCAGGAATGTCGGCGCGCTGGCCGATTTCGCGGACCGGGGCGTGACCGTCCGCTACGGCGACTACGACCGCCCGGAGTCGCTGCCCGCCGCGTTCGCGGGCGGCGAGCGGCTGCTGCTGATCAGCCTGCACGAGCTCGGCCACCGCGTCACCCAGCACGAGAACGCCGTCAACGCGGCGAAGGCGGCGGGCGTGCGGCACATCGTCTACACCTCCTACATCATGGTCGACCCGGCCTGCCCGTCCACGGTCGTCCCCGACCACCTGCGCACCCACGAGCTGCTGGACGACTCCGGCCTCGACGTCACCTACCTGCGCAACGGCCTGTACGCGGAGACGCCCGTCACGCAGATCCTGCCGCCGGCGATCGCCCGGGGGATGCTGGTCGACAACACCGACCACGCCCGCGGCGCCTTCGTCCACCGCGACGACTGCGCCGCCGTCGCCGCCGCGGTCCTGACCTCGCCCGGCCACGAGGGCGAGACCTACGACGTCACCGGCCCGGAACTGCTCAGCTTCGCCGACATCACCGCCCTGGCGGCCAAGGTCACCGGCCGGCCCGTCGCCTACCAGAGCGTGGACGACGCGTCCTTCGAGGCGGGGCTGCGCGAAGCGGGCGTGCCCGACGACGTCCGCGGCATGATCGTCTCCTTCGGCGTCGCCCTCCGCGCCGGCTGGGGCGAACCCCTCACCGACACGGTCGAGCGCCTCACCGGCCGCCCGCCCCGCCCGATCGTCGACCTGATGGAGCGGCACCGCGCCCTCCTGACCGGTGCCGGAGCGCCCTGACCGCGGACGGCGCGCCCTGACCGCAAGCGGCCTGTGTACCGCATTGACCGGCGGGTCGTAAGGGAGCACGATTTCCTCCACTAAAAGGGGGAAATCGTGAAAAACGCCTTTGTGGTGGTAGTGATCGGCGGACTTCTGCTCGGGGCCTGCGACGCGAAGGTCGATCCGCCCGCCGAGGTCGCGGCGTCGAGCGCGCCCGGCGGCACGCCGACCAGCGCCTCGGCCGCCGCGGCGCCGCCGTCCGCGACCACCCCCGCGGTCGAGAAGCGCACGGTCACCGAGACGCGGAAGATCCCGTACAAGACGCGCAAGGTGAGCGATCCGGCGCTCGCCGCCGGAAAGACCAAGGTGCGCAGGCGCGGCGTCGCGGGCGTCAGGACCCTGACTTACACGGTCACCTACACCGGCGGTACGGAAACGTCCCGGAAACTGGTCGGCGCGAAGGTGACGAGGGCGCCCGTCGCCCGCGTCATCGCCGTCGGCACCAAGCGCGCCCGCTCGTGCGACCCCAACTACAGCGGCGCGTGCGTTCCGATCGCGAGCGACGTCGACTGCGCGGGCGGCAGCGGCAACGGCCCCGGCTACGTCAGCGGCCCGGTCCGCGTCGTCGGGAGCGACATCTACGACCTCGACCGGGACGGCGACGGCATCGCCTGCGACACCTGACCGGGCAGTTATGACAGAAATGTGTGTCATAACTGCGAAGCTCGTAGCTGTGTCATGCGTCCACCGACGCCGAACTGATCTTCGCCGACCATGCGGGGCGCTTCTACGCGCGCCAGTACGGGTTCCCGCCCATGGCGGGCCGGCTGCTCGGGGTACCTCCTCATCTGCGATCCGCCGCAGCAGACGATCGCCGAGATGAGCGAGGTGCTATGCGGGAGGGCCTCGCCCTGCTCCCGGACGACACCTCCGTCCGCAGGGGCGTGCCTGAGGAACTGGCGGCCCTGCGCGACGAGTGGCGGGTCCACCGCGACAAGCTGCGCTCGGAGGGCAAGCTGCCCGATCCGGGCATCCCCGACTCCGACTCCGGCTGACGCGGACGCGGACCGGGAAACGAGGAGACAATGGCAACGCGTTACCGGCACCGGCGATCACGGCGAGCGGGCTGCGCAAGTCGTTCGGCGATCAGGTCGTTCTCGACGGGATGGACCTGGAGGTCCCGGCCGGCACGATCTTCTCCCTGCTCGGCCCGAACGGGTCGGGCAAGACGACGACCGTGCGGATCCTCTCCACACTGCTCCCCGCGGACGGCGGTGAGGCGTCCGTCGCGGGCCACGACCTGAGGCGCGACGCGCGCGGCGTCCGGTCCGCCCTCGCGGTCACGGGGCAGTTCTCTGCGGTCGACAAGCTGCTGACTCGCGCGCGGCCGCGCGACCGGAAACCGCACTCTGCGACGGCGCCAAGCCCTGACGGACACAGACCTGGAGGCCCTGGCAGCAGCAACAGCCCTAGCCGCCCTAACAAACCGCACCGCGCCCGCACCCCGGCGGCGGGTGTGATCGTGAGCCGGAGCCGACGAGGGACGAAGCCCCGAAGAGACAGCAGCGAAGTGGGACAGAAAGATGATCGGGCACCCGAGCCGGGGAGGGGGCGAGGGGCGAAGCCCCAAGAAACAGCGGCGAAGTGAGACCGAAGGAGTCGCGGACACCTGAGCCGGGAGGGGGGTGTGGGGGGCGGAGCCCCTCAC
>NZ_SMJW01000322.1 GCF_004348335.1 Actinomadura bangladeshensis | reverse complement strand
CGCCCGTCCCGTCTCGTCTCGTTGATCTGCGGCGTGTTGTTGTTATGGAGGCGCTCATAACAACAACACGCCGCAGGTCAACGGAGCGGGGGGTGGGTTAGGTGCGGTGGCGGAGGACGCCGTCTACTGCGGTGGCCAGTACTGGTAGGTCGCGTAGGTCGTCCTGCGGGCACTGCGTCGGGTCGGCGCCCAGGGCTACCCAGTCGGCGCGCATCCCGGGGCGCAGCACGCCCACCGCGTGGTCGTTGAACGCGGCGTAGGCGGCGTCGGACGTGTACATCCGCAGGGCGGCGTCCACGTCCAGGCGCTCGTCGGGGCCCAGCGGTCCGCCGCTCGGCGCGTGGTGGCGGGTCACCGCCTGCCAGATGCCGCGCAGCGGCTGGAACGGGGTGACCGGCGAGTCCGAGCCGCCCGCCAGCCGGACGCCCGCGCGGTGCCAGGTGGCCAGCGGCGTCGCGGCCGCGGCGGTCTCGCGGTCGAGCTGGGAGATGAGCCGGTCGGCGAACTGCTCCTGCATCGTCGGCTGGGTGGCCACGACCACGCCGAGCCGGCGGGCGTCGGCCATGTTCTGCTCGGACGGCGTCAGGTAAGCGTGGATCGCCTGGCAGCGCAGCGGCTCCACCGGGGCCACGCGGTTGGCATGGTCGAGGACGTCGAACAGCAGGTCGAGCGCCCCGCCGCCGACGGCGTGCACGCCCAGCGACCAGCCGTGCTCCACCAGGCCCGCCGCGAGCGTGCGCATCGAGTCGGGGTCGAGCAGCAGCTGGCCGTGGTCGCCGCACCGGCCGGGCCACGGCTCGCGCAGGTAGGCGGTGCCGAGCGAGCCGCCGCCGTCCAGGAACACCTTCACCGGGCCGAGGCGCAGCCGGTCGTCGCCGAAGCCCGACCGCACGCCGATGCCCGACAGCCGCGCGATCTCGTCCTCGACGGACGCGCCGGCGACGAGCAGCGGCATCGCGGTCACCCGCAGCGGTAGCTCGCCGTCCTCGCGCATGCCCTGGTAGGTGGCGAGCTCCTCGGTGCGCAGGCCCGGCTCGATCACTGACGTGAGGCCGGCGGCCAGGGCCTGCTCGGCCGCGGCGGCGATGCCGATGCGGCGGGTCCGGTCGTCCTGCGGCGGCATGTACCGGCGCACCAGTTCGATCGCCGGCGGCTCGATCAGCACGCCGGTGAGGCGCCCCGCCGCGTCGCGGCCGAGGCGGCCGCCGGGCGGGTCGGGCGTGCCGTCGGTCAGGCCGGCGATGGCCAGCGCGGCCGAGTTCGCCGCGCCCTCGTGGCCGCAGCGCAGGATCAGCACCGGACGGTCGGGGCAGGCGCGGTCGAGCTCCTCGCGGGTCGGCAGGCGCCGCTCGGCGACGTCCTCGATCTCCCACCCGTCGGACGACACCACCCACGGCGCCTCGGGGTGGGCGTCGGCCCAGGCGCGCGTCGCCCGGACGATGCCCTCGATGCTGCGCTCGCCCGCCAGGTCGAGCAGCACGTGCGCGAGGCCCGTCCACAGCAGGTGCATGTGGGTGTCGATCAGCCCCGGCAGGACGGTCGCGTCGCCGAGGTCCAGCACCGGCGCGTGCTCGCCGAGCGCGGCGCGGGCCTCGTCGAACGAGCCGGCGGCGGCGATGCGCCCGCCGCGGACCGCGAGCGCCTCCGCGCGCGGCCGCGCGGCGTCCATGGTGATGACGGAGCCGGCCCGGACGATGTGGTCGTCTGCATGATTCCTCATAACGATTGTATGTTATCAGGGCGGTTTGACCTGGCGGCACCGTTGACCTGTGAATCATAATGATGATAATCGTTCGACTTTAAGCGGCGCCTGATGCCGCGTCTCCGCTCAGAGGAGTGAAGCCATGATGGGAACGATTCGACGGCGTCGACTCCGGGTGGGCCTCGCGGCGCTCGCGGTCGGCCTGGCCGCCGCCGGGTGCGGTTCGGGGGGCGCCTCCGGCACGACCGACGCCGGGGGCGTGACCACGGTGAAGGTCGGCCTGATCCCGATCACCGATGTCGCCCCGCTGTACCTCGGCGTCCAGCAGGGGTTCTTCAGCGCCCAGAAACTCAAGGTCGAGCCGCAACTGGCCGCGGGCGGCGCGGCGATCGTGCCCGCCGTCGTCAGCAACAGCAACCAGTTCGGGTTCTCCAACAACGTGTCGCTGATCATCGCCAAGAGCAAGGGCGTGCCGCTGCAGGCGATCACGCCGGGCGTCGGCATCGCGCCGGACAACAACAAGGCGTGCCAGGTGCTCGTCCCGAAGGACAGCAAGATCCGCGACGTCAAGGACCTGGCGGGCAAGACCCTCGCGGTCAACACGCTCAACAACATCGGCGACGTCACGATCCGCGCCGCGCTGGAGAAGAAGGGCGTCGACCCGGAGGGCGTGAAGTTCACCGAGATCGGCTTCCCCGACATGGTCACGGCGGTCGAGACGGGCCGCATCGACGCGGCCTGGGAGTGCGAGCCGTTCGTCACCTCGCTGCAGGAGCGCGGTGCCCGGTCCGTCCTGAACAACTACTCCGAGACCCACCCGAACCTGGCGGTGGCCTCGTACTTCACCTCGGAGGCCTACGCCAAGAGCAACCCGGACGTCGTGCGGCGGTTCGACGCGGCGGTGCGGCAGTCGCTGGAGTACGCCAACGCCCACCCCGAGGAGGTCCGCAAGATCCTGCCCTCCTACGCCAAGATCCCCGCCGACCAGGCGGCCAAGATCAACATGATCGCCTGGCCGACCACGTTCCAGCGGGACTCGATCGAGGAACTGGTGCGGCTGACGCAGAAGTACAAGCTCATCGAGAAGCCGGTCAACCTGGACGACCTCATCCAGGAGCCGAAGGGCTGACATGACGAGAAGGTGGGCCGGACGGCGACGTCCGGCCCACCTTTCGCATGGTGCGATCGATCTAGATGGTCGCCTCCCGGCGGAGCTCCGCCGACATCTGCTCCCGGACGCGCAGCCGGTGAGCGCAACGGCCGACAGCGCCACGGGCCCGGCGCGGCAGGGCCTCGTGCTTGCCGGAGTGGTTGGTGCCGTCGGATGTGGTGGCGATGTTGATGATGCCCAGGTCCACTCCGGTGAACCCGTCGGGCACGTACTCGGGGGCATGGGGGACGTCGCAGGTGGCGTACAGGTAGAAGCGGCCGCCGCGCCACGCGGCGCCGCGAACCTTGCGGCCCGTAATTGCCGGCCTTCAGGTTCTGGGCAAGGGCGGCGTAGGCGCCCGCGGCCTTGCGGATGCAGTGAATCGCCGGCTGCGCCGACAAGCCCATCGCCTTTACCTCGTCGTACACCAGCCGCTGCAAGGCGGTCTTGCCTTTGACGCCGGTGGCGCTTCAACCTGCGTGCCTACGTCCAACATGTCTTCGCGGCCAGGATCGTGCGTGCAGCGGCCGACGGGAACGCCCGGACCGGCGCCTGGGCGCTGGGCAGGGAAGCGATTCCTCCCGGCCGCGAACGACCGGGATTCCTCATTAGAGCACGTTGAACATCTGCCTCACTCCGTTCGTTTCCCCCGCGTCAGCGTGCGGTGCCCATCACGGAGGCGGTGCCGAGGCCGGTGATGTCCACGTTGACGCGGCCCGGCGGGAACGGGGCCGCGGCGGTGGCGCCGCCGGCGAGGACGACGTCCCCGGCGCGCAGCGGCATTCCCTGGCGGCGGGCGATCTCCAGCAGCGCGGGCAGGGCCCGGTCGGGGTGCCCGAGGATGGCGGAGGTGGAGCCGGTCTCGACAACCTCGCCGCCGACGGTCAGCCGGACGGCGAGGTCGCCCAGGTCGGCGCCGAGCGGCTGCCAGGGCCCGACGACGAACCCGGCGGACGAGGCGTTGTCGGCGATCACGTCGGGCAGGCTGAACCGGAAGTCGCGGTACCGCGAGTCGATGATCTCCAGCGCGGGCGCGACCGCGTCGACGGGCAGTTCGTCGTCGTCGGGGGTCACGTCGCGGGCGATGCGGTAGGCGACCTCGGGCTCGACGCGTGGGTGGATGAAGCGGCCGAGCGCGACCTCGCCGCCGTCCGGGACGCGCATGGCGTCGGTGAGCCGTCCGACGATCACCTCGGACACGCCCATCTGCGCCATCTTCGCCTTGCTGGTGAAGCCGAGCTTGAGCCCGGCCGGCCGCTCGCCGCGGGCGAGGCGGCGGGCGATCACCGCGTCCTGGATCGCGTACGCGTCGGCGGGGGTGAGCCCGGCGGGGAGCTGCTCGACCGCGGTGGCGGTGTGCTGAGCGGTGTCCAGGCGTTCCGCCGCGCGGTCGAGTGCACCGGTGTCGGTGGTCATGTGGTGGCCTTCTCCGTCTGGGAGCCGCGCCGGTGGATGCGTCCGACCGGCGGGTATCCCACGTAGTTCTCACAGAAGTTCTTCATCGCCGACTCGGACGTGCAGACGTGCTTCAGCTCGGCGTGCTGCAACCGCCACTCCATCGGGCTGCTCGGGTCGTGGTGCAGCAGCGACGTCATGGAGCGGGAGAACTGCTGCGCCCGCCAGACGCCGCGGAGCGCGTCGCCGGAGTAGCGGTCGAGGGCGGCGTCGTCGCCGGACTCGTACCAGGTGCACAGCGCGTCGGCGAGCAGCCGGACGTCCGCGGCGGCGAGGTTGAGGCCCTTCGCGGCCGTCGGCGGGACGATGTGCGCGGCGTCCCCGGCGAGGAACAGCCGCCCGTACTGCATCGGCTCCACCACGAAGCTGCGCATCGCGGTGATGCTCTTCTTCGTGACGGTGCCCTCGGCGAGCGTCCAGCCGTCGTCGGTGCCGAGCCGCGTCCGGAGCTCGCTCCAGATGCGGTCCTCGGGCCAGGCGGCCAGGTCCTCGTCCGGCGGGACCTGCAGGTAGAACCGGCTGACCTCGCTCGACCGCATGCTGTGCAGGGCGAATCCGCGCTCGTGGCAGGCGTAGATCAGCTCGAACGTGGACGGCGGGACGTCCGCGAGCACGCCGAGCCAGGCGAACGGGTAGTCGTGCTCGTACGACGTCAGCACCCCGGCCGGGATCGATGTGCGCGACACCCCGTGGAAGCCGTCGCAGCCCGCGATGAAGTCGCAGGCCAGGACGTGCTCGGTGCCGTCCGCCGCGCGGTAGCGGACGGTCGGCGTGTCAGTGTCGACGCCGTCGAGGCGGACGTCGTCGACGTCGAACTCCAGCGGGAGCCCGGACGCGACCCGCGCCTCGATCGCGTCCCGGACGATCTCCTGCTGGCTGTACATCACGGCGGTGCAGCCGCCGGTCAGCTCCGCCATCGGGATCCGGTAGCGCTGCCGGTCGAAGCGCATCTCGAACGCGTGGTGGACGGCCGCCTCCCGGTTCATCCGGTCGGCGAGCCCGAGCTCGTCCAGGAGCCGGGCGGTGCGGTCCTCCAGCATGCCCGCCCGGATCCGGCCCTCCACGTAGGCGCGGGTCCGGTGCTCCAGGATCACCGCGTCGACCCCGGCGAGCTCCAGCATCCGGCCGAGGAGCAGGCCCGCCGGACCCGCCCCGATGATGGCGACCTGTGTTCGTTCCATGTCTCTCCCTGAGCACCGGGCGGCGCGAAGCGGGGTGGGGGTGGGGCTTCAGTAGGGCTGCAGGACGTCGCCGCAGCCGTTGCAGGTGCGGGCCTCGACGTCGTCGAAGAAGCGCTGGTACGCCTCGCCGACCGGGTCGGTCGAGTAGTCGGCGATGTGGCAGGACTCCTCGTGCAGGAACTCCCCGCAGTTCTGGCAGTACCACTGGAACCGGTCCAGCTCGCCGGGCCGGCGGAGCCGCTCGATCACGATGATGAAGGCGTCCGGGTCGAACCGGGGCGAGTGCGGGAGCCGGGACGGCGTGAAGATCGCCGACCCCTCCGGGATCACATCGACGACCTCGGTGCCGTCCGGCTGGCGGCTGTGCAGCCGCAGCTCGCCCCGGATCGTGTACATGACCTCGTCGCTCGGATTGAGGTGGAACTCGCTGCGGTACTCGCGTCCGCGCGCGACGAAGGCGAGGGACTCGCTCTCCTGCCACAGGACCTCGACGCGCTTGCCGCTCTCGCCGAGGCGCTCGGCGATCGCGTCGAGGTCGACGACCGGCATGCGGTACGGCACGGTCATGGCCGCTCCTCCACTCAGCTCTGCTCGGTGACGACGGCGGCGATGCACTCGACCTCGACGTTCACACCGGCGCGGTGCGGCGGCGCGTTGACGGTCGTGCGCGCCGGGAAGCTCTCGCAGTCGGCGAAGAACTCCCGGTAGGCCTGGTTGAACTCGGGGAACTGCGCGGCGTCGCGGAGGTAGCAGTTGCACTTGAGGATCGAGTCCTTGGTGCCGCCGGCGGCCTCCACGACCGCGAGCAGGTTGGTGAGCGTCTGCTTCACCTGCGCGGCGATGTCATCGGAGACGATCTCCCGGGTCGCGGGGTCCAGCGGGCCCGACCCGGAGCAGAAGATGAGGTCGCCGTGGACGATCGCCTGCGACAGGGGCGGGACGGTGCCCGCGGAGAAGCCGACCTTGGGCGCGTTGCTCGAACTGACCGAGATCTTCGACATGGCACTCCTTGCTCGACTGTGCATCCGACCAGCGGAAACCGGCGCGGACCGGGCGCGGTCCGCCGTTCGGCGCGACTCTAACCACCATATTGGTTAGAGTCAATGCCGCTTGATCAACTACCGTCCGCCGACCTGCGCGACCATCCGGAAGATTGTCAGCCGCGACCTAATCCATCATAATGGTTATCTGAAACTAGGCTCGGAGGAAGGCATGACACAGGCATGACACCGACGCACGGGCCCGCCGCCTCGGGGGCCCCTCGCGGAGCGGGCGGGCCGGCGGCCGTGGACGTCCACGCGCACGCGATGCCCATGCCGCTGCTCCGCCACCTCGCCGACAGCGGCCTCGCGGACCTGTCGCGGATCGACGCGGGCACGCTGCTGCTGGACCCGGCCGTGTCCGGGGTCGCCAAGGGCGCCCGGATCCCGCTGCCCGCCGACCAGTACGACGTCCCGCGCCGGCTCGCCTCGCTGGACGCGGCCGGCATCGACCTGCAACTGGTGGCGGCGCCGCCGTTCGTGTTCGGCTCGTCCTCGGACGACGGCGACCTCGTCATGGAGGTCACCCGCAGGTCCAACGACGCGCTCGCCGAGTACGTCGCGCAGGGCGGCGGACGGCTCGCGGCGCTCGGCACGGTGCCGGTGGGCCTGCCCGGAGCGGCCCGCGAGGCGGCCCGCTGCCTGGACGAGCTCGGCATGGCCGGGCTGACGGCCGGCACCTTCGGCGGGGGCCGCGAGCTGGACGACCCCGTCAACGAGGACGTGTGGGCCCTGCTCACCGAGCGCCGCGCCTTCTGCCTGGTGCATCCGAGCCGCGCGTCGTCCCCGGCCCGGCTCCGCGACTTCCACCTGGTGCAGCTGCTCGGCTATCCGGCGGAGACCGCGCTCGCCGCCGCCCGCCTGATCTTCGGCGGCGTGCTGGACCGGCACGACCCGGTGCTCTGCCTCGTGCACGGCGGCGGCTGCCTTCCCGGCCTGGTCCCCCGGCTCGACCTCGGCTGGACGCGCAAGGCCGAGTCGCGGACGATCCCGCACTCGCCGCGCGACTACCTGCGCCGGCTGTACTTCGACACCGCCGTCTTCGACGACACCGCGCTCCGCCGCCTGATCGAGGACGCCGGGCACGACCGCGTCCTGCTCGGCACGGACCTGCCGTTCGATCTCGCCGACGTCGACGCGGTCGCCGCGGTCCGGCGGCAGGGCCTGGACCCGGCGGCCGAGCGCGCGGTCCTCGCCGGGAACGCGCTGCGGCTGATCCCCTCCCTGCAGCAGTGGCACTGACGAAGGAGGTCCCGACATGCCGCTCGTCCAGATCAGCCTGGCCGCCGGCCGGCCGCCCGACCAGATCCGGCGACTGATCGCCGAGGTGCACGACGCGGTCGTGCGCGCCACCGGCACCGACCCGGCCCGCGTGCGGGTGCTCGTCCAGGAGCTCCCGCCGACGCACTGGGCCGCCGGCGGCGTCACGCTCGCCGAG
>NZ_SMJW01000321.1 GCF_004348335.1 Actinomadura bangladeshensis | reverse complement strand
CCTCGTGCGCGCTGGCCCGGTGGCCGGACGAGGCCGGCTCGTTGCGCGATCCGAAGGCGTGGGCGAGGCGGCCACCGAGCATCCGCATGCCGATCCACCGCTCCTTGACCGCCTCTCAAACGCGGCACCGTGGCAGCCGCGACCTCCCCGACGGGAACGCGGCGGCGTCCGACACGTCCGACACGTCCGGCGGGGTTAGTTGATCTGCGGCGTGTTGTTGTTATGAGCCGCTTGATAACAACAACACGCCGCAGATCAACAAGTGGGATACGGCCCAGTCACGGGGCGTGCGGCGTGGTGCTGCGGCGGTTATTAATTGATGGTGAGAACCCCCCGTGATATTCCACATATTCTCCAAAATCGTCCATTTCGGTCGGCTGAGGCGGTGCAGGCGGGCGTGACGGCTCAGCAGCTCCGTTCCCGGCTGTACCGGCATGTGCTCCACGACGTGTACGCGCCCGCGAGCCTGGAAGATTCCATCCAGGTCCGCTGCGACGCCGCCGCGCTGATACTCCCGCCGGACGCGGTCTTCTGTGGGGTGACCGCAGCTCGCCTGTACGGCGTACCGGTGCCGGACGGGGACTTACGAGTCCACGCGGCCGTACCCGCCTCGGCGTCCACCGTCCCTCGCATCAAGCAGCTAAAGCTGCACGGCTACGCGATTCCCGCGGGGCAAGTGCGCGAGGAAAAAGGCCGCCGCGTGATCGGCCCAGAGCGGCTGTTCCTCGAACTGGCGGCCTCGGTGCCCCGCATCGACCTCATCATCGCGGGGGACCACATATTGAGGCGGCAGATCAGCACGCGAGAACTCCTCAACGCATTCCTGAAGGACTGCTACCGGCGTCGCGGAGTCAGAAAGGCCAGGCTCGCGATGACTCATCTGGAACCACGAAGCGATTCACCGCCGGAGACGCGGCTGCGGATGCTGCTCGTCGACGCCGGCCTTCCTCGGCCCGTCGCCAACCAGGACGTCTTCAACGACTGGGGCGTTTGGCTGGCGCGTCCCGACCTCTCCTACCCCGCCGTGAAGATCGCCATCGAGTACGAGGGGCTGCACCACCAGCAGGACCACGGCCAGTACAGCCGCGACATCGAACGCGACGGCCGGATGATCGACGACGGCTGGATCGTCATCCGCGTGAACAAGGACGGACTCTTCCGCAACCCCCGGCAGGTAGTGAACCGCATCCGCAAGGCCCTCGACGCGCGCCGCCCGTCCCGTTGACCTGCGGCGTGTTGTTGTTATGGACGCCCCCATAACAACAACACGCCGCAGATCAACGAAGCGGGGGAGGGGGGCGTGAGGTGAGGTTGCCGGTGCGATGGTCACTTCCGTGCTGCGGACGCGGGCTTGGTTGCGGGTCCCTATCTCATTATTCGTCGCGAGGTTGGCTTCGCGTTTGTCGGTGGAGACGTGGGCCAACACGTCGAGCGTGGCGAGGCGGCGGCCGTCCAGGCAAGGAACTGTGAGGGCCACTGTTCTGCTTTGTCAGCGGGTGGCCGGCCTTCCTCGACGCCGTGAAGAACGGGCGCATCGATCTCACCTGATGGGAACCTGGCAGCGGGCGGCGTGGTCGGCGTGGTCGGCCGTCGCCCGGTCGCGTTCGGTATGTCCTCCGCCGCAGAGGCGCCGTGCGGTCGGCCTGTACGCCGCCGCGTACGGACGCCGGAAAAGCGCGGCTCGACGCCGAGGGCCGAGCCACGGGTCGCAACGCATGCGCACGTCAGTTGAAGATCTCGTCCAGGGTCTGGGACTTGAAGGCGAGACGCATCCAGGTCTCGATCTGGTCGTAGTCCCGGCAGGTGGTGATGCGCTCGTGGAGGGCATCATCGACAGTGAATCCGAGTGTGTCCAGAGCGATGAAGAGTAGTTTCGCGGCCCTCCTTGCCTTGTTCCTGGCGTAACTGATCTCATCCAGGCGGGATCGCGCGGACTCGGAGAGTTGTGACCGTATGTACCGCTGGTACCGCCAGGCGTCCCTGGGGTCCACGACCATCATCGCCTCGGCGAAGGCCCCGAGGACGGCGTCCTGATCCGGCCCGTCAGCGTGGGCGAGGATGCTCAGCACGGTCAGTTCCGGCGTTGCACGGGCTTTGTCCAGGTCGGTGACGGCGGGTATGTCGGTGAGGAGGTTCAGCGCCCAGGGGCGCAGGATCCATCCCTCATCGAGCCCGCACTCGATCGGCTGCCGGCACCATTCGGCCGTGGCCTCGTCCGGACACAGGACCACCATGGTGACCGGGCACTTGTAATAGGCCCGGTGACGCGCCAAGTAGGACGGCCAGGAGTAACGCCTCTGCGGGATGATCTCGGAGAGGAGCTCCACATGAATCATGAGGTCCGGCTGATCCGGGTCACCGATGAGGACGGTCGCCATTTGGTCGACGAAACCTATCCACGGGACCGAGATCAGGTCGTACCGGGGGAGTTCGATCCCGGACGCCTCCTGGAACAACTCCACCACCATGTCGGGACGGTCCCGAATCATGTCGCGCAACTTGTCATATTTGACGGGGGGCATGAGATGGACGCTAACGGTACTCGGGTGACGACGGGGTGAGAAAATCGCTACATGGTGTAATGACGGAATTGCCCCTGGCCGTCTCCCGGATGCAGAACCGCGGCCCGCCGCGAAGGGGAGAGCCGCGGTCCAAAGGTGCGCGTGTCAGTCGAAGATCTCGTCGACGGTCCGGGCGGACAAGGCGCGGGAGAACCAGGCGTCGAGCTGCTCCAGGTCCGTGCAACTGGTGATGCGCTTCCGCGACTCATCGTCGACGGATAGCCCGCGTAGTTCGAGGGCTTTCAGGATTGACTGGGCCCTGCCCTCGGCCCTGCCCTCGGCTTTGCCTTCGGCTATGTGCTTGTGGGCGAAGTCGCTCTGCCACTCGTAGACGTCCGCTTGCATGATCTCCTCCAAGCAGTCTCGCGCGGCTTCGGAGAGCTTCGACCGCACGTAGTCATGGTACTTGCTGCCCCTGTCGCGGTCCGTGACCTCCAGGGCCTCGGCGAAGGCGGTCAGGACGGCTTTCCGGTGGGGGCCGTCGGCGTTGGCGGGAGTGCACAGGATCGCCAGTTCCGGCAGTGCGCGCGCCTTCTCCACGTCGACGACCGCGGGGGCCTCGGCGAGGTTCAGTACCCAGGGCCGCAGGGCCCATCCCTCGTGCCCGGTCTCGATCGGTGCACGGCACCAGGCGGACGTGGCCTTGTCCGGGCACAGCACCAGCAGCGTCACCGGGCACTCGCGGCGGGCGCGCAGCGTGGACAGGTATACGGGCCAGACGAAGCGCTTGCGCGGGTCCGGTCTGAGCTGGTTCTCCACGACGATCGCGAGGTCCGGGCGCTTCGGCTCGCCCAGGATGACGACCGTGTCGGCCCGGTACTCGGTCGGGTAGTTGTCGGTGAAGGAGTCCGATCCAAGTCCGATGTGTTCGTATTCGGGGGGTTTGATGCCAGATACGGCCTGCAGGAGTTCGGGAGCCAGCGCGGGCTGGTCCTGGAGCAGGGCGATCGGCAGCTCGTGGTCGGCGGAGGGCATGAGCTGGACACTAACGGTGTTCAACTGACTACGGTGAGGGAAAATCGTTACATGGCGCTATGGCGGAGTTGTGGCCATAGTTCCGACTGGGGTGGTGTGTGACGCCAGGGCCGGGTGATCGGCGATGCCTCGCGTCGGGCGGCGGCTCGCTGAGAGTTGCGCTCCGCCGATCGCGGGACGAGGGGCGCGAGGGAGGGCTGTAACGGGGCGGCTGCGGTATTCCGGCGGCATTGTCGTTCGCTGATCATTCGGTATGCGCGCTTTTGTCGCCCGGTGAGTACCGGCGTTATTACTGACGCGTAGATATCGCCCGGAATGGTGCGTGCCAGGATAACTCTGGGCTACCGTTTATTCATGCGGATATTCCGGGACGGGAGGGGGACCGAATGACGGAGACCCTCACCGGCAGAGGGGGCCGTCCCGGGGCCTTGCCGCCGCAGGTCATCGCGATCCTCAGCGCCGAGCTGCCGTCGCTGGCCGGGGAGATCATGGGGGAGATCCGGCGGGCGGTGCCCGAGTACGCCGAGCGGGACGGGACGGCGGTGCCCGACGCGTTCCGGGTCACCGTCGAGCAGACCATGGCGGCCTTCCTGAACCAGGTCTCCGGCATCGCCGCCGGCCACGAGCGCCGCGACGAGCTGTGCCGCGAACTCGGCCGCACCGTGGCCTACGAGGGGCGGACGCTCGATGCGCTCCAGGCCGCCTACCGGGTGGGAGTGCAGGTCGCGTGGCGGCGGGTGGCGGCCGTCGCGCGCGACAAGCGGCTGCCCGCCGAGGTCATGACCCGGCTGGCCGAGGCGCTGTTCGCCTACAACGACGAGCTGGCCTCCCTGTCCGTCCAGGGGTATCTGGAGGTGCGGTCGGCGGGGGACGAACCACCCGGCGACAAGCGGCGGCTGCTGCGGCTCGTGCTCCGGCCGGGCGCGGCGAGCGGCGCGCTCGCCCGGACGGCGAAGGCGGCCGGCTGGGAGTTGCCCGACACGGTCGCGATGGTCGCGATGCCGGCCGGGGCCCGCTGCATCCGGGAGGCCCTCGACGGCGACGTGCTCGTGAACCTCGCCGACGCCGCCCCCCACCTGCTGATCCCCGGCGGGTACGGCCCCGAGCGCGCGGCGATGCTCGGCCGGGCCCTGCCCGAGCGCCGGTTCGCGGTGGGGCTGACCGTCCCGCTGGAGGAGGCGGGCGACTCGCTGCGCTGGGCGCGGCGCGCGCTCGCCCTCGTCGAGGCGGGCCTGCTGGAGGACGGCGGCCCGACGCTGTGCGAGCGGCACCTGCTGGAGCTGTGGCTGCTGTCGGACGGCCCGCTGCTCGACCAACTCGCCCGCCGCGAACTCGCCGCGCTGGCCGGCATGCCGCGGACCCGGCGTATGCGCATGACCGAAACCCTGGGGGCGTGGCTGGAGGCCCAGGGGAACGCGGTGGAGGCGGCCCGCCGGCTCCGGCTGCACCCGCAGACCGTCCGCTACCGGATGCGGCAGATCAGTGTCACCTTCGACCGGCAACTGGCCGACCCGGCGGCGCGTTTCGTCCTGGACGCGGTGCTGCGCGCCCACCGAATGCGGGAGCGGCGAGCGCGCTGAAATGGGCACGTCCCAATTGGGACGCCGAATGTGGCGACAACGCCACAGACTGCTGATTTTACCTTCCATTTACCTTGACGAACCGTATTTGATCTAAGTTCAATGTGCTTCAACTCACAGAAAGCGGGGGGTGTGCTGGGGTCCCCCGCTCGGCGCGCCCACCGCGTTACGTCATACGGTCGACCGTCCGGACGGCCGGGTGCCCCCGCCCGGCGACATGCCCCGGTCCGCGGCGGCGGCGCCTTGGAGGTGTGCCCATGGCACAGCAGGCATTGACGCGGGGGACGGTGGAACGCCGGGCCAGACTCCCGCGCCGGCTCGCCCTGCTGATGCGGCCGGAACTGCCCAGCCTCGCGCAGGAGATCATCGAGGAGGTGCGCCGGTCGATCCCCGAGTACGGGCGCCCGCTCAAGGACCCCTACGTCGAGGCGCTGCGGATCGGCGTCGAGCGAGCCCTCGCCGACTTCGTCGACCGCGTCGCCAACCCGCTCGCCCCCCGCGAGCGCCACCACGAGACCTACCGCAGGCTCGGCCGGTTCGAGGCCCAGGAGGGGCGGACGCTCGACACCCTCCAGGCCGCGCTGCGCATCGGCGCGCAGGTCGCCTGGCGCCGCGTCATGAAGGTCGGGCCGCGCCGCCGGGTGGCGCCCGAGGTCATGGCGCAGCTCGCCGACGCGCTGTTCGCCTACATCGACGAGCTCGCCGCGCTCGCGCTGGAGGGCTACCTCGACGCCCGCCCCGACGGCGAGGCCGAGGCGCACCGGCGGCGGCTGCTGGAACTGCTGCTGCGCCCGCCCGGCGCACCCCGCGTCCTCGCCGAGGCCGCCGAGCAGGCCGGGTGGACGATCCCGGACGAGGTGACCGCCGTCGTCGCCCCGCCCGGCGCCCGCTACGTCCGGGCCGCCCTCGACGCCGACGTCCTCGCCGACCTCACCGCCACCCAGCCGTTCCTCGTCGTCCCCGGGAGACCGACCCCCGAGCGGCGGCAGTCGCTGCTGCGCGTCCTGCCCGACGGGCAGCTCGTCGTCGGCCTGCCCGTGCCGCCCACCGGCGTTGCAGACTCGCTGCGGTGGGCGCGGCACGCGCTGCGCCTGGTGGAGACGGGCGTCCTCGACTACGCCCCGGTGACCGACTGCGAGGACCACCTCATCACCATCTGGCTGCTGTCCGACCAGGCCCTCATCGACCAGCTCGCCCGCCGCCACCTCGGCGAGATGGACGGCCTCGGCGCCCGGCAGCGCGACCGGCTGCTCGAGACGCTGCGCGTCTGGCTCACGACCCGCGGCACCGCCACCGAGATCGCCGCGGAGCTCGGCATCCACCCGCAGACCGTCCGCTACCGGATGCGGCAGGTCGAGAGCACATTAGGCGACCGGCTCGCCGACTCCGAGGCGCGCTTCGCGATCGAGGCGGTGCTGCGCGCGATGCGGCTGCGCGAGCGGGGCGCCGCGGCGCCGCGGGCGTCCGCCGCACGGGACCGGGAACCGCCCGCGGAAATAAGCACCGGTTGATAAACCGCAAATGCGGCGCAGGTCGAATTTGAGCACCTCGGACGGACCTTGACACACGGGGTTGATCCGCTGAATCACCGCATGCTTCCATCGAATTCAACGCAATTTCGGCAGGACGGCCGCGAGGCGATGGAGGTGCGTTCGGGGTGCGCTCACGATCGGCTGTCTCGGTCCTGGCCGGACTCGGCGCGGTCACGCTCATCGGCACCGTCGGCGTGCACCCGGTGCTCGCCGACGAGACCCCGACGCCGACCGCCACCGTCAGCGACACGCCGACCGACACGCCGACCACCGACACCCCCACCACGGACCCGCCGGCGACTCAGGAACCGACCGACCCCCCGACGTCGGACCCGCCCACCGATCCGCCGACGTCCGACCCTCCGACGGACCCGCCGACGTCCGATCCGCCCACGGACCCGCCGACGTCCGACCCTCCGACGGGGGAGCCCACCGACCCGCCGACCGGGACGCCCACGGACCCGCCGACCGGGACGCCGACGACTCCGCCGCCGACCCGGCCGGGCGAGCCGAAGACGCCCGTGCTGTCGCTCGCGCTGACGGTGTCGGAGGCGACGATGCGCCCCGGCGGCTCGATCACCGCGACCGTGCGGGTGGCGTCGGCGAACGCGACCGCGACCGGCACCGTGCTGAAGATGTCGGCCTCCGGAGCGACGGTCAGCCCCGGGACGCAGAACCTCGGCAGCGTGGGCGCCGGCGGGGCCGCGGCGATCGCGACCGTCCGGGCGCCGTCCACCGCGAAACCCGGCGTGATCACCGTGCGCGCGGCCGTGTCGGCGGCGAAGGCCAGAAGCGTGTCCCGCAGCTACAAGCTGATCATCACCTCGCCGTCCGGGGCGCTGCCGCCCGGGATCAGCCCGACCCGGTTCCCCACCGGAGTCCCGGCGCTGACGCCGCCCGCCTTCGACCCGCTCGCCGGCATGAAGGGCCCGCAGGTGGCGCTGCCGCCGATCGCGCCCGCGACGCCGCAGATCGCGCCCGCGTCCGGGCCGCTCGTCCCGGTGTCGAACCTGAGCAGGTTGCCCGCCGAGCCGTTCACCATCGCGGAGATGGCCGCGCTCCAGGCGGGGTTCCTCGCCGCGCTCGGCGCCGCGGTGACGCTGCTGCTGCTCCGGCTGCGCCTCATCCGCCGCACCGAGGCCCGCATGCAGCGGGTGACGCGCCGGCGGCTGCGCGCCGCCCGCACGCGGCTCGCGGGCAAGCGGCCGACCGCGGCGCGGCTCCGCACCCTGCCGCCGCAGCCCGCGCGCGTGCGCCCGCCGCGGCCGCTGCAGCCCGTCCCGCCGATCCGGCTGTACGTCACGCAGGTCCGCACGGCCCGCCCCTGAG